>JAPLJZ010000081.1 GCA_026388335.1 Deltaproteobacteria bacterium
GTCACCCAGGGACGGTCGCAGACGCAACGGACACCCCAGCCCGGCACGACAAACTTATCCCAGTAATGGTCGAGGCGTTTCCTCGCCTCCGCCCCGGTCAAGGCGCCGCACAGAACCGGATAATACCAGTCCATGGAAAATCGTGATTTGATCATGTTGAAATGGGTGGGACGATTTTTGATGGCGTTTCCGAGTTTCTTTAAGGCCTGTGACCAGGAGTTCATCCTCATTCCCAACTGAGCGGCAATGGACAGGCCGCATTTGAAACTCATATAAATAGAGCTTGAGCCAGTAAGCAGGGCCATGGGGTCCACCTGCCCTTCCCGGTTTTTTGCCCAGTAGATCTCACCGGCCGGGGACTGAAGACTCAAAGCATAATCAAGTCCGGACTTTACCGTTGGCCACATCCGGCGCAGAAATTCCGGATCTTCCGTAATCAGATAATGGTGAAAGACCCCGACGGCTATGTAAGCGGCAAAATTACTGTCCCGGGTTCCGTCCTCGACAATGCCGTCACGGACGGCAGACCACCAGCTTCCGTCCTCCAGTTGGGTCGCCGCCATCCAGTCATAGGCCCGCTCCGCCCGTTGCTTCTGTCCGGCAACGCTCAGGCCCATGGCGCTCTCCACATGATCCCAGGGGTCTGTCTTCCCCCCCGCGGACCAGGGTATTTCTCCGTTATCCTTCTGTATTCCCGCAATAAAAGAGGCCAGACCCTCAATATCAACAGTTGCTATTTCCAGACAGGGTTCGACGCCCAGTTTCATAAATTAGTATCCCTTCTTCATATAGTAAACAACGCTCTTAGCCAGCAACGGGTCAAGCATTCTTTCGAGAGTACGGATAAACGGCGGATGCTGCATGATATCCCACTCAAGAAATCGCTTATATAGTCTCACGAGCGGATGCATGTCATTCCTGTGCCCCACTATGCATTTCAGCCACCAGTAAGGGGCATGGAGGGCATGTTTGTAGCGAATCCGGTCGCATGATGTACCGGCGTCTTCGAGGAGACGTCGGAGGTCTCTCTGCTTGTAGATCCGGATATGCCCTCCCGGTTCTTCATGATAGGCCAGGGAGATGAGCCAGCAGATCCGCTCGGGCAGGTATCTGGGGACGCTGACCACCAGATCGCCTCCCGGCTTTAGGATGCGGACGATTTCCCGGATTGCTGCCCCACTGTCGGGAATATGCTCCAGGACTTCGGAACAGATCACAACATCGAAGGTGCCGTCCGCAAAGGGAAGACGGGTCACATCGCCTTGCATAATGCACCACTGGCCGCCCTTTTCCTGCGCCATGAGGCACAAATAGCCTCTCGCCTGGCAGAGATCTTCCCATTTCAGGTCAATGCCGACGACATCTACTCCTTCCTTGCGAAAGGCCTCACAGAGGTGACGCCCGGCCCCACAGCCGGCGTCGAGAACCTTCATGCCCTTCTCAAGATGCAGTCTATTGAAATCGACAGTCAGCATCGATGGTTTCCCTGTATACCTCAACGGTTTTTCTGGCGGCATGTTCCCAGGTCAGAGAGTTCATAACCCGCTTTTGACCTGCCCTGCCTAATTCTTCGCGCTTTTGCGGGTGATCGAGAAGATCTTCGATGGCACCGACCAGGGCGCGACTGTCCCCCGGGGGAACAAGCACTCCGGCATCCCCCACCACCTCGGGAAGGGCGCCACCGGTGGTGCTGATGACCGGCACCCCGCAGGCCATCGCCTCGCCGGCCGGCATCCCGAATCCTTCATAGAGGGACGGAATCACGGCCAGGGTAGATTCTGCATAATACCCGGCAAACTCCTCATAGCCGATCCTGCCGGTAAAGTGAACATTTCCCGAAAGTTTCCAATCCTTGACCAATTGTTCGACAACACCGTCCTTTTTAGGTTCGCCGATGACGGTCAGGTGAATGGGGCGGCTCTTTCTGATTATCGTCACCGCTTCCAGGAGATAACGCAACCCTTTCAGGGGCGTATCGGCGCTGTTGGTCGTCAGCAGATGATGGGGCTTACGTTTGATGTTGGGCAAGGGATAGAAATAATCCGTATTTATCCCATTGGGAACGACACGGAACTTGTCGGTGGCAACCCGAAAATCCAGGCCGATATCCTTTTTGGAACATTCCGAAACCGTGATGATTCTCGAAAGACGGCGAGTCACCCGTTTCTGCATCCTAATAAAGGCATACCAGCGAAGGACCTTGATCTTTTTCAACAGGCTCGGTGATGCCTTGAGTTCCACATTCCGATCCACGGTAATGGGATGGTGAATCGTGGCCAGAGTTGGAAATCCAAGGCGGGGAAGTCCTAAAAGGCCATAGGCAAGACACTGATTGTCATGGACAATATCGTAGTCATGGCGTCCGGTACGGAGGTATTGATAAACACGCCAGCCGAAGGTGAAGGGCTCCGGAAATCCCCCGGCGCACATGGAGACATACTCCATCTGATTCAGCGGGGAAAAGAGATCCCTAATATTCTGAACTTCGAAGAGGTGGTCCGGATTATAGAGATCCAGACCGGGAAGTTTATGAAGTTTTACGCCGTCGGCCAGAACCGGATAAGGAGGGCCGGAGATGACGTCCACCTCGTGACCGAGATCCCGCATGGACCGGCTGAGGTAGTTTATATAGACGCCCTGTCCGCCGCACGTTGGATTCCCCCGATAGGTCAATAAACATATCTTCAGACGGCCATTCCGCTTTTCATTTTTTGTACCCACAATAATTGATCACCTGTCATGGAATGATTCCCGCCTTTTTTACCAATCCTTCTGAATTACTGAACATCTGCTGTATTTCCGCATCGACCATGCCCGCCCCCCGGGCAATCTTCACCGCCATCTCCTTGGATACAAGGTCCTGCGGACCGTGTGTATCCGTGTCCAAGACCAGAGAGGCCCCATACTGCCGCGCCAGTCTGACCACGTGCCCGTTGGTCAGGCTGTGGCCGCGCCGCGTGGTTACTTCCAGGTAGATTCCCTTCGCCGCTGCCAGGATAACATCTTCTTCCGCAATCAGTCCCGGATGGGCCAGAATATCGATATCCGTTTCCAGGGCCGCCCTGTTTGTACCCGGCGCTACGGGTTCCACAATGGATTCGCCGTGGACAACAACGATCCGGGCGCCAAGGGATCTGGCCTCGGCTACGAGTCTCGCAATATGCTGCGGCGGAACATGGGTCAGCTCGATCCCGCAAATTACCTCCATTGCGTGGGCGTCGCTCAAGGACTTACAGATTCGGGCTATCCGGGGAATTATGAAATCGATGTTCGAGGCGTCGCCATGATCCGTAATGGCGATGGCACGATAACCTTTTACCTTGGCCCGCCGCACCAGTTCTGCCGGAATCAGTTCACCGTCGCTGAAAATACTATGGGTGTGAAGATCGATCACTGTTTACTCCTTACTTGAACCGCCGGAGACCTTTATCAGATTTCTGACCGCCGGTCAACATAAGATAAGAAAATTATTACAGCCATGTTCACACCTCTTGAGTAAGGCTTTTGAAGAGCGCAATTGATGGGTTGCCAAAACAAGTTGACATTGGCCGCAAATTGCCATTATTGTTTAGACTACTATCCGCGAGGACATATTCATGAAAACCGATCTCTTTTTTTATACAGGCACGGGCAATTCTCTCTGGACCGCCCGAACATTGGCAGACGAACTGGGGGGAGCCCGAATATACCCCATTTCCCGAACCGGCAGTGATCCGGTCCGGAGCGGGGCCGAGGCGGTGGGGATCATCTTCCCTGTCCATATATGGGGATTGCCGCGCAAGGTGATCGCCTTCATAAACGCGCTGGCTGTTGATCCTGACAGATACTACTTCGCCATCGCCGTGAACGCCGGCCAAGTTGCCGCAACCCTGCTGCAAATGAGAAAACTGATGAATGACAAGGGATTATTACTTTCGGCGGGTTTTGAGTTGGCCATGCCGTCCAATTACATCCCCTGGGGCGGGCCCGGACCGGAGGCCAAGCGCCGGCAGCAAATCAGCGCGGCAAGGGAAAAGATCGGCAGGATCGCCGTCATGGTTGCCAGACGGGAGCAACGGCCGGTTGAAAAAGGACCCCTGTGGCAGAATGTTCTCTTTTCCTGGCTTAACAAACTCTCTTTCCCCTATGTCCCCGCCATGGATAAAAGCTTCTGGGTCGATGAGAAGTGCAACACCTGCAATATCTGCACAAATATCTGCCCCTGTGGAAATATCAAAATGAAGACAGACCGGCCCGCCTGGCTGCATCACTGTGAGCAATGCCTTGCCTGCATCCAGTGGTGCCCACAGGAAGCCATACAATTCGGGAAAAAGACGCCGAACTATGAACGGTATCATCATCCGGACGTAAAGCTGAAAGATATTCTCGCTTTCACAGCGACAAATGGAATCGAAAAATCCGGCGGCGAGTGATTTTGTAGCAGTTTTTTTGATAATGAGCAAAAGTGTTCAGTAGGAAAATGAAGCATCCTGGTTATTGACAACATCTACAAGCAAACGGCAGGTAGTGATTGGAGTTATAGAAGATTATCGAAATGCTGAACGTAGAAATCAGCCGCCGCTGTAAGCGGTCTAAGGCTGGATTTAATTGTTGGGCGCTATTCTTTCCAATCTTCGAGTTTCAGATTTTTAATTCTTATAAATTCGTTTGTATTATTGGTAACAAGGATGAGATTGCGCGCAACTGCCTGAGCTGCGATGAGCATGTCGTAAGGGCCTATAAGATTTCCTTCTTTTTTTAGCTGTGATCTTATAATTCCAAAGTGTTCAGCGTCGGTATTACCAAAACCGATAATTTCAAATGGAGCCAGGAATTCAGTTAAGGATATTCTGTTTTTTCCAATGTTTTGACTGTTGTAAACGCCAAATTGCAATTCGGCTACCGTGATGCTGGATAAATAAACGGTTTGTTCGAGTACACTGCGCAATTTTTCCAGGACATAAAGAGGCTTTCTGTTCTTGATAAAAATACAGATATTTGTATCAAGCAAATACATTACAGACCCTTTCGCTCCTGCATTTGCGGCTGTTCTCTCCCGTTTTCCATGAAATCATCGGTAAACCCATGTAGGCCGTGGAGAAATGTTTCCCACACGCGGTTTTTAGGAAAGAGAATGACAGAATCGCCAATCTTTTGAATTAGCACATCTGTCCCTTCAAAATTGTATTCTTTGGGCAGACGAACCGCTTGACTGCGTCCATTTTGAAATAATTTAGCTGTTTGCATGTTGCACCTCCACGTCTGATATATATCTTGGTATATACCTTGTCAAGCTAAAAAAATCATTTTCCCTAGATTCTCGTTTTTTTATTTACGTCCAACGTGGAAATCAGCCGGAGCGTAGCGATCGGCTGGATTGACTGGTTGACATTTTATTAATGGATGCCAATTTGAATTTTAACGGCTTCCTCAACTGCGCGCATGTCCTCTTCGGAAAGAACACCTGCACGGTTAAAAAGCCTTAATTTGCTTACCGTGGCCAATTGATCCGCCATTGCCTTGCTTTCTTTACCATCAAAAACCACCAGCGCCTCACTGGGATAGAGACGATCTGTTTTGCTCGTAAGAGGAACAACCTGAACTCTATTGAGAAATTTATTTGACGCATCATTACTGATGATTACGGCAGGACGTTTCTTCTTGATTTCCCCGCCAACAGAAGGATCGAAATTTACCCACCAGATTTCACATCGCTTCATGATCCATATCCTTGAAGGTATTTTCAGCCCACTCCAGGGCTTCATTTTCCCTATTTTTGTCCTTTGCCATCTCAGCGTAAGCGGACTCATAATTAGGACGCACAACATGAGGACGAACTATTTCCTGTACAAATCTACTGATTTTGCGTGGCCCAATGATCTTATGGAGTCCCGCATATACTTCTTCATCTACTGTTATGGTTAATTTTTTCTGCATAGCACACCTCCAATACACGTGCATTATACGTGTAGCTGTTTGGTATGTCAAAGAACTTTTTTTCACGATGCCAACGGCGCGGCTCACGGGCCGCGAGTGTAACGAGCGGTCCTCGTGCAGCCGCTGGTTAGCAATTCAGAACTTTTAAAAAAGCCTCGATCTTAAGAGCGATTACACCAGCCGATGAGGCTGCCTTGCATTGTTTATTATCTTCAGTTACCAAATGGCATTGTCTCTTCTTGGCAATCAGGACATAGGGGAGGTCACCTGCCTTCATATACGGAACCGACAAGTCGAAGTAATTCCTCATAAATGGCTGGTCGATAGATATTGTTGTGATTTCCAACGGATCCGTTTCGCTAAAGACATCTTTACTGAGATCGCCCTTCCCAAGCGATTGACGTTCATTATCAATGGCACACTTCAACTCCAAAATTGCATGCATCGGTACGATCACATCGATGCGGTCCTTTTTAATGCGCTGGGTGAGTTGACAGGCAATTTGATGGCGAGGGCGGCTTTTTATCCAGATATCAGCTAGCACTGAAGCATCAATAACTACTTCCATTTCTTATCCTTCATATTGCTAACCGCCGTCCTCACCAGCGACATGTTGGCTTTTTCATTCTGTTTTCGTTGTAACTTTATATTCTTTAACCACCATACCTTCATTTTTATCCCCCCTGACGTGGGATTGCCACCAATATAAGCCTGTGTATTTGCCAAAAAGAGGGGATTCTTTTGTGTAGTTTTTGAAATGTCCACGGCACAGGTGTATTCTAACTTTGATTCCAGAAGGAAGATACTCGCTGTTCTGTTTGGATTCCGAAGGAAGTACTAATTTTAAAATTTTGTATGTAAATAGTTCTTGTTTACCTTTTTTATTTCTTTTCCTATTCAGTTTTTCAGGTGGAGGGACATCTTCTAAAACAACATTTTTACAATTAAGCAACATTAAAGCTGCATTTAATGCTACAAAATCTCGGTAATCATCTTTTATTAAACCTTGTGAAGTTGAAACATCCATGTTGTTAATCATTGGCTGAGGCCAAATATTTGACTCATAATATGATTGAATTACCAAATCTGAAGCACCACTCTTTTTCAGAGACGTAGTTACCATTTCACGTAATATTTCATGATCGTAAATAGTTTTTCCAATTGAGATAAAATACTGCTGAGGGCTTACCACCCATTTTTTATAAACCGTTGGACAATACACAATCCAAACCCAAATTAAATCTTTCTCAATTTCAATGACCAAAATACCTCGTTTAGGTACATCTTCTGTAATTGGTACATCCGGTGCTATGTTTTGGAATTCAAACCAACAAGTTTTATATGGCAGACGGACATGTTCGGCACACTCGCCAAAGAAAACTCTCGATTTATTATCAAATATGTTTTGTAAAGGCAGGATGAATTCGTGAAAAGAACCTAAGTGAAAATGTTGTGCATTTTTGATTGACTTGATTAGGATGTCAACACCTTGGTTAAATCCTTTATCATTGACGATATTGTTTTCTTTTAAATGTATCAAATCTTCAATTACGTGATGTCCATACATTGATAAAATCCTTGGAGCCAACGGCGAGTTGAGCGAAATACCGGCGGTCCGGCATGCTTGCATGCCGAGGCCGACGGGATTTGCGCTCGAACGATTGGTTCGGCCGCGCGAATCAGCGCGCGGTCGGACTATCGGGCGAGTGCGAAAGCACAACTCGCCGTACGGTCGCGCGCAGCGCGACCGTACAAGTTAATATACGGAACGGATCTTTTTCCCACTACTATGATGGACTATATTATTTTATTATCAAATAAGTAACTGCCATTAAGATTTCTAAATCTCTCGAATTCCGTATTCGATCCGTAATATCATGATAAGCGGAATCCATATATCCTCAGAAGTTGATTATGAGAAAGAAAATGAACTCCTCCCAGCCTCTTACAAAGTTTGATTTCAAAGAATCTTGCCATTCATATCATAATCGTTGAGAAAATCACATCGTTGATTACGGATTCAAACCCTGCATTTTCTTCAAGAGCGACGTTTTACTGAGTACGGGAAGACATACGTAAGTACGAGAGATCGGAAATCATCAACTCAATCGTCGCACCCAAACACCTGTAATCAATAGATATTTATCATATAAATCAGTATATCATTTGCCGTTATCCTTTTTAAATTCATTTCACGACCACGGGGACCGGAAGTGTAGCCGGCGGCAGGACCGCAGCACCGGATAACCGAGTAACCATTGCCTTCACGGACGCCATTTGCGGGCCGGATTTCTGGGCGAAATTCGCGCTGTCGTAGCCCCACCAATCCCAGCAACCGTTGGGGGCGGCGCTGCTCGTTTGCGGGTACAGCACTACTATGTTGTTGGTATCTGCCCAGCGGTTGTAGCCGGCGTTGCGCACAAACTGCTGGTCCAGCGTGGCTGTGTTCTGCTTGCAGCCGTGGAAAACGACATGCAGCTTGCAGGTGGCGCCGGCCGCGCATGCCTGCGGTACGTACACCCAACCTGTCTTAGCCATGCCGTGTCCGGAGACGAACGCAGTTTGATCGAATTCTGTAAGGCTGCCCGACAGCGTGCCGTTGTTGCGTGGGTTCAGGCGGCCGTGTAGGTGCTTGAGCATTTCGCCGGCGAGGTCGAAATCGCAATCATTGATGAAGGGCGAGGCTGTGGTTGCGCAACTGCCGCCAAAGTCGTCGGTGATCATCGCGTGACCGGATGCGAGGGTGTTCTTGTAGAAGGTGTTCACGGCCGGCACAAAGCTCTGGTAGTAAGCCTGGAGGTCGTTCATTACGGCAGATTTCACCGTGTTGTCGGCCGTGCCGGAGAACAGGTACACCTTGGAGGTGTTGAGGTTGCTTACCGGATCGATGAGATTGCCGGCAGCCCATTCGTTGGTGATGTTCACGAGCGACGGAATCGGGATGCTACTGCTGTGTGCCATGCAACGACCGATGGCATTGGCAAGGGACCCTTCGCTGCAATAGAAGGGCCCGCCGGCCACGACCCCGGCGCCACGCTTGAAGGTGGCCGAGTATGCGACATGAGCTTGCACGGCCATAAATCCGCCGGAGGACAGGCCGGAGACGCTTACCTCGGATGGGTCGATGGAGAGCTTGGGCAATTGGGTGGCCAATGGTGTGGTGCTGCAGGCGGCAATGAGCGCAAGCGCAATGAAGCCACCGAGCAGTTTGAATCTAATGTGCATGTTTGCCTCCTTGTTGTCGGGGTTACCCCTTGGATGAGATGAATTTGAAATGGTTCAGAATCCTATTATGATTACCGCTTGATATCAAGCATTTCCTTATTCACTTCAGGCATTGGAATACGTCCATACACCACAGACAGACGGCGCAGGGTTCGGAGTTGATGTAACAATCCTGCTCAAAGTCGCCGCCCTCGACGTAGTCGCACAGGGCAAAATTACAGTTGAAACAAAATGGATAATCATAGCGGAGGACGTTTTGCCGGAATGAGACGAAATGGGGATCATTCCATATCTCCAGGATGCCTCTTTCGGATAGATTGCCGAATACCTTGGGCTTTACAATCTTTTCTACGCCGTTTATGTAACAACGGTAATGGTGCCATAAAAAATAGCAGGGATGGACGTTTCCGTCCCAGGAAACAAAGATGCTGCCTTCCTCCACGAACTCGCACCGGCGGGCGCTTTTGGGGATAATTTCCGGTAACCGGAGTTTTATCCCCGTCTCGGTCCCAACGGACAGTGCCCTGGCGAAGACCTTTTCCATCTTTTCTACCCAGGCGTGATCCGTCGAAAATAGTTTCTGCAGATTCAATGAAATTCCCTGTCGTAAGGCATCCGCCACCAACGCTTCCACAAAGGCAATTATTTTCTTTTCGTCGACGCTTTTTTCATATTTCAGGAAAACATCGTAATAGCGCCTGATATCAATGCCTTCTTTTTCGGCTCTGCTCATGTGTTCATGAAAAATGGACATAGAAACGTCCAGGTTGGCGTCATACGTCGTCTGGGAAACGAGGGCCTGATGATAGGGGAAAAGTTGCGTGACAATCGCAAAATCGGCGCCTTGAGAAGCGGCCCAGCGAATTGTTTCCGCTAACTCGTCTATATTATCGCGTCTCAGGACAAACTCCACCCCGATTTCAAGTCGCTCGTTGTATGTTTTCTTTGCCGCATGGAGCATTTTAAGCGCTCCCTCGACGGCACTGAATTCTCCCCCTTGACGGATGTTACTGAAGGTTGCGGGGGATACGGCGTCAACAGAAAGGCATATCCGGTCCACTCCCGCCCGGACCAGCGACATGGCCCGTTCCCTGTCCATGAGCAGACCATTGGTCTGGAATCCTATCCAGGCGTTTTTGTCCATTTTCTCTTTGGCAAGACCAATGAAATCATCAAGGCGGGGATGAAGGAGAGGCTCGCCGATACCGTTCAAGACCAGGGCCTCCAAGGTTGGCAGGGCCGGCAACAGGGTCATAAAAATATCTGTGGATATGTCCCCTTCCAGAAATTCTGCATCATGTCGCTGTTTAAGGCAC
>JAPLJZ010000171.1 GCA_026388335.1 Deltaproteobacteria bacterium
ATCCCTTGACAAGCAAAAACAAACTTTCTATATTTCTCTTCATTCAAGCCAATATTTTATCAAAAATAAGGCTGCGCCAACTTGATTTTTGCTTTCTGAAGTAGAAGTGTCAATGGGGAGTGACATCCTTCAATCATATCTGCAGTCCAGGGCGTGGGCGAGAGGCGGACAGTGGCCCTGCGGCGAGGAGGTTAGTCTGAAATGCTTGAAAAACATGAACATACAGGTGTGCGAGATCTTTCGCGTCGCGATGTTCTGGAGTGGTTGGGCAAGGGAGCGGTACTTGCCCTCGGAACAGATCTCATAGCTGCCTGCGCTTACGCCGCCGTGGCACCAAAAGGTTTGTCGTTTCAGCCAGGAACCGGCCGTGGGGGCGTTTTCGCGAAGTGGCCTGTTCGTACTGTAGATACTCAGGACCTCGTCTCAATTTTAGCACGTTGGCGTTTGGAAATTCGCGGCCTAGTGGAGGAGCCTCGAAGTTACACGTTTTCCGAAATCCTGGCGCTCCCACGCACGGATCAGGTGAAGGATTTTCATTGTGTCGAGGGCTGGTCGGTATACGACGTGCCGTGGAACGGGGTAGCTCTCTCCGACATCTTGCGGCGATCGCGTCCGACGAAGAAGGCTACCCATGTCAACATTCGAACCTTAGGCGGTCGGTACAACGATTCTCTGCCCCTGTCGGTGGCTATCGAACCGAGGACGATGCTCGCCTACGGGGTCGCCGGGTCCACGCTCCCACTGGATCATGGGTTCCCCTTGAGGGTCGTCGTGCCGAGGCTATTCGGTTACAAGAACGCCAAGTACGTGGCGCGGCTGGAACTCGCCGATAAGCCGCTAATCGGGTACTGGGTTGCGGCCGGCTACGATTTGGCCGGGCTAGTGCCGCAGAACCGGCTGCGCAGCGGCCACTATTGAGCTGATCTCATGGGTGATTGCGAGATGAAACAATTACCGCAGTGGTCACCACTGAGGTGGTCTGGTCTGAGCATTGCCGTGTGAAAGCTGCTACACATCCACTATTTGAAAGTACTCATTGATCGGCCGAACCAGCATAGAAATTGGTTCAAAGGATCCTTGCGGGCCGTTAAAAATGGGGCCGCCGAGAGCGGGGTGGTGGTGGTCTTCTGTCTGTGGTTTGCCGTCTGCTTCGGGGGAGGCTTTTCTTGGCGGGATAAATCGCTACCGGCTTGGTCAGCATTTCATCGTCGGGTTCGATACAGTGCAGTTCCCGGCCCATGAACGCCTCGATGGGGGCGATGTAAAAGGCGTCGCCCTCGTCGGCAAAGCTGACGGCAGTGCCGCTGGCCCCCGCCCGGCCGGTGCGTCCAATGCGGTGCACGTAATCTTCGGGATCATGGGGCAACGTGAAGTTGATGACGTGATCCATCCCCTCGATGTGAATACCCCGGCCGGCTACATCCGTAGCGACCATGACCCGGATCTTTCCGCTCTTGAAATCATCGAGGCGGCGAATCCGGCTTCCCTGGGGGATGTCACCGGAGAGTTCGGAGCAGTTGATGCCGTAACGGGTCAGCCGCTCGGCGAGGCGTCTGACCTCGTCTTTCCGGTTACAGAAGACCAGGACCCGCTCCAGGTTCTCTATGGTAATGATGTTGAACAACAGGTCAAATTTCTGGTGTTCCGTCACAATGTAAACGATCTGGTCCACCGTATCGACGGCCACCTGCTCCGGTGCGATTTCCACCGTTACCGGGTTGACGGTCCATTGGGAGGCGAGGCGGGTAATTTCCCCGGTCAGGGTGGCGCTGAAAAGGAGGGTCTGGCGCTTTTCCCGGGGCGGGGTGCTGTGGATGATCATGCGGACGTCCGGGATAAAGCCCATATCGAGCATCCGGTCGGCCTCGTCGATTATCATTACCTCGACCTTTTTCAGGGTTATGTCGCCGCGACGCTGAAAGTCCAGTAACCTTCCCGGTGTGGCCACCATTATATCTACGGGACCGGCGGCTAACTGATGGCGCTGTTTATCGTAATCCATCCCGCCAAACACGGAAATGATCTTTAGTCCGCAGTATTTGACGAGTTGGCGGGCTTCTTCCGAGATCTGGAGCACCAGCTCCCTGGTAGGGGCAAGGATCAGTACCCGGGGTGTTCCGTGGGGTCTTTCTTCCGGGTGATGATGGTTCATAAGACGTGTAATGACGGCGATCAGGAAGGCAGCCGTCTTTCCCGTGCCGGTCTGGGCTCTGCCGCTGGCATCTTTTCCCGAAAGGGTGCTGGGAAGGATTTCCGCCTGGATCGGGGTGCAATACTGAAAGCCGAGATCGCTAATGGCGTGCATCAGCGGGTTGGGAAGATCGAAGTCGTGAAACCTGGTTTTGCCCTCAACAGGGAGAACCTTGAACTGTCTAGGCTCCCAGCGTTCCTCCATGATTGGGGAATCGGCAAGAACGGGGGAATCTTCGGTGGAAACCGGTTGCTTTTTCCTTTTTCGGGGAGGACGACGGCGGGGGGGGCGACTTTCCTGCTCGGGAAGGGGTGATGGGGCCTCGGATGCTGTGGCGGATGCTTCCCCTTCCGATGTTCTTGCTTGCGGACCCGAAGTTACGTTTGTTTCTGTTTCGGTCATATGAATGTTTTCTCTCTTCCGGCAACGGAGAATTAGCTGCCCGGTAATATACGTGATTTATAACATAGCATAAACTTATCCTGCCAAAGATAGCAAGAAAAAACGCAACAGGGGCAGCAGCGCTTCGCATAAAAGACTTTACTATCGAGCAAAGCGTTGCTAAAAAGCCTCAGGAGAACGAACGATGATTCCACGTATTGTGATTGCCGGGACCCACAGCGGCGTCGGGAAAACCTCGGTAACCCTGGGGCTGATTGCCGCTCTGAAGCGGCGGGGGCTGCGGGTCCAGACCTTCAAGGTAGGGCCGGATTTCCTTGATCCCTCCTATCATGCGGTGGCCTCGGGGCGCCCCGCCTATAACCTCGATGGCTGGATGAGCAATCAGGAATACGTGACCCGATTGTTTTCCCGGGTGAGCGCGGACGCCGATATTTCCATCATTGAGGGCGTCATGGGACTATTCGACGGGGCCTATCCCGATTCCATTGCCGGGAGCAGCGCCGAAATTGCCGTGTGGCTCAACTCCCCGGTTATTCTGGTGACGGATGTCTATGGGATGGCCGGAAGCATTGCGGCCCTGGTCAAAGGATTTGCGACCTTTCATGAAGGGGTCCATATCGCCGGCGTCATCGCCAATGCCTGCGGTTCCAGGCGTCATGCCGAGCTGGTGGAAAGAAGCCTGGAAAGTTCAGGAGTTTCAAGGCTCGTGGGGGCGATCGAAAAGGGCGGTTTGCCCGCCCTGTCGAGTCGCCATCTGGGACTGGTTACGGCGAATGCCAATAATCTCTCGCCTTTGTTCCTCGACGCCCTGGCCGATGCTGTGGCGCGCCAGGTTTCCCTCGATGATATCCTACAGATTGCCGGGAGCGCCGGTTTGTTTTCCCTTGGGAACAATCAAGAAATCAATCCGTCAAACGAGAAGGCCATATGCATCGGCGTTGCCCGTGATGATGCCTTTCACTTTTACTATCAGGATTTATTTGATGAATTGACGAAGCGTGGTTGCAGCATTATTCCCTTTTCGCCCTTGGGGGAGGCGAAACTTCCCGCCGGGATAGACGCACTGTACATAGGCGGCGGCTATCCGGAAGAGTATGCGGAAACATTGGCCGGAAACGAGGCCATGAAAGAAGACATTCGCAAATTTGCCCGCTTGGGCCGGCCTGTCTATGCGGAATGCGGGGGATTGATGTACCTGTCCGAAGGGATTGAAACCAGGGACAAGATTTCCTACCCGATGGTCGGGCTTGTCCCGGCAAGGACAAGGATGCTTGACCGGATCAAGTCCTTGGGTTATGTAGAGGTCGCCTTCAGGGAGGACAGCCTCTGGGGAAAGAAAGGCGACCTCCTCCGGGGGCATGAATTTCACTATTCGGAACTGCTGGTGACTCCGGCAGACAAAGAGGGGTGGCGGCCTGTCTATAATATGACCTATCGGCGGACCGATGCGGTTTACCAGGAGGGATTTCAAAAGGGGAATATCCTGGCCAGTTATGTCCACCTACATCTTGCCAGCCGACCGGCGGCCCTGGAGGCGTTTCTGGCCTTATGCAGGAAGTCCCGGTGAACCTGACTGGTGTAAGTCGGCCGAACGACAAAGAAAGAACGGATTACGTTTCTACATGGATGAGAAGACAGACTTTAAAAAACCCTTGATCTATGGCCTCTATGAAAAACCCTTGAGCGGGGCGGATATCGAGGTCCGCTCTTTTGCCGTCATTGACCATGAGGCGCCGTCTCACCATTATTCTGTTCAGGAGTGGGAAGTGGTCCGTCGGATGATCCATACCGTTGGCGATTTCGGCATCCTGGGGGATGTACGATTTTCCGCAGCAGCGATCACGGCTGCGGAGGCGGCCTTGAAGAAGGGATGTCCGCTTTACGTGGACTCCAATATGATCCGCAATGGTCTGTCTCTGGATCGCCTGCGCTCCGTATGTCCCCATTACCGACGGGATTATATTCATTGCCATATTGCCGATGACGACGTCGCCCGAGAGGCGCGCGAGCAGGGTCTTCCCCGCTCGTTATTTGCCGTTCGCAAGGCAAAGGCGGTCCTCGACGGCGGTATCGCCGTTTTTGGCAACGCCCCGGTGGCCCTGCTGGAACTGAATCGTTTTATCATGGAAGAGGGGCTACGTCCCGCCCTGGTCGTTGCCATGCCGGTGGGATTCGTCCATGTGATCGAAAGCAAGGAGGAACTCATGTCTCTCGGCGTCCCCTACATTACCTTGACAGGGCGTCGGGGTGGAAGCCCCTTGGCAGTCAGCGTCATCCACGCCTTGTGTTCTCTGGCTGTGCAACCGGTTCCCCGGAAAGAGAATGACCTCTGATTGGATTGCCAAAACCATGACCAAAAGGGTGGAATTTAAATCTCCCCTAACCCCCCTTTGACAAAGGGGGATTCATTGGGATGTTGTCGGGAGAGCGAAGGAAATAAAGCATTCAGAGGTACATTTAGGTATGAAAGATAATTATAGCAAAGAAGCGGTCATTCTTATGGGGCACGGAAGCCGGGTTCCCGGGGCAGGGGAGGGTATGGAAAAAGTTGCCCAATGGCTGAAGGAAAAGCGTCCCGGAGCGATGATTGAAACCTGTTACATGTCTGAGCTTGGCCCGCACTTCCCAGAGATTCTTGAGAAATGCGTTGGGGAGGGGGCGGATAAGATCATCGTTATGCCCTATTTCCTTCACTTGGGGATCCATCTTCGCGAAGATATCCCGGCCATGATGCGGACGGAAGCAAAGAAATACCCCGATTTGACCATCATTCTTGGCAGGCATCTGGGATTTGACGTGTCTCTGGCGGACCTGGTTGGCAAACGCCTGGACGAGTCCCGGGAATTGGACGATATCCGGGAGATGAAGCATTCATAAGGGGGCTGTATGGTTTTTCATTATTTCGTTGTAAATGACCTGTCGTCTTTGACCCGTTATCTACGCTTTTTCCTGCTCCTGTTGGGGTCAGTGATGGTGATTACCGGCTGCGCAACCCCTTCTCCCCGCCTACAGCCCTCCGGTCTGAACTCGACCTTTGCCGTTGCGGAAAACTCCACTTTTGCAACATATCTTCAAAAGACCCGGGAGATGATGATCAAAGCCCGGGTGGACATCCATGACGACAACTGGGAGGTGGTCTTGAAGGCCAACATGCCTTTTGAGTTGCGCCCGGACGAAGGGAGCTTCCCGAAAGGAAAAGATGGAAAATACCGGAAGGGAATCCTGCTGATTCATGGCCTTTCCGATTCGCCTTACCTGCTTCAACCCCTTGCCCGTCACCTTCAAAAACAGGGTTTTTTTGTTCGGACGATTCTCCTGCCCGGGCACGGGACAGTTCCCGGAGATCTGCTTAACATCCGCTACCAGGAGTGGATACGGGCTGCCCAATACGGAATCCGGGGTATGAAAGGGGAGGTTACGGATCTCTTCCTGGGCGGATTTTCCACCGGCGCCGCCCTGAGCGTCCTGGAAAGCATGAAAGATAAGGAAATCAAAGGACTGATTCTGATTTCTCCCGCTCTGGCGGTCAAGGACAAGAGGATTGCCTTGGCAGGGATGCTCAGCGGGGTCAAAGACTGGGTCGGCGATATTCAGGATGATGTGGATTATGCCAAGTATGAAACCTTTGCCGTGAACGCCGCCTATCAGATCTATCTGTTAACCCAGGAGATCGATGCCCTTTTCGAGCATGGCAGGCGCATCGAAGCCCCCGTCTTTGCCGCCCTGTCGCGGGAGGATATTACCATCGATCCGGAACGGGCCCTGTTTGTCCTGGAAAAATACGCCTCTTCTCCCCGGAATGTGCTGGTGGTCTATGGGAAAAACCCGCAAAGGATGGAGGAGGGACTGTTCGGCGGGAAGATCTACAATGAAAACAGTTTTTTTGCCGACAAAAAGGTGCTGGATTTTTCTCATGTCGCCCTTCCGATTCCCTGCGATGACCGGCATTACGGTGACCAGGGTGGTTACAAAAGCTGCCTCCATTACCGCAATGACCAGGGGAAAAGAAGGACGTGCCTGATGGACGATTCAATATGGAGGGGTGAAATCTCCGGCGATAATCTGCAGGCCTTCACGGTCCGCCGTTTGACCTGTAATCCGAAATATGACGGGATGATCGAAAAGCTCGATCAGTTTCTTAAAAGCGTTGACCAATAAAGAGGCCCACTGTTTGACGCCCCCCTTCGGCGAAGCCGTAAGCGAGATAAGCCGGACCGATGAAGGTGTTGGCCCCGACAAAGACGCTGCCGGCATAGATGAGAGAACTTAAGGTAATGTCGCTCCGGTTCTGCCAGGCGCCGCCGGCTTCGGCGGAAAAACCCAGATATAGAGCCGTATGGAAATCGCCCAGCCCCACTGTGCCCATGTTCCGGTAACATATTATTTCGGCAAGCCCAACGTGCTGACCGGACAGTTCTTCGGGCCTGTATCCGGAAAGATTCATGAAACCGCCGATAGTATAAGAGTCCTGAATCTCTCCGTTCCCATCGATGACGCCTCTGTAGAAAATCTTCGGGATGACGGTTATCTTGCCCCACGTTTTTGCAGCCAACCCGCTGATATCAATACCGGCAAATTTGTTGTCCGACCCCATCTCAGGAATACCGGAGATCACCTTGGCCCCACCGGCGGCCCCTCTGAGAGGGAAATTGAAGTCGTCCAGGGTGTTATAGGAGAAAGACGAAGTTATTCCGCCTACATTAAAACTTTCTGTTGGCCATAGGGTCGGATCGCCGACGTTGAGACGGGTGGCGCCGTATCCCCGAAAGAGGCCCAGTCGGAATTCCCCCCAGTTTCCAAACGTCCGCCCCATATCCAGACCGCCAAGCAGTTCCTTGATCCGGTATTCGGCGATAACATTACCGCTGTTGGAGTCGAAGACATTGGCGTTCCACTCCCGGTAGTCAATGCGGGGGGCGATAAAATAGCGCGTCCCAAAGTCCAGGGGTTGATAGAATTCACTGAATAAACGGGGGAGATCGCCGATTTGTAATTGATTTCTCCATTCGGCGCCGAGGGAATTGATTTCCGTCCTCGTAATCCGTCCCCCGATGGTATAGCTGTTTTCACCCTTAAAATCGTCGGCCAGGCTCAGACTGAAGCGCAGGTAAGTGGGGCCCCATGATTTTTCCACGGGATCGAAAATCAGGCCCGTCTTGCCGTCTTTCTTTGCGAGGTGAAAATCGACCCGCTCAAAGGTATCGAGACCATAGAGACGGTTAATATCTTTGTTGAGGGTTTCCAGGTCAAGCTTTTCCCCGGCCTTTGTTTCTATCTGGGCCTCAAGGACCTTGGGGGAAACTTTGGATCTATTCTCCACTATGGTAGGGATGCCGGTCATCTGTTTCAGCTTGGCGCTTAAATCCAGATTGATATCATCGGCATTCTTCCCTTTCGTCGGCGTCATGATTTTGGCGTCGGCGGGAATTATTTGGGATTTTATCTCAACTTTGACATAGTCAATCTTCGGCAGCTCTACCGGCTGCTGCCGCTGACGGGCCAGATAAACCTGAAAGTTTTCGGGGGGCACGGCCAACCGGGTCAGTCGGTCTGTAAACTGTTTTGCCGCATCCTGCCCGATATTCATGGCTTCGGATACTTTTGAGAAGTCGGTGGTCCCCAAATTGCCAAGTTGGGGCTGGATGAGGATATCCTCCGGTTTGAGGGTCTGCAACTGGGTCTGGACATTTCTCTGAATAAGGATGGTCATGACCTGAGCCGTGATGCTGGTGGGGGAATTCAGCCCCTCCCTCGTCCGGAGAGGGGTCCCGATATCGACGACGATCAGGATGTCCGCTCCCATGCTTCTTACTACATCGACGGGGAGATTGTTGGCTATGCCGCCGTCAACGAGCATCTTTCCCCTGATTTCCATGGGGGCGAATATGCCGGGGATGGACATACTGGCCCGGATGGCCTCGGAGAGGTCCCCGGCGCCGATAACCACCGCCTGTCCCGTTTCGATATCGGCGGCCACGGCCCGAAAGGGAATACGGAGTTTGTCAAAGTCCTTGATGTCCGCAGTATGCAAGAGGATTTCTTTCAGGAGCAGATTCAGGTTCTGTCCTTGGACAAGGCCCTTGGATGTTGTTATGCGACCATCCCGAATGCCGAGATTCAGGTCTATTTTATAAGCCTGACTATCCTCTTTACGACGGAAGGAGAGCTTGTCGGCGGTCTGTTTGTCCGTAAAGGCTTCGTTCCACGGGATACTGGTGACGAGTTTCTCCAGATCGGCAGGAGAAGCGCCCGCCGCATAGAGGCCGCCGACAATGGCTCCCATGCTCGTTCCGGCGATGCAGTCGATGGGTATGTGCATCTCTTCGAGGACCTTCAGGACACCGATGTGGGCGATCCCCCGGGCGCCCCCGCCGCTTAGGACCAAACCAATACGGGGACGTTTGTCTGTTTTGGATTCTTCACTGTGACTGTATCCTGCGGAAAAGAAGATCAGGGCGGGTAAAAGGATAAAAAAGATCCCCAAGCGAGACGAAGAGCTTAAATGGCGTATTTGAGAAGTCATCAAAATGATTCGGATCGACCTTTTCTTTGCGTTCCTGATGATTCGGATTAACCGACCCTGACAAATTTGTCAATCATTTAATATTTCATTGCTTTATGGGTGTGAGACAAATATATTATCGGCTTGACATTACATTTCGCTTCCGTTAAATCAGTACCAAGGTAATATGTCCTGTCTTTAATCATAGAGGTTTTTCGGGAGCCATGCTTATGGATAAGAATTACTTCAAGCATTTTAGCATACAAAATATGGGCATTCAGGGAAAACTCATCATCATCCAGTTCCTCCTGGTTATTATCCCACTCCTGGTGCTATTTTATACATTTCATCAACACGGTGTTTTCTTAAATACCCACCAGCTTGCTCTTACCGCCTTTATATTCCTTATGGTCCTAGGGGGCCTGAATATTCTCAGGCAGATGTTTGAACGCATCATCTCCCTGGCTTCCTCCGTAAAGCATGTAGATGCTCAAGACGCCGAATATGCCGACGTGCAGAGGGAAACGGACGAACTCAAAGATCTGTCGAATTCCCTGCATCGCGTGTTGAATCGTCTGGAAAAGACAACGGAGGATCTGCGGCGAAGGTCCTTTGAACTCCTTACCATTCGTGAATCCATGGAGGCGGCGAGAAACAGTCTTGATATCTATCACATCATGGATATGATCCTCGGCAAGGCCATGGGGCTTACAGAGGCAAGAATCGGATCGATCCTCATCGCCGAGTCATCGACGGAACAATTCCGTGTTGCCGCCATCAAGGGATTGGATGACTCATTGAAGAAAGGCATGTGCATTCCCATGCAGACGTCCCTGTCGCGGCAGGTCCTGTTAAGAAAGAAGCCCCTCTTGGTGACGGATATTCAGCAGGATCACAGAACGGAACGACCAAACCAGTCCCGCTACAAATCCCCCTCCTTCCTCAGTATGCCCATCCTCATCGGGAACGAGGTGTCGGCGGTATTGAATCTGGCCGATAAGGAAAATGGTCTGATATTTAATCACGAAGACGAAGAGCTGTCGGCAATCCTTTTAAGAGAGATCAGTTTCGCCCTCGAAAACGCCCAGCTTCATGGCCGGATAAAGGACCAGCTCGAAGAGATTCGGGGGAAAAACCTGCAACTGGAAAAAGAAGTCACGGAACGGCAGCGCATCGAAGATGAGTTGAAAAAATACCAGGGAAACTTAAAACAACTTGTGGAGGAGCAAACGGCAGAGATCAATCGGACCAATGTTCAACTCCAGCAAGAGATTAAGGATAGGTCTGCGGCGGAAGAAGCCCTGCGGGAAAGCGAAAAAAGATACCGGGAATTTGTGGAGTTGCTTCCCCAGATGGTATTTGAGACCGATCCCCAGTGGAAGCTGACATTCTACAATCGTGCGGTCTTGACCCATACCGGGTATGGGGAAGAGGATATCCGGCAGGGATTAACTTTTCTGGAAATGGTTGTGCCTGAGGAAAGGGAGAGGGTTGCCGGCAATTTTAAAAGAAGATTGCAGAATGAATTTGTCGCCGGGGTGGAGTACAACCTGATGAGAAAGGACGGCAGTATCTTTCCCGTCATGATCTATGCATCTCCCTTGATTACAAACGACGAGGCGCAGGGCTTACAGGGAATCATTATCGATCTCAACGACATAAAACTTACGGAACAGCGGCTCCCGGCCTCTGATAAGGATATGGTTGCCGACAAACAGGAAGCACAGCAGATTATGAAGGGGACGGAGACAATTCTCCTGGTTGACGACGAAAGGAACGTCTTGGAGGTAAGCAATGAGATCCTTGCCTCGCTCGGGTACAGGGTTTTAATCGCCGGCAGTGGTCCTGATGCACTGGCATTATATCTTGAGAATATCGAGAGTATCCAGTTGGTGATTCTGGATTTGATCATGCCGGGGATGTCGGGAAGTGAGACCTTTGATCGTCTTAAACAGATGAACTCTGAAATCAGGGTGCTACTCTCCAGTGGTTACGGGATGAATCAGCAGGTACAGCAGATTCTGGACCGTGGTTGCCGTGGATTCATTCAGAAGCCTTTCAACATCAGCCATCTCTCGAAGAAAATGCGCGATGTATTGAACAAATAGAAACAAACAGGTGATTCCATGGAAAAAAGAAAACGCACCCGGGTTCCTGCTCACTTCAAGGCGTCCGTATGGATCGGGGCAAAGGAAATTAAAACCGAGACGCAAAATATCAGCCTGACGGGGATTCTTTGTGCCCCGGATCACCGGATTCGTCAGGGGGAAAACTGTCGGGTGGTGATGGCACTTAATAAGGATGTTAAGATTACGTTGGAGGGAAGAATCCTGCGGGCGAGTCCGGAAGAAACCGTTATCAGCTTCCTTTCCATTGATACGGAAAGCTTTTTCCACCTGAAAAAGCTCCTTCAATTTAATGCGGAAAACGCAGACATGATCGAGGAGGAGTTAGTCAATCCCGCTTTCAAGTAACTTAATCTGAAAAATATCCTGACTGGAATAAGCAAGGGAAGGGTGTTTCAGGTGGGGAATAAAACCCCCTTCCCTGAAAACCCTGTTTCTTCGGTGAAGTTGCTAAGATCTACGACCGCCGCTGCCACTACCACTGCCGCCGCCGCGATTACCGAAACCGGTGCGAGGCGGTTGACCGCCAAATCCGCCGGGCCTTCTGCTGGGACCGCCGGGAGATCGCGGCCGGTCATCCTGCTCGCCTTTTGGCTTAGCCTCGTTCACGCGGATAGTGCGACCGAGAAGCTCTCCGCCATTGAATTTTTGCACGGCTTCCTCAGCCTGCTGTTCCGTTGACATCTCTACGAATCCGAATCCTCTGCTCATACCCGTGATCTTGTCCCGAATAATGACCAGTGATACAATCTCACCGATTTCGCCAAAGTTGGCCCTTAAATCATCTTCAGTGACGTCGTCCGCCAGATTTCCTATGTAAAGCTTTTTAACCATATTTTTTGTTCCTCCTTCTCTCCCGCTCCGACCGGTTGCTTTGCCCGGCAGAGCCTAATATCAGCATGCGCTGCATATAAAAAACCACCGAACTCTGCGGAGCACGGTGGCCTTCCTTGTTCCACAAATTGAAGACAAAATGCCCTGATCATCGCTTGACCCAGATCAGCAGGAAAATGATGTATGCCACTATTTCTATTACAGGTGTGCGAGAAAGTCAAATGATATTTTCCCGATGCGAGGCGCCGGGGTCATGCCTATTTTGAGCAAGAAAACCTTTGTTGATATTATGCCTTTTGCAAACGGAATGAAAAGGAACTGCCCCTGCCGACCTCTGAAGATACAGAGATATCTGTTCCGTGGGCCTCGATGATCTTGCGGGCAAGGGTGAGTCCCAGACCCATGCCGCCATAACGCCGGCTAAGGGCCTCATCGAGCTGATGGAAGGGTTCAAAGATTTCCTCGAAACATTCCCGGGGGATACCGATGCCCGTATCATTCACGGCAAAGACGATAAAAGCCCCTTCCTCCCGAGTCCGGAGGGTGATCGATCCATCTTTATCGGTGAATTTAACAGCATTTTCGATAAGATGGCGGATAACCCAGGACAATCTGTCGAGATTTGTCAGGACCGAGACATCCGCTGAGGGGCAATCCAGATTCAGGTTGACTCCTGCCTTCCGGGCCATTTCCTCTAAATGCGTAATGGCGGCTTCACATATGGAACAAACGGGAACAACCTGCATGCGCAGTTTCAGGGGCCTGTCCTTGGTCGCGGTGAAGAGAATAAGGTCTTCGATCAGATCGCCCAACCGCTCGGCTGCCCGTTGCGCGACGGCAAGAGTTTTTTGCTGATCTGTGTTGAGTGTTCCCATATCTTCATCCAACACCAGTTCCAGATTGCCTGAGAT
>JAPLJZ010000172.1 GCA_026388335.1 Deltaproteobacteria bacterium
AAGAACAGTAAAAACTGCCGTCGCGATGAAGCTGATTGTCAGGGCATTGTAACCCCAGCCTTGCCATTCGACGGTATTTTTAAAGAAGTGGATGGCATCAGTCAATTTGCATATCCTTCCCCCGAGATATCCGTGGGATCAATCTTCATCGGGCGGTTCACAGTTCGATCTGACGGTAGAGCCTTTTGTAGCCCGTGCCGGGTTCGTCCTCCTCCCTGTAAACCGTCAGGCCCATCTGGTCGTACATGATCTGGGCCGCCGCCTCATTGGGGTCTGTGGACGTATAAAGCCGGGCGTATTTCCGGTCGCCTCTCTTGGTTGCCTCCACCATGGCCCGGTAGGAGAGGGACATCCCGAGAGATTTATGGCGCACTTTTGGATCCACGCACATCCAGCCCCCCCAGTAAGCCTCGTCATCGTCCGCTTTCGTATACAAGCCGACAGTTCCAGTCACGGCGCCGGTTTCTCTGTCCCTGGCTACCCAATAGCGGACAAAGGGGTATCCCTTCCCTTTCAGCAGGAGTCGTCCTACCGAACAGAGGCTGGCCGTGAAGAAGACAAACGGCCGTTCACCTCCCTGGGATTCCCTCGGAAAGACGCGATTCAGGAGATTCAGGGCGGATCGCAGGTTCCTCCAAGACAGGGGTTCGATGTAAAAAGGGTCCGCTCCATTTTTCACGGTTGTGCCTCCCAGCGGTCTATTGTTTCAAAAGGGCCATTAACCGGCCAGCCAAGCGTAGTGGGTTCTCGACTGGCCGCATTCCTCGGAATCAAAAGTAATAAAAAGGATGGTCCGATCCGGCCGGTAGCGGCTCTCTTTCATCGCCTTGGCCATGGTGATCAGCAACCCCATGGGAAGGGAGTCGTCCTGAAAGCCATAGAAATTGGCGTCCGTACGGGCTGATACGATGATGTACTCATCGGGGGTATCCTTCTTTAGTTTAGCATTCCGGAGGGATCTGACGACCGGAAATCATCGTGACAATAATCATCAGGATTGCTCATTGGTCTCTGTATACAAAACGAACCGGTTCGAGTCAATAACCAGGTCTGTTTTTTATATGAAAATCCCCCCTAACCCCCCTTTGTCAAAGGGGGGTTAGGGGGGATTTTCATCGTTTGCGGGTGTCGTATAAACAGGTGGGTTCGTCGTTGGGGATATGCGGTTACTGTTGAAGACAGGGAATCCTGAATGATGCCATGTTGAGAACACGGTAAGAACTATTTTATCCGGAATTGAAAAGGCGGAGCCGGCCCGCCACGCCCTCACGGGTGAACTTGTAGAAATGCCAGTGGGTCGCACATCGGTTCATATACTGCGCAAAACCAACGATATCATTTCGATAGCCTACGCTACGTCCGAAGAAATAGCGCACGTAAATGATCCCCACGGTTCTCAGGCTGCCGTCCTTGAAAAGCGCCCGGAACAGGTTCCATAGCAGGATCAAACCATAGGCCAGAGTAGGAATGCTTTTGCCTTCATTGGCCTTGACGCATATTTCCGACCGTCTTCGATTGAATTCCGGAAACCGAAAAACCCTGAAGTACCGATCGAGAAAGGCTTGAGGGCTATAAAGCCTGGTGAGGAGATCCCAGTAACCTTGTTGGAGTTCTCCGGATGTCATTAGCTTGGGTACAAAATTGCAGTTGGGGCGGTCAAGTCTCAGTCTGCCTTCCTGCTCCAGACGTTCAAAGAGGGGCGTCTTCGGCACGGCGACGAGCATGCCCACCATCGCCAGCAGGATGCCATTATCCTGAATGAAGCGGAATTGTTCTTCCATGATGGTGATATCATCCTGATCGAACCCGACGATGAATCCGCCGTTGATGTCCAAACCCGCATTACGGATTCGCTCCATTTTCTCCTCCAGCGATCCGTTCGACGTGTTCTGAAACTTCTTTGTCTCAAGAAGCGAGGCCACTCTTGGCGTCTCAATACCTATGAATACAGATCGAAAATTTGCCCGATACATCAGATCGAGCAGCTCCGCATCATCAGCCAGGTTGATACTTGCCTCGGTAGTCAGTCGCAGCGGATAGCCGTGCTTTTGCTGCCACGGAATGATGAGACGGAGTAGCGCTTTTGCTGCCTTCTTGTCGCCAATAAAATTATCATCCACGATAAAGCAGGAGAAAAACCCCACCTTGCGCATGTCTTCCAGTTCTTCAAGGAGCTGCTCAGGATGCTTGGTTCTCGGGCGCCGGCCAAAGGTCACAATGATATCACAAAATTCACACTTAAAAGGGCAACCCCGAGAGAACTGGACCGATCCTGAAGCATACCGGTCAACCTTGAGGAGGTCGTATCGAGGTTTGGGCAAGGTGGTCATGATCGTCCGATTTTCCTGTGTGTAAAACTTCTTGTACGCCCTACCGGCAGCGAAATCCTCCACGAATTCGGGCCAAGTCTCATCCGCCTCGCCGGAAAAGACTACGTCACATAGGCCTTCGAAGAAGGCTTCATTCACCGAAGCGTAGGCGCCGCCCACGACGGTGAAAATTTTCATTTCACAAAGCCTGAGCAGGATTGACTTCATTCTGTCCCTCTGGACGATCATCCCGGTTACGCCGACAACATCGAAACCCTTGAGAAGCTCGAAATCAATCTTCTCGACGTTTTCATCCAGGAGATAAACCTCGTGATCCGGTATAAGTCCGGCGAGATGAGGCAATGCGCCCGTGGTCATGGTGCATTGCTTATTTCCCGGATAGAGGAGCAACGCGTAATCCAGTCCCCAGTAGGATGGCTCAAACTTTGGGTTGATGAGGCATATTTTTAATCGTTTCATCATCTTATGATCATAAACCTTAGGGAGAAATATCAATATGACAGAAATAAAAAAGCCACCAAAGCTCTAAAGAGCATGGTGGCCACCTTTGCACTTCAAATTATTATAACTCAACTTTGACTGTACCGCACTGACTTAAGACCATAGTGAGGTACAAAATGTCGGGTAGAAGTACTTTACTGTTCACGCAAAGTCAAGGCATATCTCGATAATTTACTCACAAACCGATAAATCGCTCCCGCTGTCCCTGCCGCCACCATGACAAACTGTGAAAGGACCCGGACGCCGAACTACCAGGGCGCGAGGCCCTTCTCGCGGTCGATACCGCTTGCCGGGGTTTCGATTGTCTCATTCCCGGAAGGTCATCTTGAGTTCCCACAGGCCGGCGACTTTCTTCTTTTCCAGGTCGAAGCCGCCCTTTTCAAAGGTATGCATCATCGGCTGATTATCCGAGAGGACATCCGCCGTAAAGCCGAGGAGGCCCTGTCTTTTGGCCAGATACGTCAGATAGGCGAGCAGTTCCGTTCCAATCCCCAGTTGCTGATGCGTATCTTTTACGGCAAAGGCGACTTCTGCCGAATGCCGCGCCGGTTCCGTATAGTATCGTCCCACCCCGACGATTTCCTCCGCATCTTCTCGGGGAAGGATGGCAAGAATGGCCATTTCCACGGTGTAATCAATAACGACGAGCTTTTGCAGCACCTCATGGGGCACATCCTTTCGTACTGACATGAAACGGCGGTAGAGACTCTGATCCGAGAGGGAATAGACAAAGTCCTTCAACAGCGGTTCGTCGCTGATCTTGATGGGACGGAACAAAATATTGTACCCTTTTTTAGTTGTGCGGTAACTCTCCAGGTGTTCCGGATACTCGCCCCGGACACCGGGAATAAATGCCTGATCCTTGTAGATCAGCCCTAATTTCTTGGCCTCATCGATGAGCCAGTGGCGAAACTTGGGATGGGCGATGCCGATCAGCTCCATGGCCCGCTCTCGGATGCTCTTTCCGTGGAGATAGGCGATGCCGAATTCCGTAACCACATAGTGAACATCCCCCCGAGTCAAAGTGACCCCGGTGCCTTCCCGGAGCATGGGGACGATCCGGGAGACGACGTCGCAGGCCGCCGTGGATTGAATGGTGAGAATGGACTTGCCACCTTTGGCGAAGACGGCCCCGCGCATGAAATCCGCCTGTCCCCCGACGCCGCTGTGAAAGATCCGGCCGATGGATTCTGCCGTGGCCTGGCCGGTCAGGTCGATCTCCAGCGCGCTGTTGATTGCCGTCATATGATCGTGCTGGGCGATGACCAGGGGGTTGTTGGTATAGTCGATAGTCCGGAATTCGATGGCCGGGTTGTCGTGGAGATAACCATAGGTGGCCTTGTTCCCCATGCAGAAAGTCGTCACCGTTTTCCCCGGGTTGACCGTCTTCTTTGAATTATCGATGACCCCTGACTTCATCAGATCGATAATCCCGTCGCTGATCAGTTCCGTATGAACGCCCAGATGTTTCTTGTCCTTCAGGTTCGCCAGGACGGCGTTGGGAATGCGCCCGTAGCCGACCTGGATCGTGTCACCATCTTCGATGAGGCGGGCGACGTAGTTGCCGATGTTGAGGGCGATTTCCGAATCCGCTTCATTGCTGTATTCCAGAAGGTCTTCGTCGTAGTGGACAAGAAAATCAATGTCTCGCATGTGGATAAAGGCGTCGCCGTGAACCCGGGGCATGAATCTGTTTACCTGGGCGACGACGATCGAGGCCTTTTGGGCGGCGGCCTTGACGATGTCGACGCTGATCCCGAGGCTCAGATACCCGTGATCGTCGGGGAGGGAGGTCTGGATGAGGGCGATATCCACCCGGGCCAGGCCGCTGCGGAACAGTTCCGGCGTCTCGGAGAGAAAGACCGGCGTGTAATCGGCCACGCCCTTGTTGACGGCTTCCCGGGTGCTGTCGCCGATGAAGAAGGAATTATGGCGGAAATTCTGCTTGAACTTTTCCGTGGCGTAGGGGGCGACGCCAAGGGAGCGGATATGGAGGACCTCGGCGTCAAAAAAGGCCTTGGGATGGGATTTTACGTAGCGGATGAGGTCCTGAACGAGATGCTGGGGCTCGGCACAGGCCGAGCCGATGAAGATTGTGTCGCCCCGGTGAATATGGCTGAAAATCTCCCCTTCCGAGGCGAATTTTTCCGGGTATTGCACTTTCCATTTTTCCAGGGGCATAACAACTTTCCTCCTTTTCCCGTCATTCCGGACTTGGCCAGGAATCCAGTTTATTGTTCATGGTTCCAGACCCCGATAGGTTAATTTTACAGATAATCATAATGATGTCAAGGTGAAAGGAAGGAAGGGCGAAAGGAGGGATTGACAGGGAGGGGCGATTTCTTTATAGGAGGGCCGGACTCGCAAAAACCCATCTTTTCCCCTCTCCTTGCGGGAGGGATGAAGGGGAGGGGAAATAAAATAGTGAATTGTTTAGTTATTTACCCCCACCCTAACCCTCACCCGTCAAAGGGGAGGGAATATCTTTACTTTTTGCGAGGTTGTCAAGTTTGACGTTGCTAATAAATGGTAAATCAAAATCAGATGGCGGTATTTAAATGAAAACATTTTTTTTCCCGAAAAGCATGGTCGTGGTCGGGGCCTCGGCTACGAAGATGAATCTCGGCCAGATTATTCTCCTCAACAACAAACAGTGCGGTTATCAAGGGAATCTTTATGGCGTCGGCTCCCAGGCGGGGGAGGTAGCCGGGATCCCCATTTACACGGATATTGCGAGCCTTCCCGAAGTCCCCGAGGTGGCGATCTTCCTGACACCCGCCAAAACCATTCCCGCCCTGATGGACGCCTGCGGCAGGAAAGGGATACGCCGTGTCGTTATCGAATCCAGTGGCTTCAGCGAATATTCCCATGGTGATCATTCCCTGGAAAAAGAAGTCCTGGACGTTGCCGCCAAATACGGGATCAAGTTTGTCGGTCCCAACTGCGTAGGGACGGTCAATTTTGACATCAAGATGATGATGCCCTTCGCCTTTTTCAAGGACCCCCCTTTCGGAGGCCGGGTGGCCATGATTGCCCAGAGCGGCGGCGTCGGGGGCACCTATCTCCACGCCCTCCCCGAGAACGCCATCGTTCCCGGTAAATTTGTCAGCATCGGCAACAAGCTCCAGCTCGATGAGGTTGATTTTCTCGATTATTTCCTCAAGGACGATGAAACGGACGTCGTGACCATGTATCTCGAAGGCTTCAAGCGGGGCCGGGCGTTCTATGATCTCGCCGTTCAGGCGGACAAACCCGTCATCGTCCAGAAATCGAACCGGAGCGAGGCGAGCGCGAAGATCGCCCAATCCCATACCACTGCACTTTCCACGGGCGATGATGTCGTCGACGGCCTCTTCCGTCAGGCCGCCGTCATCCGCGCCGAGGAGGAGCGGGAGTTTCTCAACGCCGTCAAGATCATCCGCCTGCCCCTCATGAAGGGGCGTCGCGTCGCCGTCCTGTCCCGGTCCGGAGGCCACGCCGTCCTTTCCGCCGACGCCTGCGCGAAATTCGGCTTCGACATGGTCCCTTTCCCGTTGGCCTTTCTGGAAAAGCTCAAAACCCTCTATCTAACGCGTGTTATCGCCCATCAGAACCCCCTCGATTTAGGCGAGATTTTCGATTACACGATCTTTATTCGCATTCTTGAGGAAACCCTGAAGCTCGATAATATCGACGGCGTCCTGTTCAACCACCTATACGCCTCCACCTACGAAGCGGAGATGTCCCGGACCTTCCTGGCCGGTGTGGACAAACTGGTCAAGGAGCACGGAAAACCTGTCGCTGTTGCCATGCTCTCCGATCCCGCAGAGCTCCTCGATGTCGCCAGGAGCCAGCCTTATCCCATCTTTACCTCGCCGATGGAAGCAGCAGCGGCCCTCGACATTTCCGCGATGTATTACGAACGCAAGACCCGGCGGGACAAGCGGGGATCATTGCCGTCGGCGCTGCCGGATAAGCGGCTGATTGATTCCCTCAAGAAGCGCTGCCACAAGGAGCAACGGATTCCCCTTACGGACGAGGCCCTTGACGTTTGCCGGAGCGCCGGTCTGACAACCATAAAGGGATGGACGATCCGAAACCCTGAGGAAACGGACGCCATCTTCCCGCGTTTTCCCGTAGCGGTGAAGCTGATCTCCCGCGAGGCCTCCCACAAGACCGATGTGGGCGGGGTGCGCCTGAATATCAGGACCCGGCGCTCCCTCAGGAAAGTACTGGCGGAGATGCAACAAACCTTTAAAAATATTGCCGACGCCTTTCTCATCCAGGAAATGGCCGCTCCCGGCGTGGAGTGTTTTGTCGGGGGCCGTCAGGACCCCGTATTCGGCCCTGTCGTCATGGTCGGTCTGGGAGGGATTTTTATTGAAGTCTTCAAGGATACGGCCATCCGCTTGGCCCCGGTAACGAAGGTAGAAGCCTGGGATATGGTCCAAGAACTGAAGGCCTATCCGCTGCTCCAATGCGTCCGGGGGAGGCAGGCCGCAGACGTTGAGGCCCTGGTGGAGGTGGTTGGCAAGGTCTCCGCCCTGTTGGCGGCGGCACCGGAGATTGCCGAGTTGGATCTGAATCCGGTTATTGTCCATCCGGGCGGGAAGGGCGTCTCCCTGGTGGATGCGAGAATGTTTTTTAGTGAATAATTTGCTGCTGATCCATCCCCCTGTTTCCAAACCCTGTGAGCCGCCGGCGGGAATTGCCCGCTTGGCGGGGGCCTTGCGGGAACACGGCATTTCCTGCACTGTGATCGACGCCAATGTCGAGGGGCTGCACTTTCTTCTTGATTCTCAGCGTGTCAGGGAAGGAGCTGATATCTGGGGACATGACCCAATTTCGTCAGAAATTGGGATCGTGTCCCCAGATATGAAGATGGTGCTCAAGGCTCGTGGCAGGGATAGGGCTGGGAATACGTGGACGAAAAGGGCCGTCCATAATCTGCTGCGGCACCTCCATTCCCTTCGCACCTGGCCTCTCTACGGCCATGCCGACCGTTACCGGCGGGCCGTTGCCGATATCAACCGCGTTCTGGCCGGGGCCTCGTCCCGTGTATCCGTCACGGTGGGGCTGGCTGATTATGAAGATGCAGCACTATCGTCCCTGAAATCTGCCGACCTCCTCCAGGCCGCCGCCCATCCGGAAAAGAATCCCTTTTACCCCTATTTCAGCGAACGGCTGGCCGCCATTCTGAATGATCAAGATCCGGAACTAATCGGCATATCCGTAAATTATCTCAGCCAGGCCCTTTGCGCCTTTGCCATGATCGGTTTTCTCCGCTCCCTATTGCCCCAGGGGAAGATCGTTTTGGGTGGCGGCCTCGTCACTTCATGGTTACGACAAAACCAAAGGCATAATCCCTGCGCTGGTAATCTGGCCGATGTCATGACCGATTCCGGGGCTGATTTGTTGCTACATCCCCAATGGCAGGGTTGCTTTGCGGGTCTTGTCGACCATCTCGTTGCCGGACCGGGCGAAGAAGTTCTTCTATCTCTCATAAAAAAAGACAGCCATCAAACCCCTTCCGACGGTGATTCTAAAGATTTGTCACATTCAGATTTCGCAGTTCTCTCCGGGTCTTCAATATCTAACGTTCCCTGTCCCGATTACCGGTCTTTCCCCTGGGAACTTTACCTGTCCCCAGGACCCATTTTACCCTACAGCGCCTCCACGGGATGCTACTGGCGGCGTTGCCGATTCTGCCCGGAGACGGCGGAAGGGAATCCCTATCGACCCCTGCCGGTGAAAAAAGTCCTCTCCGATCTGGAGCGTCTCAAGAAAGAAACAAATCCCGTCCTGATCCATTTCCTCGACAACGCCGTCAGCCCGGCCTTACTGGCCGCTCTCGCCGAACAGCGGAACAGGGTGCCCTGGTATGGTTTTGTCCGGATTACAGAACAGATGGCGAACCCGGCATTTTGTCGTCGTTTGCATGACGCCGGGTGTGTGATGCTGAAATTAGGGCTGGAATCTGGTGATCAGGGGGTTCTCGACGCCCTGGAGAAGGGTATTGACTTGAAAACAGCCTCCCTGGTTCTCCGGAACCTGAAGGAGGCGGGTATCGGGACATATGTGTATCTCCTCTTTGGAACCCCGGCCGAAGACCGGACCGCCGCCCGCCGAACCATGGAATATGTAGTGGAAAACAGTTCCTCGATAGATTTCCTCAACGTGGCGATTTTTAACATGCCAGTCTTTGCTGCCGCCGCTGATGATCTTGTCACTCGGCCCTTCTCCACAGGTGATCTTTCTCTCTATACGGATTTTGAACATCCCCAGGGCTGGAACCGGCGGGAGGTGAGGAGCTTTGTCGACGGGGAATTGAAAAGAAACCCCGTCATTGCCGAGATCCTCAAACGGACGCCGCCCGTTTTTACATCGAATCATGCCCCTCTTACCCTCCCAAGTAGAGTTTTTTTACCTCTTCATTGTTGAGAAGCCCTTCTCCGGTATCCTCGATGCGCGTTACGCCGAGATCGAGAACATAGCCACGGTGAGCCGCGCTCAGGGCTTTACGGGCGTTCTGTTCGACGATGAGGAAGGCCACGCCCCGGTTTGTATTGATAGCCTTGATCTTCTCGTAAACCTCCTCGATCATCCTTGGCGCCAGGCCAATGGAAGGCTCATCCATGAGAATCACCCGGGGTTTGACCATGTCTGCCCGGGCCAGGGCCAGAATCTGTTTTTCTCCCCCCGACAGGTTTCCTGCTTTATATGGTATTTTGTCCTTTAACAGGGGATAGGTCTCCAGGACCTCGGCGATGGCCTGGCGTACCGCCTTTTTACTATCGAGAGGCGTTCCTCCCATCTCCAGGTTCTCCCGGACGGTAAGGGAGGTGAAGACGTTTCTTCCCTGGGGAACGAAGGCGATGCCCAGACGCACCTTTTCCTCCGGAGCGAGGTGGGTGATGTCTTGCCCGTCGAAGAGCACGGTCCCCCGTTTCGGCTTGATCAGGCCGAACATGGCCTTCAGAAGGGTTGACTTGCCGGAGCCGTTCGGACCGATTATGCAGACGATCTCACCCTGTCCTGCACGCACCGACGCCCCGTGCAGGACCTCGATCTTTCCGTAACCGGCATAAATACCCCTGCCTTCCATTCCTGTCATCCTAAATATGCCTCGATAACCAGGGGATCATTCTGGATCTCCAGAGGCGATCCCTCGGCGATCTTTTCCCCGTGATCGAGGACAAAAATCTTCTCGCAAAGTTCAACAACCACGTCCATGTTATGTTCGATAATGAAAAAGATCTGTCCACACGCCTTCATCTTCAGGATCATGTCTTTCATTGTCTGGATGAGACGCGGATTTATGCCTGCTGTGGGTTCATCCAGAAGGATCATCTTCGGTTCCGCCATGACGGCCCTGCCCAGTTCCAGGAGTTTCTGCTGACCATAGGACAAATTACCGGCAAATTGATCATGGAGATGAATGATGCCGAGCATATCCAAAAGTTCAACGGCCTTTTCCCGATGGTTCGCCTCTTCCATACGGACCTTTGGGAACTGGAAAAGCAACGACAATAACCGCTCCCCCGTTTGCCTCTGGGGGGCAATCAGCATGTTATCCATGACTGTCAACCGGGGAAACACGCGGGAAAGCTGGAAGGTGCGGATCAGGCCCAGGGCTGCCATGTGATGGGGAAGCTTGCCGTCGATTCGCTTGCCCTGAAAGGTAATTTCGCCGCTGTCCGGCCGGACCAGACCGGTGATAAGATTGAACAGGGTCGTTTTGCCGCTGCCGTTGGGACCGATCAAGCCGGCTATTTTCAATCCTTCGAGATTGAGAGAGCAATCAGCGACCGCCCGGGTTCCTCCGAATGTCTTGGTGACGTTCCTAATCTCGATCAATTTTCTCTTTCCCCTTTTCCCGGATTAATCCTTCCGGTCGGAAGATCATCAGGAGTACCAGGATCAGGCCGAATACCATTTGTTGAAGAGGTCCCAGGATGCTGCTCCACTCGGGGGGGAGCCGCAAAAAGCGCAGGGATTCCTGAAAAAAAATGAGGACCACTGCCCCCACGACTGGTCCCAGCAGTGTACCCTTACCCCCCAAGACCACGATGAGGAGCACCAGAATCGTTTCCGTGAGGGTAAAATCGCCGGGGCTTATAAACGTAATGTAATGAGCCCAGAGCACGCCTGCCAAACCGGCGAACAGGGAGCCAATGACGAAGGACTTCATTTTGCAGGCAAAGGCGTTCTTGCCGAGGATAGCGGCCGCCGTTTCATCGTCCCGAATGGCCTTGAGAACCCGCCCGAAGGGACTCAGCGTTAGAAAGCCGATAACCAGAAAAGTCAGTATGGCCGCTCCCAGCGCGAGGACGAGATACTCGGGTAGCGTATCGAACCGCCAGGAAAAAAGCTCCGGTCTGGTGATGCCTGGCAGTCCCATCGGTCCTTTCGTCCATGCCACTTGATTCTGAAGGATCATACGTACGATTTCCGCAAAACCGAGGGTGGCGATCCCGAAGTAGTCGCCTTGCAGCTTCAGCGAGGGAATCCCGATGAGAAAGCCTGCCGCGCCGGCAAAACCGATTCCGGCGATCATGGACAGGGAAAACGGCACACCCTGGAGCGTCAAAAGGGCCGAGGTATAGGCCCCGATAGCAAAAAAGGCCACATGCCCGAAGTTAAACAAACCCGTATAGCCGACCTCGATGTTCAAACTGAGGGCGAAGATACTGTAGATGGCAATGACGATGGATAGATGGAGAAGCAGATCCATTAGTCTCTCCTTTCTCCAATGACAACATAGGGGCGGACCAGGAGGATAAGCACCATGATGACGAAGGCCACGGCGTCCTTGTATCCCGGCGAGATAAAGAGAACGGCGATGTTTTCGGCCAGGCCGATGATGATGCCGCCTGCCAAGGCCCCCCAAATATTCCCTACGCCGCCGATCAGGGTAGCCGCGAAGGCCTTGATGAGATTCGTAACGCCCATTTCCGGGTTCAGGTTTGTATCCAAAGCCAACAATATCCCCCCAACTCCGGCCAGCAGGGATGAGATCACCCATGCCGAAAGAATAGTCCTTTCCGTGTGGATACCGGAAATCCGCGCCAAGTCAAGGTTATCGGCCAGGGCGCGCATGGATTTACCCATCCGGGACTTGAAGAAAAGGAGATAGACACCGATGATACAGATAACGGAAATGACAATTATGGCCAACTGCTGAGGGGTCAGGTAGAGGCCGAACCACTGGTATCCCTGCCGGATCTCGAAGCCGTAGGTCTGTACCTCTGCTCCCCAGAAGAGCTGCGCAGCGTTCCGCAGAAAAAAAGATAGACCGATGGCGGCTATGAGCAGGGTCAGGCGGTTTGCCTGCCGCAGGGGCCGGAACACGGCGAAGTCCATTGCCGCCCCTAACAGGGCCGTTATCACCAAGGCCACAGGGATGGCGGCATAAAGGGGCAAGGCAAAGGGCTCCGAGATGGCCAGAAACAGGAAATAGGCCCCCCACATGATCAGCTCGCCGTGGGCAAAGTTGACGAAGTTGAGGACCCCGTATATCAAGGTCAATCCCATCGCAAACAGGGCATAGATGCAGCCCGCCAGGACGCCGTTGAGCACGGTTTGCAGATAGTAGGGGAGAGAATCCACCTTTTAAAAACGCATCATTTCTTATAGTCTTCGATCTTGCCGTTTTTGACGATCCAGATGCCGATGTCGGCCTTCTGCATTCCCCGGTCCTTGTCGAAGGTCTTGTCTCCCGTGACACCCTTGTAGCCCTTAGACGCCGCTGGCATGGCCTTGCGGATGCCTTCCGCTGTATAGCCGCCCTTTTCGATGGCCCTTGCCGTCAGATACACCAGGTCGTAGTTGTAGTCGCCGAAGATGGGGATCTTGTCGTCGCCGTATTTTTTCTTATAGGCGGCCTTGAAGGCCTGATATGCTTTGGTATCCTGAACGACGGAAGGGTAGGTGCCCATGATGCCCTCGGCGGCCTTGCCGGCCAATTCGACCATCTTGGGGGCTCGGGCCGCGGAGCCGCATAGCCACTGGGTCTTTACGCCCATCTCATAGGCCTGTTTGAACTGAACCGCCCCCTCGTTGATGTAGGTAAGGTTGACGATGGCCTTGGGATTGCCCCTATTGGCCCGGAGCAGCTCCGTGCGGTAATCCGTCTTTTTCTCGTCAAAAGGAATGATGTCCGTTACGACGCCGCCCATCTTCTTGAAACTGGTCACGAATCCGTCCTTCAGGTCCAAACCCCAGTCGTTATTGATGTACATGACGGGCAGTTTCCGATAACCCATATCAAAGGCCATTTTTGCCAAGCGCTGACCCTGCTTGGAGTTGGAGGGGATGATCCTGAAGATGTATTTTCCTGCCTGGGTGAGCTTTTCCGCCGTTCCCTGGGCCGATAACATGACCACCTTGCTTTCCTGTGCCACCGGTGCCGCGGCCATGAAATTGGAGCTTCCGGCGGGTCCGAAGATCACGGGAACCTTGTCGACAGTGATAAGTTTGCGGACTGCCGTTACGCAGTCTTTGGGATTGCTCTTGTTGTCCTCGTAAACAATCTCGATCTTCTTACCTTTAATGCCGCCCTTGGCGTTGATCTCTTCAACTGCGAGATCCACACACTTCTTGAATCCCTCTCCATAAACGGCAATGCTTCCTGAAAGGGCAAAGGCCGCACCGATCTTGATATCCTCTGCCGCCCGGACCGGGGCAACGGAAAACCACACCAGCAGGGAGACGACGGACGCGATGACAACGAGCTTTTTCATGACACAACCTCCAACTATCAAATTATATATGCTGTCTGTATCCCCGTCCCCGATCGGGGTGAGGACAGGTTCTACGCGGCGACGACGAATATTTACGTCGCCGTCATCTATTGTGCGCCCTTCCTATAAATAATGTACGGGCGTGTCAATAAAAAAAGCTTGAAAAGCATGGTCTTCCGGGGACACGATCCGATCCCTGCGGGCTGGGGACACCATAAAATGGTGTCCCCTTACATGTCCGTTCCCCGATGTCTCGCTCCCTCAAGGCTTTTTGAAAATGATCTGCCATGCCTTTTCCTTGTCGAAATCGGCAATCCGGCCCTCCTGATACTGCAGAACGCCTGACTTATCGAGTTCATTGAGAATATCTTCTATCTCGCTATCGTCTTTTCCGGTGAGGGACGTCAGTTCGGCAACAGTATCCAACTTTTGGGGAAAGGGATCGTTTTTCAGGAAATACATCATCAGGATCAGACGGAGCCAGGAATGGGTCGCATCTTCGAGGGCTTCATTGCTTTTTTTTATCCGGCGGGAAAATTCCTTGAGCATGAGGAGAGAGGCGTCGTCGCTTTCTCTCAGCAGGCTTCGGAATGTTTCACCGTCGATTACCGCCAGCTCTGTGTCCTCGCTTGCCTTCGCCGATGCAGTTCTCTTGGCCTCGATAAGCGCTGCTATTTCACCAAAATAATTGCCCGGCCCCATATCGGTCAATATTTTTCTTGTCGTCCCGAATATCTTTTCCAGTTGTATCCTTCCGGACAGGATATAGTACATCTCGTTGCCTGCATCGCCTTCTTGGAAGACATAGGTATTCTTGGGGTACATGTTGCCGAACTTATGGAAGAGCCTCTCATCCAGGGCCAACCATTTTTTGCCAGGCTTGAAGTTGAAGAAGGCCTTATGCAGGAGGATCAAATCCCTTCTCATGAAGGAGGCCATCAGTTCGGCGCAGAAAAGCAGGATCAGGGCGATGTAGAATACCCAGATCACAAGGATGACGACAGTTTCCAGGGAACCGAAGATCACATTATAGCGGGTATAGTTGGCGACATACCAGGCAAAAAAATGTTTGGCAACCTCCATGAGGGCGGAAAAGATCGCCCCCCCCGTGATGGCAATCCCCAAGGGGATCTTTCCTGTGGGAATAACTTTATACAGAATGGTGAAGAATAGTACCGTGACCAGGAACGGGATGGCATACTGGAAGAAAACACCCTTAATCATGGGAAAGTTCTGGAAAACTGTTTCTGCTAACAATGGTTGTCTGGCGAGAAGTGCGACTACATAGGTAACGACGATACTGGCCACCGCAACCGCCCAGGCGGCAGGAATCATGGCAATAGCCAGAATTTTCGATGCAAGGTAATTCCGGCGACGGTGGGAATGGAAGATCATGCCCATGGCTGTTTCAATAGCCCCGAAAATCATGGATGAAAACCAGATCAGGGTGATGATTCCGACCCAACCCAGGACGTGCTTCTTTTCCTCGATGCCGCCAAGCTGATCAAGAAGGGGGCCGGAAAAATAGGGACTCAATTTTTTTACACCTTCCAGCATTTCGTGTTGAACATGGGGAAAGGCGCCAAGAATCTGATTGACCATGATGATGGTCAAAATGAACATGGGGATAAAGGAAAGAATGGAGTAAAGGGCAATGGCCGCCGCCTGGTTTGCATTACCGTTCTTGTCGAAGTTTATGATGGCGTCCACGAAGACATCCCATCCCCCCATCAGGCGGATCTTGCCTCGGGAGATCCATTCCTTGGGAGCGAGAATTTCGGAGAATCTCCTATGAGAACTTTTATCGGTCATTTTTGCAAGGATTCCCCCTCGAGTTCTATCTGCTCTTCTTCCATTCACGTCACGTTCATAACGGTCTTCAGATCCGGCACAATCACGGCTTCGCGAAGAGCCGTCACTTGCCGCTCTCCGGTTCGTGGCTCGGCCCCGGCCGGTGCTACGTCGAACATCCATTTACCCCTGGCCCTGTTTATTGCCGTTTACTGCCGTAAACGTCAAGCGAAAGTTAAAGCCTGATGACGAAGATATTTCCATCCAGGTGCTGAAGGCCGTTCATCATAAATGTCCATCCCTTTGTATCCCCACTTTATTTTTAATTCTAAATCGGTTATATGGCGAACATTCAGGCAACGGGCAACAGATAAAAAATCAAGGATGGTTATGATGAGATTCAAGAAAAGGGCAGCAGTGTTTTTGTCGTTGTTTTTGTTATTGATTGGTGCGGCGGCTGCCGGCGCCGCGGAGGTAACGCCGGCGGAAGAGACGAAAAAGGTAGACCAAAAAGTTGAGGAAACGAAACCGACGACCGATTTGACGGTCAGTGTCCTGAGCGCTTATATTTCCAAGGGCGATGAACTGTCACGCAACAGCATTGTCATTCAGCCCCAGATTGTGCTTGGTTACAAGGGTTTTTCCCTCAATATCTGGGGAAATCTGGATACACGGCCCTATCTTGCCGAGACGTCAACCTATAAGGGAGACAAAAGGCAGAACTGGACGGAGACGGATTTGACCCTTGCTTACAATCGGTCTTTCGGGATCGTGAATACAGGGATTGCCTATGCCTATTTCGGAAACGCCGCCTATTGGAACTCGGACAATACCGGCGCCGGACCGGACCAGAAGGATGACCAAGAGGTCTCCCTGTCGCTGGGCTTGAATACGATCCTTTCGCCCAACCTCAAGGTGGCGCGGTCCTTTGACAGCACCCAGATCTGGTATGTCTTGCTGGGCTTGTCCCACACCTTCGAGATCAACAAGGTCGTTGGGGTGAACCTTGCCGCCTCGGGGAGTTACCTCATCAGCCAGGATGACAGCCGCCTGAAGGTCAACAGCGACGGAACGGATAGAAGGGCGGATGGGTCGAAGAACGACCGTTACAACAATTTCCACGACGCCGTGGTTTCGTTAAACCTCCCCATCAAGCCGACCTCATATCTTACGATTACCCCCCAGATCTCTTATGTCTTTCCCATGTGCGACGATGCAAAATATGACATGAAGAGCAGGAGCATGCAG
>JAPLJZ010000246.1 GCA_026388335.1 Deltaproteobacteria bacterium
ACCTCCTTATCTCTATCGCCTTGGGAGTGTTGATAGTCACCAGCATAAGATGCTTTTCTTGATATAAAAGCAATTTCTGTGCCAAAAAGAGATTATTATCCACAACATTATCATGGCTATTATTGCCAGATTTAATTATAATTAAAGGTAAAGAAAGAGGCAATAAAAAAGAGGCGGATGAACAACCACTTGTCTTGGATTATCATCATTCATTACGGCCCTATTTTTTCGCAAGGATAGCAATGCGGACAAACGAACGAGAAATACTTATCCGTATGGAGCGGCTTGGCGACCCGAAAAAGGCGCAGGTCCACCAGAGGTTTTTCAAAACGGGACCGGGTGAATACGGCGAGGGCGATGTCTTTCTTGGGATCCGTGTTCCCGAGACGAGAAAGCTGGCCCGGGAATACCAGACCCTTTCCCTTCCGGAGACGATCAAGCTCCTCCAATCCCCCATCCACGAAGCAAGGCACCTGGCCCTTTTCATCCTGGTTCGGGCCTATGGGAAGGGAGATACGGCGCTTCAGGAACAGATCTATCATCTGTACCTGCAAAATACCCGGTTCATCAACAATTGGGATCTGGTTGACACCTCCGCCGAGCATATCGTCGGTACCTGGTTGCGGCATCAAAGCAAGGCGCCCCTCCACACCCTGGCCGCATCAGAACTGGTCTGGGAGCGCCGGATTGCCATCATGGCCACCTTTCACTACATCAAACAGGGGGAGTTCGACCCAACCCTCCGGATTGCCGAGCTCCTGCTGGCCGATGAACACGATCTGATTCATAAGGCGACAGGCTGGATGCTCCGGGAGATCGGCAAGCGCGATCTCCCGCTAGAAGTATCTTTTCTGAAAGCCCATTACCGGCGGATGCCCAGAACCATGCTCCGGTACGCCATCGAGAAGTTTCCGGAAGACCTCCGGCAACAATATCTGCGCGGAACGAAAATTGCGGACCTCTAACAAAAAATATGATATAGAGCACCTTAACAGGTCATTGATTCTGTCTTTGCTGAAAAAGAAATTTATGAGAATTTCTCTAATCACAATCTGCCTTGTATTCATTTGTTGTATCGGTATGGCTACGGCCGAGGAACCGAGGGCAGGCTTCGTGAAAAATGTTTCCGGGCAGGCATTCATCGAGCGCAATAAAGTCACACTGCCCGCCAAGGTTAAAGACAGGTTGATGGAGAACGATATCCTTATTACGGGCAGTAGTGGATCTATGGGGGTCATCCTGCAGGACAACAGCGTCATGTCTATCGGTTCCAATACCCGTCTTGTCATTTCGAAATTCGTATTCGAACCTGCCGATGAAAAACTTTCTTTCATTGCACAGATAAAAAAAGGCACCGTGGTTTACCTCACCGGTCTCATTGCCAAACTGAACCATAGCGGCGTAAGATTCGAAACTCCTGCAGCTACATGCGGTATCCGGGGGACGCATTTCGCCATCAAGGTCGAAGATCCGGGGAACTGATTATTCATGGGATAAGAAAGCTTTTTTTACCGCCACATTGCAAAGTGAAGCACATTATGGGAAACAGCAGGGATGAAACATAAACTACACCTGAGAATACAGAAGATCATCCTTCCTCTTGTGCTTTTGGTGCTCCTGATGTCTGGATGTGCTTCCACGACACAAGTAGTCCTTCTGCCAGATCCGGATGGTAAAGTGGGAATCCTTGAAGTTTCAAATGTAAAGGGCACACAGACACTCAACCAGGCTTGGCAGACCACCGAATCTGCCAGCATGGACAGGACACCTAGCGAACCGAAAATCCTGGAAGAAAAAAAGGTCCGACAAGCATTTCGTGAAGCTTTGGAGGCGGAACCCATACCGCCGGCAAGCTTTATCATATATTTCAGGACAGACCGTTCTGCGCTTTCAACCGATTCTCGCACATTGTTGACCAAAGTCATAGATGCAATCCAGGCCCGGAAATCGACAGATATTATCATCAGTGGTCACACCGACGCTGTTGGACCCATCGATTACAACCGCCGTCTTTCCCTTCGGCGCGCCAAAGCCGTAGCGGACATTCTTGTTGCCAGGGGCATAGATCGGCAAAATATTCAGGTAACTTATCACGGCAAGGGTAATCCCCTGGTTCCTACCCCCGACGGAGTACCGGAACCTCGGAACCGCCGGGTTGAGGTAACCGTCCGGTGAATTCCTAAAAGAAGCTTTCAAAATATTTAGCATGAGGCAATCATAATCAAGTGAGCCTCTCCCCAGAGACTGGAGAAGGCAATATGGTGCATCTGATCTATCCCATACCGGAAATAACAATCGATATGGTACGGGACTTGAGGATGTTCATGAAGCTGACTCTTCAATAAATAATCAATAAGATTACACCATCATTGAAGTGACCAATACCTAGGTGCACAAAAAGGCAATCGAGGGGAAGATACGCATAGAGAAAAGGTTGTTTTTACGGCAAATATGTTTTACACCATATCTGTTGTAATTATTTTATTGACAAACAGTCTTTTTTCTTATACAACATAAGCGTTGTAAAACAATTGCGCCTTATTATTATGGAGGGTCGAAAATGTCAGATTTTATTGTCGGAAGCCCGGTAAGAGATGAAGATTTCTGGTTTCGAACTGATTTTGTTGAAGATTTATGGGAGTCTCTGGTGAAGCATAACGTGCTTCTCCTTGCACCGCGCAGAATCGGGAAAACAAGCGTCATGTACCGTTTGCTTGATTATCCCAGGGACGGCTGGCTTGTTATTCATATGAATGTCGAAGACCTTGAAACTCCCGACGATTTTTTTATTGCATTGGTTGCCGCAATCAATGAACATCAACCGGACTACCTGCGGGTGATACGTTCTGCGGCGAAGGGTTTTTTAAAAGGTATTCTTGACCGGATCGAAAAAGTGGAAGCCTGGGAACTCAAAGTACAGCTTCGCAAGGCGGAGGCTTCCACGGAAAGTTGGCGGGACCGAATAGAGGAGCTTCTGGAGCGGGTGTTGCAATCCGATAATCATGTCCTTTTTATAATCGACGAACTCCCTGATATGCTCAACAGCATTATGCGCAGACAACCCGAAGAATACGAGGGATTTCTGCATTGGTTCAGAAAAATGCGGGATCGGTCGTTAAGGGGCAAGGTGCGATGGGTTGTCGGCGGCTCGGTAAACCTCATTGCGGCCCTTGACCAGCAGGGCAAGATAAAGCTGATCAATGATCTCAAAGTCGAATCTCTGGCCCCGTTTACGCCGGAAGAGGTTCGGGAATACGTTACGACAATGTTCAACGAAAAGGGCGTACCTTTTGACGAAACCACGCTGCCCCGCATCGGGGAACTGCTCGGGGCGCCGATTCCGTTATTTCTCCAGATGCTCACTCAGGAAGTTTTTCGCTTGTGGAGACGCCATCCGGAGATGACGATTACCGCCGACACTGTTACCGAAGTTTTCAATAAAGCTCTCCTCGGAGAGATGGCACGGGACAAACTTCAGCACTACCGCGCCCGAATTCCCCTCTATTATCCCCCTGAGGAACGTGAAGCTGCGCTGTATCTTCTGAATAAGCTTTCCCTGAGCGTGGAGGGGATAGCTCCGGCAACCCTTTTTTCCCTCTACAGAAAGGTCGAAGGCAAGAAGACCCTGCGCAGAGAAGGGACGGCCCTCAATCAGGATTACCAGAGCCTGCTCATGCACCTTAGAAGCGATTTTTACATCGAAGAGACCCGTAGCGGCACCTATGATTTTGCGAGCCTGCTACTTAAAACATGGTGGAAAAAATATTACGGATTCGAAAACGGAGGGGATTGAAACATGAGTACCCAAGTCGGCATTTACCGCAGCAATATTACCCCCATCGACCGCCTGCTGACCACCACGGTGGGAAGAAAGGACATGCTCACTGACCTTGTAGAAAAGCTTGCCGGCGGGGCCGGCAAAAAAGGGGGGCAACACTATCTTTTCATCGGCCCCCGGGGTATCGGCAAAACCCATTTTCTGACCCTCATTCAAAACGCCGTGGCCAATGATAAAAAACTCGGCGAATCCTATACCTTCATCCGGTTTCCCGAGGAAAACAACCGCATCCTGTCGTTTGCCGATTTCCTGCTCGGCGTCGTGGAGATTTTAGCCGAAACCCTCGACGACGAAATGTGGCGCACCCTGCACCGATCCCTGGCATTGAATGAAAACGACAATGAGGTCGTCGATACAATCGAGCCGCGGCTGAAGGCCTACCGGAAGGAAGCCGGCAAAACGCTTCTGATGCTGATCGAGAATCTCGATGCGTTATTCACCCAGCAGATGAAGCGCGAGCAGGATATCCACCGGTTCAGAAGCTTTCTCATGGATTCCCCCTGCGCAACCCTTATCGGCACATCACCTGTCTATTTTCCCGCCCTCTACAGCACAAAAAGTCCACTCTATGATTTCTTCGACATCCAGGTGCTGGAAGATCTTGCCGAAGAGGAGACGGTCGAGATGATCCGCAAGAATCTCGCCTGGGAAAAACGTGATGATATCTTAAGCATTTTTGATTCCATAATCCCCAAGATTCAGGCCATCCACATCATGACGGGCGGTAATCCCCGGCTCATCATGATGCTCTACGAACTCATCGCCCACGATAACATCTACGATGCAAAGCTGCAGTTTCAAAAACTCCTTGACCAGATCTCGCCCTTTTATCAGGACCGCCTCAAGGAGCTTGCCCCGCAGGAACGCGCCCTCATCGAGACCGTTGCCCTTATGCGTTCAGAGCCGCGCACCCCGGCCGCCATCGCCGGAAAGTTGAGAAAATCGCAGCAGCAGACCTCCTCTCTCCTCAAACGGATGACCCAGGCGGGCTATCTTACCGTTGCCGACAATCCCGCCGATAAACGCTCCCGGTTATACCGGATAAAAGAAGGCTTCTTCGATCTATGGCTCGCCATGAGCGAATCTCGCGTCCAGCACAAGAAGCTCCCCTATTTAGTCAATTTTTTCGAGGTTTATTATAGCGATCTGAGAGACCGGGAGACAAAACGCCGCGCCCTCTGGGAAAAAATTGAGGAAGAAAAAAAAGACGACACGCAATGTAAAAACAGCTCCGAAATCCTTGCTTATCTCTCCGATGTCGGCGATGCGGATGAAAAATATCAGGCTAAACTTGAGCTTGCCATCCATAATATTAAGGAAGGCAAGGCAGACGAAGCAAAAAGTTACCTTCAGGAGACGGCGCCGATTATGCCGGAAAGACCTACATTTGTCTGGATGAAGCAGCAGGCCTATCGCTGGGCCGATGGTGAGCTTGGACTCGATGTACGCAAGTGGCTTGACGAACTCATCGAATATTGGCGCCGCCAGCGGTACGGCGATCTCGAAAAAGCGGCGGAAATAGCACTGCGGCTCAGCATGGATCTCTCCGGCAGCGGCCTCCATGGCATCCGGATCGAACTCCTGCAGGGCATCCTGGCTCATGAAGGCAACGGGAAAGCAAAAACGGCCCTCCTCCTACAAATTGCGGAAAGTCAAAAAATGGACGGCCGTCTGGGTGACGCCCTGGCTTCCCTGGAAAGGGCTCTCCAACTATGCCGTGAAAGCGGTAACAAAGGTGACGAAGGGGCAACTCTCAACAACATTTCGCAAGTCTATCACGCCCAAGGCAATTATGAGACGGCCCTCACCTATCTGAAACAATCCCTAACCATCGTACAACAAATCGGCAACAAAGCAGGCGAAGGGGCAACCCTCAATAACATTTCGCAAGTCTATCACGCCCAGGGCAATTACGAAACGGCCCTTGCCTACCTGACACAATCCCTGACTATCGTGCGGCAAAGCGGTGACAAGTGGGGCGAAGGGAGAACGCTCAACAATATCTCGCAAGTCTATCACGCCCAGGGCAATTACGAGACGGCCCTGACCTATCTGAAACAATCCCTAACCATCGTGCGGCAAATCGGCGACAAAGGGAGCGAAGGAACAACTCTCAACAATATTTCGCAAATCTATTACGCCCAAGGAGATTACGAAACGGCCCTGACCTACCTGAAACAATCCCTGACCATCATGCAGCAAATCGGCGACAAACAGGGGGAAGGGGCAACCATCAACAATATTTCGCAAATCTATTATGCACAGGCAGATTACGAAACGGCCCTGACCTATCTGAAACAATCCCTAACCATCGTGCGGCAAATCGGCGACAAACAGGGTATGTGCGCCATACTAATTAATATAGGTAATATACACGCGCAAAAGGAGCAAAAGGAGGAAGCCTTCAGCGCCTGGGTAACTGTGTACAGGACGGCCAAACAGATGGGGCTGGCACAGGCGCTCCGGGCGCTGGAGAAACTCGCCCCGGAACTCGGCATGCCCGCGGGGCTGGCAGGCTGGGAGGAACTGGCGCAACGCCTCCCAAAGGGCGCAGGGGAGTGATGCGCAGAGGGCGATGAGAGATCTCTCTCCCGGAACCTGATCCGTTTGCTACCGAAGACCGGATGAACTCCCGGCGTGAGGTATTGGTCATCGTCCCTCCCCTGTGGCAGGCCCTGCTTAACGGAGAGCTTGCCAATATCATCATGAAGAGCTAAAGAGACTCTCCTGAACGGCGTGAGCAATTGCCTGCCGCCGATTACATACCAAAGGACATCCATGAACGAGTTAAGATACGAAAAGATTGCCAAGGAACTTAACCTGTCCCCCGGGCAGGTCCGGGATACGGCCCGGCTGTTGGCAGAAGGGGCGACAGTTCCCTTTGTTGCCCGCTACCGCAAGGAGGTCACCGGTTCCCTTGATGAAGTAGCCATTACGGCCATCCGGGACCGTCAACAGCAGTTGGAAGAACTGGAGTCTCGCCGCGAGGCCATTCTGGCGTCGCTGACGGAACGGAATCTCCTGACCGACGAATTGCAGGGAAAGATTGCGGCGGCGGAAACCCTCTCCGTCCTGGAAGACATCTACCTGCCCTTCCGGCCCAAGCGCCGGACCCGGGCGACCATCGCCAGGGAAAAGGGGCTGGAACCTCTGGCGCTCCGGATTTTTGCTCAAGAAGAAATGGACCCGGAGATCGAGGCCGCAGCGTTTATCGACCCGGGAAAGGGGATCGAATCTGCCGAGGAGGCCCTCGCCGGGGCCCGGGACATTATCGCCGAATGGGTCAATGAAGATCAAGAGGCGCGGGCGCGGATGCGCGCCCTGTTTTTTGAAAAAGGTGTCCTCCGGTCGCGGGTGATTGCCAACAAGGAAGAATCAGGGATTAAATACAAGGACTACTACGAATGGGAAGAGGCCATAGTAAAGGCGCCGTCCCACCGAGTCCTCGCCATCCGCCGCGGGGAACGGGAAGAGTTTCTGTCCCTCCGCATCCTTCCGCCGGAAGAAGACGCCTTGGCCACCCTGACGGGACTCTTTATCAAGGGAACGACAGCAGCCTCCGAGCAGGTATGCCTTGCCGTCCAGGACAGCTACAAACGCCTCCTGTCCGGGGCGATGGAAACGGAGATCCGCCTCGCCTCGAAAAAACGGGCCGATGAAACGGCTATTCAGGTCTTTGCCGACAATCTGCGCCAGCTCCTGCTGTCCCCCCCGTTGGGGCAGCAGGCGGTTCTGGCCGTCGATCCCGGTTTTCGTACCGGTTGCAAGACCGTCTGCCTGGATCGACAGGGAAAGCTTCTTCACCATGAAACCATCTATCCCCTACTTGGCCAGAAGGGTCGCGAGGAGGCGGCGACAACGATTCCCGCCCTCTGCGGACGCTTCGCCAGCGAGGCGATCGCTGTAGGGAACGGCACCGGGGGTCGTGAAACGGAAGCCTTTCTCCGATCCCTGGAGCTTCCCCAGGAGATCCGGATCGTCATGGTCAACGAAAGCGGGGCCTCGATTTATTCTGCTTCTCCGGCGGCCCGGGAGGAGTTTCCTGATCAGGACATCACCGTCCGGGGAGCGATATCCATAGGACGACGGCTGATGGACCCGTTGGCGGAACTCGTCAAGATCGAGGCGAAAGCCATCGGCGTCGGCCAGTATCAGCATGATGTGGACCAGGGGGAGCTACAGCGGCGCCTTGACGACGTCGTGGTCAGTTGCGTCAACGCCGTGGGCGTCGAGGTGAACACGGCCAGCGCCCAGCTTCTTTCCTATGTCTCGGGACTGGGGCCATCCTTGGCGGAAAACATCGTGAAGCATCGGGACGAACAGGGACCTTTCCGGAGCCGGGCAGAGCTGAAGAAGGTCCGCCGCCTCGGACCCAAGGCCTTTGAACAGGCGGCAGGATTCCTCCGGATTCGGGACGGCGCCAATCCCCTGGACGCCAGTGCGGTCCATCCGGAGAGCTATCCCATCGTCAAAAAAATGGCCATTGATCAGGACTGCTCCGTCGACGACCTGCTTGCCGACGAAGCCCGGCGGCAAAAGATAAAACTGGAACAATATGTCACCGACCAGGTCGGCTTGCCCACGTTGCGGGAGATCCTCTCCGAACTGGCCAAACCGGGGCGGGACCCCCGCCGGCAATTCGAGAGCGTCGTTTTTGCGGCGGGAATCGAGAAAATCGGCGACCTGTTGCCGGGGATGAAACTGCCCGGCGTCGTCACGAATATCACCGCCTTCGGGGCCTTCGTGGATATCGGCGTTCATCAGGACGGTCTCGTGCACTTAAGCGAGCTGGCCGACAACTACGTGAAGTCACCCGGAGACGTGGTCAAGGTGAGTCAGCAGGTAGAAGTGACGGTTCTGTCCGTCGATATGGAGCGCAACCGGATCTCCCTGTCCATGAAAAAGTCACTAGGGGAAAGGGGCGATAAATCTGTCCGTTCCCACACCGGTGAGGGCAGCACAGAAAATCACCAAACTGACGGGCGTCGTACCGAAAAGGCCCAAACCGGCGAACGCAGGAACCGGCCGGACGCCCCGCACGGAACAAACCGCCAACCGCGTCCGGGACAAAACAGGCCGGCCAAAGAAGAATCGAAACCGTTTCACAACCCCTTCGCCGACGCCTTCCGCCGCGACGGGGCTAAAAGGTAGTTCATCGCACCTTGGCAAATAAAAATAAATATATCATACAGTTAAATTAAAAGTTCGCGCGGCGAACTTTTTGTAAATTCGCTGAAAATAGGCTGTTTATCCAAGACATGTTGTTGTATTCATTCGTTAAAACCCCTCTCCCGCGACATGATCGCCGCCAATCCGTCCATAAGCCGCAAAGAATTGGCAACGCAGATCGGGATTACCACAGATGGGATCAATCGCTATCTCGTATTTATACACGTCTTCATACAAAGGGGTAGACTACTGGATTAATGGCCCAGGTTATTGAATACGGCTGGAAACATGCGAGGGATTGATAGTTTTTTTTCTTGCCAAAAAGGGCATTTGTGTCTTCCTAACTGTTGAACGTAATATTTTTCTCTTCTATGCAACTGTTC
>JAPLJZ010000221.1 GCA_026388335.1 Deltaproteobacteria bacterium
GAGGGTTCAAATCCCTTCACTCACCCCATTGACTGAATTAAAAGGCGCCTGTAGCTCAGTTGGATAGAGTCGCAGACTTCGAATCTGTTGGTCGTACGTTCGAGTCGTACCAGGCGCGCCAGATAACAAATATTTGTTTTTTTAGCATTAAAGGGCCTTTAGCTCAGTTGGTAGAGCAGTTGACTCTTAATCAATTGGTCGAGAGTTCGAGTCTCTCAAGGCCCACCAAAGAAATCAAGGGGTTAGCCAAGTCAAGGTTAACCCCTTTTTTCTTGACCTGCCGAACATTTTCCTCCAAAATCAAGAAAAGTAAAAAGGCGACACTATGACTTCCATAATCAAAACCATAAAAATGCGCCGTTCCTGCCGAACCTATGAGTTCAAGCCGATTGAGCAAGAGAAGCGCTCTGCCTGGGAGGTGTTTCTGACTGCCAATACCACAGGTCCTTTTGGAAGCCAGGTTCGTTTCATACTCTCAGATCTGCAGCAAATTAAACCTGAGGAAGCGAAGGTTCCCGGAACCTATGGCGTTATCCAGGGGGCGCAATTCTTTATCATCGGGGCGGTAAAAAAGTCCGAAATGGCGATGGAGGATTTCGGCTACGCCATGGAAAGAAACGTCCTTTATGCCACAGAATCAGGGCTCGGGACCTGCTGGCTGGGTGGGACGTTTAAGCGAACCGGTTTTGCCCGCCTCATCGATCTTCAAGAGGATGAGCTGCTGCCGGCTGTCACTCCCGTGGGTTATCCGAAACAAAAAAAATCGCTTACGGACCGGATCTTCCGGTATATGGCCTCATCTGATAAGAGGAAACCCTGGGAGCAAATATTTTTTCTTAATAATCTCGAAACACCGCTCAGCGGCAACCAGACCGGCGACTTTGGCCAGGTGCTCGAATGCGTCCGGATTGGACCTTCAGCATCGAACCGGCAACCCTGGCGGATCATCAAAGACGAAGATTCCAGGAATTTTCATTTCTATCTCCAGAGAACCCCTGGCTATGGTAATTTGATCGGCGGAATCAGTCTGCAAAACATCGATATGGGTATCGCCATGTGTCATTTTGAGTTATCGGCCCGGGAAATGGGTCTAAGCGGTCAGTGGGTGAGGCAGATCTTCCCGGAACCGAAAGCGGCGCCGGGGGGTATGGAATACATTGTTAGCTGGGTCGGAGCGTAAGACTGACTGCATGGATGATAAAACTCTCTCATATCCACTCTTTTCCATATAGGGAAATTTCCCCCTTTGACAAAGGGGGATGCAAGGGGGATTTTTGACGTGCATTTCCGGAAGAAATCTCAAAAAACTGTTGACTCTGATAGGTCCTTATATTAACTTATTTCTTTAATTAATTTCCGGAGTATTGAGGAATTGTCTAAAAACACTTTCTATATTCGCACCTTTGGTTGCCAGATGAATGTCCACGATTCCGAGCAGTTGGCTTCCATAATGGTCGCCGCCGGTTTCGAACAAACTGAAGATGCAAACCAGGCGCAGGTGATTCTAGTCAATACTTGCAGTATCCGGGAGAAAGTGGCGCTTAAAATCGTCAGCCAGATCGGTCGCTACCGGCAGTTGAAGGAAAATAATCCTGAGCTTGTTATCGGCGTGGGCGGCTGTCTCGCCCAGCACTGGGGGAAGTCCCTTTTGAAAAAAAACGTCGGCATCGATCTTGTATTTGGAACACATGCCCTGGACAAGGCGCCGGAAATGATCAGGAGGATACAAAGAAAGGGGGGAGCTATTGTAGATACGGCATTCCGCGAAGCCATTCCATCTATGAATATCTGTCCCCGGCCGGAAAATGGTAATTTCCAGGCCTTTGTCACCATTATGCAGGGATGTGACAACTTCTGCTCCTATTGCGTGGTTCCCTACCTGCGGGGAAGGGAAAAAAGCCGCCCGAGTCAGAACATCGTCGATGAAATCAGGGTTCTTGTTGCCCATGGCGTCAAAGAGGTGACCCTCCTGGGACAGAATGTGAATTCCTATGGCAAGGGATTGGCCGAGGGGCTTCGATTTTCTGATCTGATCACAAAAATAGACGCGATCAATGGTCTGGAGAGAATAAGGTTTACCACGTCCCATCCCAAAGACCTTACCGAGGATTTGATCAATAGCTTTGGAAAACTGGGGAAGCTTTGCGAATATATTCATTTGCCTTTTCAGACCGGTTCTAATAGCATCCTCGGAAGGATGAATCGCGGCTATACCAGAGAAGATTACTTTGCCAAGGTGGAAAGCTTGAGGAAAACCTGTCCGGACATTGCCATCAGTTCCGACGCGATGGTGGGTTTTCCAGGGGAAACAACTGCTGATTTTGAAGCCACCCTGGAATTGATTGAGAAAATCCGGTTTGACAACCTATTTTCGTTCAAGTATTCTGAACGTGAGGGAACGGCTGCCGTTAGCCTCGATGAAAAAGTTCCCGAAACGGAAAAAAGCCGCCGTCTTAGTTTATTGCAAGAACTTCAGGATCGCCATACCCTGGAAATGAACAAGGCAATGGTTGGTAAGACCGTCGGTGTACTTGTGGAGGGAATCAGCAAGAACAGTTCCAGAGATATGATGGGACGAACAAGAACGAACAAGGTCGTGAACTTCAGAGGCAAGGAGAATCTCCATGGCAAAACCGTAAATCTGCATATTACCGCAGGATATTTGCATTCACTGAGGGGAGAACTTTCTTGAGAAGGAGGATGGGATGTTGATTGAAATGAAGATCACCGGTCTGACGATAGATCCGATTACGAGCACCCCGATCGTCATTCTGAAGGACATTGAAGAGAAAAAGGCCATTCCCATCTGGATTGGCTTGTTTGAAGCCAGCGCCATAGCAACGCAGTTGGAAAAGATTTCTTTTTCCAGACCCATGACCCATGATCTGATTAAAGAAATATTAAAAGTACTCGGCGTGGAAGTTGTGCGTGTGGAAATTCATGATCTACGGAACAACACTTTTTTTGCAAATATGCATTTGCAGGGAGATGGGAAGACCTATATCGTAGATGCACGTCCCAGTGACGCCATTGCCATCGCCCTCAGGACAGACGCCCCGATATTTGTTGAAGAAAAGGTAATCGAAAAATCAAGAAACGTCGATATCGGCTCCAACGTTGAGGACATGGAAAAACTAAAGGAAGATAAATTAAAAGATTTCCTCGAAAATTTATCTCCCGAAGCCTTTGGTAAATACAAGATGTGATCGTTCATTTGATGAAATAATGGTAAAAATATCTACACTGGAAGACGCCATAAAAGCCTTCGGCTTTCATATCGAAATGGAGCGAAATCTGTCCCCGCAGACGTGCAGGGCTTATCTTTCCGACCTCAGAGACTTCTCCGGCTTCATGGAAGGACAGCACCTTGACGGCATTCCCCGGGAAAAGAAGGACCTTGTTGATTTTGATCAGCTACATCTCCGTATTTATCTGGCAAACCTCTACAAGCGCAGACTCCAAAAAGCGTCCATTGCCCGCAAACTGGCGGCGATGAACACTTTTTTTCGCTACCTGATTCGAGAAGGAAGCATCGGAGTGAATCCTCTGGCTGGTGTGTCGGCGCCGCGTAAGGATTTGCTTATGCCCAGGCACTTGTCCGTTGATGAGGTCTTTGACCTGCTTGGGGATCGATTTGCGGACGACGTCAAGGGGATGCGGGACAGGGCAATTCTGGAAATTTTTTATTCCACGGGTATCCGCTTGAGTGAACTTACTGCGTTGAACAGGGAAGATGTCGATTTTGAGCAGGCACTTATCAGGGTACGCGGAAAAGGAAGGAAGGAAAGGATTGTTCCGGTCGGAATACCGGCACTGAGGACCTTGAAGGACTATCTGGAAAAAAGAGGCTCTTTGAGGGAGGACGGGAGTCCGTATGATAGAAAAGGGCCACTAATCACCGGAAGAAATAATGAGCGGATTAATCCGCGGACGGTGGAACGAATAGTTGACAAATATATGCGGATGAGTGGTAACCAAAAAAAAATCAGTCCCCATGCCCTGCGGCATTCCTTCGCCACTCATTTGCTCGATGCCGGGGCCGATTTACGGAGCATTCAGGAAATGTTGGGGCATGAGAGTCTCTCGACGACCCAGCGTTATACCTCGGTCAGTGTAGGTCGGCTCATGGAGATCTATGATAAATCACATCCCAAGGCGCGAGGAGGATCAAGCCAGGCATGAAGATACGGGGAACAACGATCATAGCGATAAGGCACAACGGGAAAGTAACCGTTGCCGGAGACGGACAGGTGACCTTCGACGTTACCATCATGAAGCACGGGGCGCGCAAGGTTCGCCGTCTCTATCACGACAAGGTCATTGTCGGTTTTGCCGGAACAACGGCGGATGCTTTCACGCTCTTTGACCGTTTTGACCAGAAATTGGAACAGTACAACGGGAATCTTTTACGAGCCGCCGTTGAACTGACGAAAGACTGGCGGACCGACCGGGTGCTGCGTCATCTCGAAGCCCTGATGATTGCTGTCAGCAAGGATTACTTCCTGCTAATTTCCGGTAACGGTGATGTCATTGAATCAGACGATGAAGTCATGGCGATCGGTTCAGGCGGCCCTTACGCACTGGCTGCCGCCCGCGCCCTAGTTCGTTTTTCCGATCTGTCGGCGACGGAAATCGCCCTGGAGTCCGTGAAGATCGCCTCGGAAATTTGCATTTATACAAATGACAATATTACGGTCGAAGAATTGGATATCAAAGATGATTAATGCACTACCAGCTTTAAAGATGGTGGAACGAGAAAAAAAGGGAACCATAAAGGCCCTGACGCCTCGCGAAATTGTGGAAAAACTTGATCAGCATATCATCGGTCAGGGGGATGCAAAAAGGGCCGTGGCCATTGCCTTGCGCAACCGCTGGCGGCGACAGAACGTCTCCAAGGAACTTGGCGAAGAGATATCGCCAAAAAATATCATCATGATTGGGCCTACGGGAGTCGGGAAAACTGAAATTGCCCGCAGGCTTGCCAAGCTTGACAATTCTCCTTTTCTCAAGGTTGAGGCGTCCAAATTTACGGAAGTAGGCTATGTAGGCAGAGACGTGGAATCCATGATCCGCGACCTTGTAGAACTTGCCATTAACATGGCGAAGGCTGAAGAGCAGGAAAGCGTAGGCTCCAAAGCGGCAACTCTGGCAGAGGAGGCCCTGCTGGACGTTCTTTTACCACCCAAACCGGTGGAGAGGACAGTCGGACAGATGATGGAGGAAGAAAAAGAATTCGATGCGACCGAGGAAGATCTCTCAAGACAGCAGGATACGACCAGGGAGAAGTTGCGACGCCTTCTGCATGAAGGAAAACTTGATGGGCGTTACGTGGAAATCGAGGTATCGGAACAACGAAGCGGTCCCATGATAGAAATATTTTCTACGTCCGGCATCGAAGACATGGGGATGAACATTAAAGAGCTTTTCGGCAATATGTTTCCTCCCAAAAAGAAAAAAAACAGGGTCATGGTGCCGGAGGCCCTGGATATATTGGCGCAGGAGCAGGCCCAGCGTCTTGTGGATATGGAGAAAGTGACAAAAACGGCTATTTCCCGGGTAGAACAGTCGGGAATTATCTTCCTGGATGAGATCGACAAGATCGTAGGAAGCGATTCACCGCATGGCCCCGATGTTTCGCGAGAGGGTGTTCAACGGGATCTGCTGCCCATTGTGGAGGGATCGACAGTTAATACCCGTCATGGAATGCTCAAAACAGATCACATCCTGTTTATCGCCGCCGGGGCCTTCAGTGCCACAAAACCATCGGATCTCATCCCGGAACTACAGGGACGTTTTCCGATTAGGGTCGAGTTGGATTCGCTCGGTAAAGAAGAGTTCATCCGTATTCTCACAGAACCTCATAACGCCTTGATTAAACAATATATTGAAATGATGGCTACAGAAGGTTTAAAGGTAACCTTTACGGCGGAGGCGATTGCGGAAATTGCCGAAGTAGCCACCATCGTCAATGAAAGAACAGAAAATATCGGTGCGAGAAGACTCTATACGATCATGGAAACCCTCTTAGAGGATATTTCTTTCGACGCCCCCGACATGAATGAGAAAAACGTGGTCATCGACGCCCAGCAGGTACAGGAAAAGCTCGGCGACATCATCGAAGACGAAGACCTGAGCCGCTATATCCTGTAAGACTACAATTTACCGAAGGGGACAAAATGGACAGTTTGAAAAAATGCATGGAAAGGGCAGATATCCTCATCGAGGCCCTTCCTTATATTCGCCGATTTTACAATAAAATCATCGTGATCAAATACGGCGGTCACGCCATGGTTGATGATGAACTCAAGGACATGTTCGCCCGGGATGTGCTGATGATGAAATATGTGGGCATTCATCCCGTAGTGGTTCACGGCGGGGGACCCCAGATCGGAGGCTATCTAAAAAAGCTGGGTAAAGAGTCAAAATTTATCCAGGGGATGCGGGTGACGGATCAGGAGACCATGGACATTGTAGAAATGGTACTGGTGGGCAAGGTCAACAAGGAGATCGTGGGGCTGATCAACCAGCATGGAGGAAAGGCCGTCGGTTTGAGCGGCAAGGACGGTAGTCTCATCCGGGCAGAGAAGTATCTTCTAAGCGCCGAAAAAGCCAAGGATACCCCACCAGAAATAATTGATCTCGGTCTTGTCGGTAAAGTAAAAGAGATTAACGCTTCCCTGATCACGGCGCTGGTCAAGGACGGCTTTATTCCTATTATTGCCCCTACTGGTCATGGCGATCATGGTGAAACCTACAATATCAATGCAGATATCGTTGCCGGCGCTGTGGCAGCTGCTCTCCAGGCCGAAAAGCTCGTGCTCCTGACGGATGTGGAAGGTGTCCTTGATTCCGAAAAGAAGCTTATCAATACCATGAGCAACGCCGAGGCCCTGGCGATGATTAATGATAGAGTCATCCACGGCGGGATGTTTCCAAAGGTCAAATGCTGCCTCAAGGCGCTGCGGGGTGGGGTGAGAAAGTCTCACATCATCGACGGCCGCCTGAAACATGCGATTCTGCTGGAGATGTTCACTGATCGCGGCATCGGCACAGAGATTACTATTTGAATACATCAACTATTACTTAAAGGAAACATTGTAAATCATCATGAATAAAGAAGAATGGATGTCTCTTGCCGATCATTGTCTTATGGGGACCTATAAGCGATTTCCCGTGGTTTTCACTAGGGGAAGGGGTATGAAGCTCTGGGATACCGAGGGCAGGGAGTATCTTGATTTCGTCGCCGGCATCGCTGTCTGCAGCCTTGGGCATGCCCATCCTGCGGTCAGCAACGCAATAAAAAACCAGGCGGATAAACTGATCCATGTTTCCAACCTCTACCATATTGATATCCAGATCGAATATGCCAGGCTGCTGATCCAGCACGCCGCCCTCGATAAGGCCTTCTTTTGTAACAGCGGCGCCGAGGCGAATGAAGGGGCGATCAAACTGGCCAAAAAGTATGGCAATGACCGCAGTGGCGGCATAAAAAATGAGATCGTCACGATGATCGACTCTTTTCATGGTCGGACCATGGCGACGATCACCGCCACGGGTCAGGATAAATTTCATAAGGGATTCAATCCGTTATTAGCGGGATTTCAATATGTTCCTTTCAATGATGTGGGGGCGCTCAGTCAGGCGATCTCCGAGAAAACCTGCGCCGTCATGATTGAGCCCATCCAGGCGGAAGGCGGCATCCGGGTTCCCGATCCGGATTATTTTCAGAGTGTTCGACGCCTGTGTGATGAAAAGGATATCCTGTTGATTCTTGACGAGGTACAGGTGGGTATGGGCCGTACGGGTACCCTTTTTGCCCATGAACAGGACGGGATCATTCCGGACATCGTTACCATGGCCAAGGCCATGGGAAACGGCTTCCCAATTGGCGCCGTCCTTGCTAAAGACTGTGTTGCCGCAGCATTCGAGCCGGGCAGCCACGCCTCGACCTTTGGCGGCAACCCGCTGGCAATGGCCGCGGCCAAAGCGACGCTGGAGACATTACTCAGCGAGGATCTCATATCGAACTGCCGGCTCAGGGGCGGCTATTTCATGAACATGCTCAATGATTTGCGGAAGAAACATCCCATCATCAGAGAGGTGCGGGGCAGGGGGCTTCTCATTGGCGTGGAGCTTGACTGCGAAGTCGCAGGCATAATCAAAAAATGTATGGATCGCGGGGTGCTCATAGCATCGGCGGGCGCCCGGGTTTTGCGGTTTGTTCCGCCCCTGATTGTCGCGGAGCAGGAAATCGATCAAGTTGTCGAGATTTTGGATAGTGTTTTGCGGGAGGGGGCATGAAAAAAGATCTGGTGACGGAATACGATCTTGAGGTTGAGGATTTTCAGTCCATCTTTGCGCGGTCGCGGTCCCTGAAACAATTTCTCAAAGAAGGAAGGCCCCACGGGACCTTAGCGGGAAAAACGCTGGGAATGATCTTCGAGAAGGCCTCCACACGGACCCGCCTTTCCTTTGAGGTTGGCATGTATCAGCTTGGGGGTCTGGCGCTTTTTTTGAGTACAAAAGATACGCAGATCGGCAGGGGTGAAACGGTAGCCGATACGGCGAGAATCATGTCCCGCTATTTAGACGGGATCATGATCAGGACCTTTGCCCAGAAAACTGTTGAGGATCTGGCCCTTTATGCCGCCATTCCGGTCATCAACGGCCTCACGGATCTTCTCCATCCCTGCCAGATTTTAAGTGACCTGTTTACGATCATCGAGCGAAAAGGCGATTATGCAGGATTGAAGATAGCCTACATCGGAGACGGCAACAATATCGCCAATTCATGGATAAATGCCGCCTCTAGGCTTCCAATTCAACTATCCCTTGCCTGTCCGGAAGGTTATGACCCACACCCGGAGCTCCTGGAAAGAGGAATACGGGAGGCCCGTGAAGGGCTCCATCTATTTCGTGATCCCGTGGAGGCCATCCAGATGGCCGATGTCATTTATACAGACGTCTGGGCGAGTATGGGTCAGGAAGAGGAACAGGAAGTGCGGGCGAAGATATTCAGATCCTATCAGATTAATCAGGAACTTTTAGGGTACGCAAAGAAAAACGTAATAGTCATGCATTGCCTTCCGGCGCATCGTGGCGAGGAAATCACTTCCGAGGTGATCGACGGCCCTCATTCCGTAGTTCTTGACCAAGCGGAAAACCGCCTCCACGTCCAGAAGGCAATCCTGGAAACATTGATGAAGGAGAATAGAAATAATGGCTAATAAAATAAAGAAGGTCGTCCTTGCTTACTCCGGGGGGCTGGACACATCGGTCATCGTCAGATGGTTGATTGAAACTTACAAGTGTGAGGTGATCTGCTTTGCCGCTGATGTCGGTCAGAAGGAGGAACTGGACGGACTGAAGGAAAAGGCCATCAATACGGGCGCCAGCAAGATCTATATTGAAGATCTGACCGAGGAATTCGCCCGCGACTTTATCTTTCCGGCACTGCGGGCAAATGCCATCTATGAAGGGGTTTATCTCCTGGGGACATCCCTGGCAAGACCCTTGATTGCAAAGAAACAGGTGGAGATTGCCCATACCGAAGGGGCCGACGCCGTCTGTCACGGGGCAACGGGTAAGGGGAATGACCAGGTGCGGTTTGAAATGACCTATATGGCCCTCGATCCTTACGTCCGGATCATCTCTTCATGGAAAGATCCACATTGGATCTTCGATTCCCGCCAGTCCATGCTGGATTATGCGGCCAAACATAAAATCCCCGTCCCGCTGGTAACGAAAGAGAAACCATATAGCAGCGACAGGAATTCCCTGCACATCTCCCATGAAGGGGGCATACTCGAGGACCCCTGGGCGGAGCCTCCGGAGGATATATTCGTTTTGACGGTTGCTCCGGAAGCGGCGCCGGATAAGCCGACCTACGTTGAGATAGATTTTGTGAATGGTAATCCGGTTGCCCTGGACGGGAAGAAGCTGAGCCCGGCGAAACTGATGGACAAAATCAACCAGCTTGCCGGGGCCAATGGTGTCGGTCGGGTGGACATGGTGGAAAACCGTTTTGTCGGCATGAAGTCCCGGGGTGTATACGAAACACCGGGCGGCACCGTACTCTGGGCAGCCCATCGCGCCGTGGAATCCCTGACGATGGACCGTGAAGTCATGCTGATGAGAGATTCCCTGATCCCGAAGTACGCCCAACTCGTCTATAACGGATTCTGGTACTCCCCGGAGATGAAGACCCTCCAGGCATATATTGATGCGACCCAGGAAAACGTCACAGGAACGACTCGGATGAAGCTCTACAAGGGCAATGCCATTGTCGTGGGTAGAAAATCCCCATTTTCTCTTTATCGCGAAGATTTCGCCACCTTTGAAAAAGAAGAGGTATACAATCAGATGGACGCCACGGGCTTTATCCGGCTCAACGCTCTCCGGCTGAGGATTCAGGCATTGAAAAGGGATAAACGACATAAAAAATGAATAATTCAGTAAAACCATGGGGCGGAAGATTTAAGAAGGGAACGGACCGGAAGGTAGAGGAGTTCACCCAATCCATCCACTTTGACCGTCGTCTGTTTCGTTATGATATCGAAGGGAGCCTTGCCCACGCCCGTATGCTAGGGAAGCAGGGCATTATCTCGGCGGACGAAGAACGGTCCATCAGAAAAGGACTGCATGCGATTCGGAAAGAGATGGAAGCAGGAAGCTTCATCTTTGATATTAAGGATGAAGATATTCATATGGCCATCGAAAAGGCCCTGATTCAGCGGAGTGGAAAAGCGGGCGAGAAACTCCACACGGGGCGGAGTCGGAACGACCAGGTAGTTCTCGACGTGCGCCTCTACCTGCGAGATGAGATCAAGAACCTTCTGAAGCTTCTGAAGGACCTCAAAAGAGGGCTCCTGGAAGCCGCAAAGAGAGAAATAACAACCATCATGCCGGGATATACCCATCTCCAGAAGGCACAGCCGGTCCTGCTGTCCCATTACCTCCTTTCTTTCTGGGAAATGTTCGACCGCGATGAACAGCGTTTCAAGGACTGCCAAAAAAGGGTGAATGTTCTGCCGCTGGGAGCGGCAGCCCTGGCGGGGACAAGTCTTCCCCTGGATCGCAACTATGTCGCCAGATTGCTGAAGTTTCCCGCAGTCAGCCGTAACAGCATGGATACCGTGGCCGATCGTGATTTCATTGCCGAGTTCATCTTTTCCGCTTCAGTCGTCATGATGCACATGAGCCGGTTTTGCGAAGACCTGGTCATCTGGTCATCCAACGAATTCCATTATGTCGAAATATCCGATGCCTTTACTACGGGAAGCAGCATCATGCCCCAGAAGAAGAATCCGGATGTAGCCGAACTGATCAGGGGAAAGACGGGCAGGGTTTATGGTCATCTCATGGCCATGCTCACTATTCTCAAGGGCTTGCCTATGACCTATAACCGGGATCTTCAGGAGGACAAGGAACCGCTCTTTGACACTTTGGACACCGTAACCTCATCCGTAGAAATCCTTACGGGGATGCTCTCCCAGATTACCTTCCAGCGTGAAAGAATGGAACAAGAGGCAGGAAGGGATTTTTCCACTGCCACCGATATCGCTGAATATCTCGTTCAGAAAGGGATCGCCTTCCGGGAGGCCCATGGCATCGTGGGGCGGATCGTCGAGTATTGCCTTGATAACCGAAAAGAATTATCAAAATTAACTTTGCCGGAATTCCGGAAATTCCATGCCCAATTCGACAAAGATGTAATCGCACGCCTGCAACCGGCCAACTCCGTCAATCTGCGAAAGACGATCGGCGGCACGTCACTGGTTATGGTGGAAGAAAGGATTGCGGATATTGAAAAAACATCTTGAGATCTCTGCCGTTCTCCTTGTTGTCCTGGCATGTCTTTTGTCGGTAATGATCATAAGCTGCGGTAAAAAAGGAGATCCCGTACCAAGGCAACAGATAAAACTGCAAATGATTAAAAATCTTCGCGGGGAGATTACAAAAGAAGGTGTATTGCTAAGCTGGACGCTACCGGAGAAAGCAAAAAGCAATATGATGGTCAAAATTCTCAGGTCGGTGGCAATTCCCGGGGAAGATTGTCCTGGTTGCCCGCAAAAGTTTGTATTGTTGACGGAAAAGGATGAGGCTTCCCTTCAGAGCGGCATGAAAGAACCGGGACTCTATCGCTATCTGGATCGGGACATTGATACTGGACGCACCTATGGGTACCGCGTTGTCTGGTGCATTTCAAAAGGAACTTGCAGTCCCGAGTCGAATACGGCGGAAATTAAGATCAAATAACCAAAGCGAGGTAATCAGTACATGCACGATTTCCACTATGAAGGCAAGGAGCTATGGTGTGAGGAGCTCCCGATTAGGGATCTTGTCGCCCAAGTGGGAACCCCCCTGTATATTTACAGCCACCGGACCCTGAAAAATCATTTCCGCGTCTTCGATGATGCCTTCTCCAGAGTACCCCATATCACCTGCTTTGCCGTCAAGTCGAACTCCAATATTGCTATCCTCAGGATCTTCATTCGCGAGGGAGGCGGCGTCGACATCGTCTCCGGTGGGGAACTATACCGAGCCTTGAGGGCAGGAGTGGACCCCCAGAAGGTCGTCTATTCAGGGGTAGGAAAAAAAATTGATGAGATCGAATATGCGTTGGCATCCAATATCCTTATGTTCAATGTCGAATCCTTTCAGGAGTTGGAGGTTATCAATGCCTGTGCGGCCCGGATGAACCGGAAGGCCGGCGTTGCGCTACGGGTCAATCCCGATGTGGACCCGGAAACCCATCCGTATATTTCTACGGGATTGAAAGAAAACAAATTCGGCGTCAATGTGGAAAAATCTCTGGAGACCTATCTACTGGCAAGTAAGTTGAAATATCTTGACATTAAAGGAATCAGTTGTCATATCGGTTCACAATTGACGAAAATATCTCCTTTTATTGACGCCCTGGATCGTCTCAAGAACCTGCTTGGTCACCTGAAAGACGCCGGTCTTCTCATCCGGTATCTTGATTTGGGGGGTGGTCTTGGCATTACCTATAATGAAGAAACTCCGCCGCATCCGTCGGAGTACGCAGATGCCATTATCAAGGCCTCCCGGGATATTTCCTGTACCTTCATATTCGAACCGGGCAGGGTAATTGTGGGCAACGCCGGGATCCTGGTAACTAAGGTATTGTACACCAAAGCCAATGAAGACAAGAATTTTATCATTGTCGATGCCGGCATGAATGACTTGCTCAGGCCCAGTCTATATAAATCATATCATCATATACAACCGGTACAGAAAACGAAAAGAAAAGAGATTGTCGCCGATGTGGTGGGACCGATTTGCGAGTCCGGCGATTATCTGGCCAAGGAAAGAAGGCTGCAACGCTTTGAAAGGGACGATCTCATGGCGGTAATGAGCGCCGGCGCCTATGGCTTCACCATGGCCTCCAATTACAATTCCCGGCCCCGGGCCGCAGAAGTGCTGGTCACAGGGGACAAATACCACATCATTCGGAAGAGAGAGGATTACCGGGAACTTATTCGTGGTGAGAAAATTCCGGATATGATAAAAAGAAAATAATAATTTATTTAGGAGGGCGTATGTTTAAGGGAGCCATTGTTGCAATCGTCACCCCATTCAAAAACGGGAAGGTGGACGAGGGGAAACTTCGGGAACTAATTGAGTTTCAAATTGCCAACGGAACGGACGGTATCGTGCCTTGCGGTACGACGGGTGAATCGCCGACCCTATCTCATGAAGAGCATGACCGGGTAATTGAAATTACCGTCGATGCTGTCAAGAAGCGTGTACCCGTTATTGCCGGCACCGGTTCAAACTCCACGGCAGAAGCCTTGCGCCTCACGAAACATGCCCATGAGGTCGGGGCCGACGGCGCCTTGATAGTCTGTCCATATTACAACAAACCTTCTCAGGAGGGACTGTATCAGCACTACAAATTAATTGCCGAGAAGGTCCCAATTCCCATAATTGTTTACAATATTCAGGGACGAACAGGGGTCAACATGCTGCCCGACACCTTGGCGCGGCTGGCGAAGATTTCCAATATTGTCGGGACCAAGGAAGCGTCCGGGTCATTGAAGCAGATGCACGAGGTCATCGATCTCTGCGGGCCGGATTTTGCGGTGCTTTCCGGGGATGACTTCTTTACCTATCCCCTGCTTTGCCTGGGAGGACACGGCATCATTTCGGTCGTCTCCAATGTTGCCCCCGCCGATATGGCCGCCCTGGTGGATGCTTTTGCCGCCGGTGATCTCAAAAAGGCAAAGGATCTCCACTTCAAGATGGTTCCCCTGATCGATTCCATGTTTATCGAAACAAATCCGGTACCCGTGAAGGCTGCCCTGTCGATGATGGGAAAAATCGATTATGAAGTGAGACTCCCCCTGGAAAAGATGTCCGAAGGTAATTATGAAAAGTTAAAGAAGGTCATGATAACCTACGGGCTGATCAAATAAGGAGAGCGGACGATGATAAAAGCGATTGTCATGGGTGCAGGCGGCAGGATGGGAGGAAGAATAAGCTCTTTGATTGCCGTCTCTGAAGGCGTAGAAGTCGTGGCGGGAGTTGAAAAAAAAGGACATCCCGTGGTCGGAAAAGATCTGGGAGAAATGCTCGGATTGGGTAAATCAGGCAAAACCATCGTTGATGACCTGAAAAAGGTGATTGACAGCGGGGATGTGATAATTGACTTTACCCATCACGAATCTTCTTTGCAAAACCTGGAGCTGGCCGCGAAGAAAGGGAAGCCTATCGTCATCGGTACTACGGGCTTCACCGCGGAGGAATTGAAAAAGGCCCGGATGTTTGCGAAAAAGACCTCCTGTGTCCTTGCCCCCAATATGAGCGTCGGCGTCAATGTCATGTTCAAGGTTCTTGAAAATGTGGCGACAATCTTAGGGAACGATTATGACGTCGAGATCGTGGAGGCCCACCATAACCTGAAAAAGGACGCTCCCAGCGGTACGGCCATGAAGATGGCTCAGATTATTGCCGCCGCTCTCGACCGAAACCTTGACAAAGAAGGAATATATACAAGAAAAGGAATGATCGGTGAGAGATCCAAAACCGAGATCGGTATTCAGACCATCCGGGGCGGGGATATCGTCGGCGAACATAATGTGATGTTTGTTACCAATGGAGAACGCCTGGAATTCATTCACCGCGCCCACAACCGGGATAATTTTGCCCGCGGCGCGATCCGCGCCGCCAGATGGGTTATCAACCAGAAAAACGGCCTTTACGACATGCAGGATGTCCTCGGTTTGAGAACAACCTAATATGGCTCTGAGAGGGGTCATCGCCTATATCGGCGTCGGTTCGAATCTCGAAGAGCCGCTTCGACAATGCCGATTGGCCCTTCAAAATCTTGCTGCCGTCAATGATACCAGATTGTTGAGAACAGCTTCCTTTTACCGGACGGAACCGGTTGGCGTCAGGGAACAGGATCCTTTTATCAATACGGTTGCCGAGATCCGGACAGAGCTAGCAGCGAGAACGCTTTTAGGGGCACTTAAGGCTATCGAGCAGGAGATGGGACGCAGGGAGTTATTGCGGCGCTGGGGACCCCGGGTTATCGATCTTGACATCCTTCTGTATGGTCAGGATATTGTGCAGGAAGATGATCTCGTCATTCCCCATCCGGAATTACATAAGCGCCGTTTTGTCTTGGCCCCTTTATGCGAGATTTCCTCTTATGTGATCCATCCTGCCTTTGGAATATCCATGCAGGGGTTATTAATTAGACTTGAGAACGATGACCGGAGCGCCGTCGTGAAGATATAACAGGCAGATGGTTAAAGCAAAATGATTATAAGACTTATTATATCTATTGTATTATTTTATGTTGTCTACCGGATTGCAAAACTTCTTTTTCTGCCGGGTGGCAAAACGGTCAAACCGATTCCGAAGCGCCGTCAGGAAAATCTAACGGGGGGAGAAGATCTCGTTGAAGACCCCTGTTGCCATACATACATTCCCATCAGCGACGCCCTCGCATGGAAAGGGCCGGATAAAACGCATTATTTTTGCAGTCAAAAGTGTCTTGAACAATACCGGGAAAATCATTAGAACTGTGAATAACAGGAGGGACTATGAAGTTTTTTATTGATACAGCTAATATTGAAGAGATTAAAGAAGCAAAGAGTTTGGGAATGGTTGATGGGGTAACAACGAATCCCAGTCTGATTGCCAGGGAAAAGAAGAGTTTTGAAGCAGTCGTCAAAGAAATTCTGAAGGTAATCGATGGACCTGTCAGCCTTGAGGTTATGAGTCTTGATGCCGACGGTATGTTCAAAGAAGGCAAGAAACTTATGAAACTCGGGGATCAAGTCGTCATCAAGGTACCCATGACCATGGACGGTCTGAAGGCAACGCGACGATTTGCGGCAGAAGGAATCCCCGTTAACCAGACTTTGATTTTTTCCCCTCTCCAGGCGCTGATGGCCGCGAAGGCCGGAGCTGCCTACGCAAGTCCTTTCGTGGGCAGACTCGACGACATCGCCCATGACGGCATGGGCCTCGTGGAACAGATTCTGACGATTTATGATCAATATGGTTATGATACGGAAGTGATTGTCGCCAGCGTCAGACATCCGGGGCATGTCCTTGAGGCCGCCATGATGGGTGCTGATATTGCGACCATTCCTTTCAAGGTCATCCAGCAGTTGGCCCAGCATCCCCTCACCGACAGGGGTGTTGACACCTTTCTGGCGGACTGGAAAAAGGTACCCAAAAAATGACGACCTCGCAGAAAGGCGTCATTTCCGCGCAGAGACCGTCCACGACCCGATTGAGACGGAAATCAAGGGAATATTTAATTGATTGAAAATGCCGGTAATAAACCGAAATCACTATGATTGACTACCTGCAAAGGTACTTCGACACTCTGCCCATAGCGACGGAAAACAGGAAGATCATAAATCTTCCCAATACTATTACTATGCTCCGGATCTCGTTTATCCCGGTGCTGTTTCTGCTGCTGTTATCGCCAGATCAGACAATGAGTCTGGTGATGGCAGGACTCTTCATCGCTGTATCATTTACGGATCTGTTGGACGGCTATATTGCCAGGAGGTACAACATTGTAACGACGATGGGGAAATTCCTCGACCCTATCGCTGACAAGCTTGTCATCAATACGGCGATGATTTTAATGATCACGATTGGCAGGATCCCCGCATGGGTTGTCGCCATTGTCGTTATTCGCGATTTTGCCGTCGACGGGATAAGAAATATCGCTTCTTCGGAGGGCCATATTATCTCGGCAAGCTGGTTGGGAAAACAGAAAACCCTTTGTCAGGTCTTTGCCGTTTCCGCCCTTATGATTCATTATCCCTTTCTCGGGGCGGACGCCCATGTCGTCGGCACTACTATTCTCTACCTGGCCCTCTTTTTAAGCGTTTATTCGGGCCTGGATTACCTTGTTAAATTTTACCGTCACGTCATCCGTGAAAAAGGTTCAAATTCATGACAAATTCATTCGATTACAGTATTTTTGATCGACCGGAAATCCTCATGGCGCTATTTTATCCAAGGCCTGAATGGTCTTTCAATATGCCCCAAAAGGGTATGGAAACGTTGATGATCCCTGTTGAGAGCAATGTGGAGATTCAGGCCCAGGTCTATTTAGCATCACCAGAGGCGCCAAATATCCTTCTTTTTCATGGAAATGGCGAAATTGCCGCCGATTACCAGGAAATTGCCCCCTTTTATACCAACCGGATGATCAATCTCATTGTTGTTGACTACCGTGGATATGGCAGATCTACAGGGATGCCCTCGGTCAGTTCCATGATGAAGGACTGCCACGCAATTTTTGCTTATTTTGAAGAGTGGCTAAAGCAGAAAAAACTCAGCGGCAAGTTTATTGTCATGGGACGTTCTCTCGGTAGCGCCCCCGCTCTGGAAATTGCCAATTTCTATCAAAAGGAGATCGACGGATTGATTATTGAAAGCGGTTTCGCCCATGCCGGCCCCCTATTACGACTTATGGGCGTCGATATGGAAGAGTTGGGACTGAAAGAAGAGCAGGGATTCCGAAATGTCGAAAAAATTATGGGGTTTCAGAAACCAACGCTCATTATTCATGCCCAGTTCGATCACATCATCGCCTTTCAGGAAGGGGAGATCCTTTTCAATGAATGTCCGGCAAAAGAAAAAAGATTGCTGCGTATTGCCGGGGCCAATCACAACAATGTGTTTATTGCCGGAATGACCGACTACATGGCGTCCATAGAGTGGTTGATCGCTCGGACCGAGGAATAAAAACCCTGTGAGAAAAGTTCATTCGGAACATTTTGATTGACAAAATCATTCATCTGTTATAGTCAGCCACCTGAATTGTCCTAGCTGAGCGGGCGTAACTCAGCGGTAGAGTGCCACCTTGCCAAGGTGGACGTCGACGGTTCGAATCCGTTCGCCCGCTCCAGATATTTTTGGCGGCATAGCCAAGTGGCTAAGGCAACGGTCTGCAAAACCGTTATTCACCGGTTCGAATCCGGTTGCCGCCTCCATA
>JAPLJZ010000040.1 GCA_026388335.1 Deltaproteobacteria bacterium
TCGTCAAAACATCGCGTCGGGGCACGGCATGCGCGCCACTAATATTTCATCCATTAACGAGGTTGCCATGAAGACATATAAGATTTACTTTATTTCCGTACTTACGATACTTGTTTGTGCTTTATCATGGTGGTTTTTCGCTACGATCGGGGAAATGGGAAAGCCGCAGATTCAGATGATGCAGGATATCCGCAGTATCGGACAACGCACGGTTCTGGAAGTCACCTTCTCAGACAGCGGCAGTGGCCTGAAGAATTCTACTATCACCCTTTCTCAGGACAATCAGCCGCGTATCCTCTCCACCCTACAGTACAAGGGGAAGAAAACCAACCGCAACGCCGTCTCGATCCCTGTTGACCCGGTCGCTCTGAAGCTGCATGACGGTCCGGCGACACTGACCATCACTGCGGAGGATCAGGCCGTCTGGAAAAATTCGGCGTCCATAACCAGAATGGTGAACGTCGATGTAGTTCCTCCCCAGATATTTCTCCTCACACCGGTGAATCATATCAATCCCGGCGGAACCTGCATGCTCCTTTTCAGAACATCCAAATCCGTGCCCGCATCCGGGGTCCGTGTCGATGACCGGATCTTTCCCTCATATCCGGTGATGATCAATAACAAGCCCTGCCAATTAGTCTATTTTGCCCTTCCGGCCCAGGCAGCCTCCCAGAAAGCGCAAATCAAGGTTTACGCCCGGGATCTGGGGGGGAACGAAACGGTCCAGTCGGTTCCCCATCTCCTCCTTAAGAAGAAATTCCGGAACGACAAAATGCCTACATCAGATTCCTTTTTACAGCAAAAAATGCCGGAGTTTATTGCCCAAAACCCCGTGCTTACCGGAAAACCGCTTATCGATGTCTTTATCTATGTCAACGGCACCTTACGGGAGGAGAATTTCCGGACCATCCAAACCATCTGCCAGAAATCCGAACCGCGGCAGCTCTGGGAAGGGATCTTTCTCCGGATGAAAGACGCCTCTCCCATGGCCCAGTACGGCGACCACCGCACTTATGTCTACGCCGGGAAAAACATCGGAGAAAGCACTCATTTAGGCGTTGATCTCGCCTCTACGGCCAACGCCCCCATTGAAGCCGCCAACAGCGGCGTGGTGGTTCATGCAGGGTATCTCGGCATATACGGCAATATGGTCATGATCGATCACGGCTATGGATTGCTCAGCCTTTACGGACATCTATCCAATATTGACGTGAAAAATGGACAGGCTGTCAAAAAGGGGGAGGTTCTGGGGAAAAGCGGCCTGACCGGTTTGGCTGGGGGAGATCATCTTCATTTTTCAATACTTGTCGGGGGACAGTTCGTCAATCCGACCGAGTGGTGGGACCCCCACTGGATCCAGGATAACGTCACGAAGAAGATGCAGGTTTCCTTCTAACTCTTGCCGATGTCCCGGTGATTGACCTGTACACTGTAATCCTTATCGGAAAGATAGGCGGCGAGTTCATTGGCCATCGCCACGGATCGATGCTTGCCTCCCGTACAACCCAGGGCGATATTGAGCCGCACCTTCCCCTCCTTTTCATAGAGGGGCAGCAGAAAAGACATCAGGGCAAAAAGCTTTTCAATAAATTTTTCGCCCTCTTCCGACGCCAGTACGTACTGTCTCACCCCAGGATGATGACCATCGTGATTCTTCAAGGATTCTACAAAGTAGGGATTTGCAAGGAAACGGACATCAAGAACAATATCTGCATCGACAGGTAACTCATAGCGGTATCCAAAAGACGTCACATAGATCATGAGTCTCTTTTCCGTTGTTGAAGACAGGAACATCCTCTGTACGGCATCCTTCAGTTGATGCACATTATATGAAGTTGTGTCGATGACCTTGTCTGCCATCAGTTTCA
>JAPLJZ010000104.1 GCA_026388335.1 Deltaproteobacteria bacterium
ATTTTCCATGGACTGGTATTATCCGGTTCTGTGCGGCGCCTTGACCGGGGCGGAGGCGAGGAAACGCCTCGACCATTACTGGGATAAGTTTGTCGTGCCGGGCTGGGGTGTCCGTTGCGTCTGCGACCGTCCCTGGGTGACGATGGCCGAAACATCGGAACTTGTCCTAGCCCTGGCGGCCGTCAATGCTTATGAGGAGGCGGAGCGGGTCTTTTCCTGGCTAAGCGACAAGAAATATGACGACGGTAGTTACTGGATGGGCGTTACTTTTCCCGATCGCGTCGTCTGGCCGGACGAGAAAACAACCTGGACAGCGGCGGCGGTGCTACTGGCATATGACGCCCTGCGGGGAATAACACCGGCCGGCGGATTGTTCAACCATTCCGCGTGGGAAAATCACCGCTGGATCGGCCATAATCATAAAAAATCACCGTCATCTCATAAAAGGACATAGATTTCCTTGAGACGAGATACAAGACCCTACATAATCAAGCGCCTGGATCTCCTGTTTCAGCGCTGGTACGCCGACCACTTCCTTCGTCCTCAATTTGAACGGCTCGGGACCGGTTGTCTCTTCATGAAACCCTGGTATGTCGAGGTGTTCGGGGGGCCGGTTATTCTGGGCGACTATGCTCACGTCATTGCCGCACCCGATAAGAGGGTCCGGCTGACGGTCTGGTCCAATATGGAGGGGCGGGGACGGATTGTGATCGGCGACTATAGTCTCCTGTGCCCCGGCGTCCGCATCAGCGCCGCTCAGGATATCACTATCGGCAACAGTTGCATGATGGCCCAGGGGGCTTTTATCACCGACTCCGACTGGCACGGGATATATGACCGGAGTCTTTCCGTGGGGCAAAGTGCACCGGTCATAATCGGCAACAATGTCTGGATCGGCGATAGTGCCATGGTCTGCAAGGGTGTGACGATAGGGGAAAACAGCATTATCGGCGCCGGATCAGTAGTCCTGAAAGATGTTCCCGCTAATGTTGTCGTCGGCGGCAATCCCGCCTTGACAGTGAAAAACCTTGACCCCGATCGTCAGAGAAGAACCCGAGCGGACTGGCTTGCCCATCCCGATGTTTTGGCTTCAGAATTTGATGAAATCGACCGGCATCTCATGGAAGGGAATACCTGGATTGGATGGTTCCGTTCCCTTTTATTCCCTGGCAAGAAAGACTAAAAAATGAAAGTAGCTATTATTGCTCCTCCCTATCCCTTAGCCGAGGCCCCGGCGCCGCCTTTGGGGGTGACCTACGTTGCCGCTGCCTTTGCTGCCGCGGGAGCGGAGGTACGGATTTTTGACTATATCGTCCGGCGTTATACTGAAAACAAACTTCGGGAGGAACTTGCTGACTTCAGACCCGATATCGTCGGCGCCACATCCGTTACCCTCAATTTCCCCCCGGCGGCGTCAATTCTTGAGGATGTCAAACGCTCGGATCCTTCGATTATAACCGTGATGGGGGGCCCCCATGTCTCCTTTACGGCGGCAAATACCTTGGCGGCCTACCCCGGCATCGATCTGATTGTTATGGGGGAGGGCGAGGAAACGATCCGGGAGCTTGTCGAGGGTGGTTTCAAAAAGAATCTCCTGCCCGGTATCAAAGGCATTGCCTTCAGAAAAAACGGCGCCATTGAGGTTAATGAACCCCGGGAATTCATTCCTGACCTGGACAGTCTACCCCTGCCGGCCCGTCATCTGCTGCCTTTGTCGCGTTATCAGGCCTTGGGGTACCCCATCAGCATTATTACCGGCAGGGGATGCCCGTATGAATGTATTTTCTGCCAGGGAAGGCGGATGGTCGGGAAACGGATTCGCCAGCGGTCGGCCGTCCTGGTTGTCGATGAGATCGCGGAGATCCTGTCCTATGGGATCAACCGGATAAATGTCGCCGATGACCTGTTCGTCACCAATAAGAAAAAGGTGCGGGAGGTCTGCAAAGAGATTAAGGAACGGGGGCTGAACTTTACCTGGAGCGCCTTTGCCAGGGTCAACACGGTGGATCAGGAAACCCTGGAGATCATGCGGGATACCGGCTGCGACAGTGTCAGCTTCGGAGTGGAATCAGGGAATCCGGAGATGCTGGCCAGGGTCAAGAAGGGTATTACCCTGGAGCAGGTCCGCCGGGCCGTAAATCTCTGTAATGAAGTGGGCATCCTCGCCCATACTTCCTTCATCGCCGGTCTTCCCGGTGAGTCGCCGGAAACCCTGGCAGATACGAAAAAATTTGCCGCCAGCCTGGGGTCCCTCTATGGTTATCATATCCTTGCCCCCTTCCCGGGAACAACGGTGAGGGAAAAAGTCGCCGAGTATGACCTACAGATTCTTACCGATGACTGGGTCCAATATGACGCCAACCGGGCGATCACCCGGACATCCCGTCTGTCGCCCGAGGCCATCAATGCCTTTGTTGACGATTTTGAAGGTGAGATCATGCGGGGCTGGGAAAAACAGCTCCGGAACTATCAAACCGGAGCCAATTCTCCGCTGGAGGATTTGCAGGTGGGTGGATACTTTCGGACCCAGCTTGTTTACCAGCTTCTTTCCGAGGATCTGATTGAAACGGAGGGACAGAACAACGGCGTCTCGACCATTGAAAAATCCCGGGATCTTCTGTGCGAGCGTATCAAGAAGAAGACCGGTAGCGACGGCACCCTTGTGGAAAAGACCATCGGCGATTTTATTGGCAAGGGGTACATCAAGACTCGCAAGGAGCAGGAAAATCCGAGCTGGTACTGGACCCATAACAACAAGGTGGATGTCCTGCCGTAAATCGCTAACCCAATTTCCACCTCGCTGTCTAAATAGATACTCTCGCCAATTTTGCAGCTTTTTAGCGATTGACTTTACAACCATCATATGAACCTGTATTTGCAGTAAAAGATCTCATAAAAGGGGAGGTAACAAGGATGACGCATCTTCGTCCGTTAGAGAAAATAAGAGCAGGAATGGATCTGATTCTTCAATATGACAAATCACTTTTTATCGAGAAGCTTAGATTAGGGGACATGTCAACCGACACCGCAAGATGTGATTTGGAGCAAATCTTTGGTTTGACGGCCTATATCAGAGAGATGCCCATCGATGGTCTTGTTGAAAATGACAGGGCATCCCTGGATGAATCCCTGGATCAGATAAACGCGCTTTTCCGTGAGATCCATGATTATGATGCAGCGGCCATTGGCGGCGTAGAGAAAAAACTGCGAGAAAAAATTCGGGAGCGGGCTGACCATCTCTATGATATAACGCTGCCCTGGAGGGGTTTGATTAACTTCCTTTATGAATCAACCTGACCATCGGCGAGCAAACTTTACTGCCCGGTCAGGTTGAACCATTTTTGCCGGGCGGTTTCCGGAATAACATCGCCGGACGCTTTTTGCAGAACTCCCAGTGTTTTTGTCAGGGGCAGCTCGCTAAAAAGTCCCGAAGCTAAGGCCAGTGCATATATACAGTGGGGGGCTTGGCCGCCCTGAGCAGGGTCGAAAAAGATGTCATGAATGACTAAAAAGCCGCCGGGCTGGAGGTGAGAGACCCAGGCGAGATAATCTCCGAAAGCGGCCGCAAAGGTGTGGCTGCCGTCAATGAAGACCAGACTAAGAGGGGTCTGCCAGACCCTGGCGACCAGGCTGGAAGGGCAAACCAGAGGTACTATGGTGTCTGAAAGGGACAGTTCGGAAATGGTTTTTCGAAAAAGGGGAAAGGTGTCAATCAAACCGCTTCTTTCATCCAACAGCTCCGGGTCGAAATAGGCCTGTCCTGGCTGTTGTTCCTCCGATCCCCGATGATGGTCGATGGAGAAAAGGACAGCTCCGTGCTGCTGGCAAGCCAGACCGAGAAAAGCGGCAGACTTTCCGCAATAACTGCCGATCTCCAGGCAGGGGCCATGCAGGCTTGCTTCCCGGGCAAGTTCATAAAGCCGCAAGGCCTCTTCATCATCGAGAAACCCCTTGATATTTTTTGATAAAAGATACTCTGTTGTCAGAGGGCGATTTTTCATCTGAAAATACACCTTATGAAAATTTCATAATCAGAAGACGGGACTGAAGATCGTGCCGTCGGGCATGATTTCGACCAGACGACCGTCTCTTTTTGTGACCGTGGTCAGGATGGAGGGAACGTTTTTCGCTTCCGCAGACTGAATGACGGCCTCGATGCTATCAAAGCGACCTAGTTCCCGGAGGGTCATGATCGTCGGGAGAACCATGTTGAAACGATTCTGCTCGTATTCCCCAAGGGCGCGCCGAGGGGTGATCCAGGTGTGTCCGGTCAGTTCAATGCCGTCATGCTTGGCTTCTTGATCTTCGGGGGCGACCGTCACGAAAAAACGGACATCATACCGATAGGGGAGAAACTCCGGGGTGATCCAGTGGGCAAAATAATAAAGACGATCCAGTGAAAGCGTCCAATTTTCCCTTTTGAGGAGGTCCGTGAAGGTGGTTTCTCCATCCAGGAGTTGACGTCGGCAGCGGGCGAGGGTAGGGAGATTACAGGGATCGGAAGAAAGAAATATGCCTGTTTCTTCAAATGTTTCCCGCGTTGCCGCCACCCAGGCCCCGAGGGCCGTCGCCTCGGTGGGCATATCAACGAGGACCTGAAACGCCTTTTGCCGATCAAGGCCCCGGCAAAAAGACGCTGATTCCTGAGAACAGTCATCATCTTCGATACAACCACCCGGAAATACATAACAATCAGGGACGAAAAGACTGTCGGGATGACGCTGGACCATCAGGACTTCGAAGGGGCCATACTCACGATCAATCGCTGGTCTCAGCATTATGACCGTTGAGGCTTCTTTGGGGACAGAAATGGTTTTCAAAGGTTTCCTCCGCCTTTATGGGTGACGGCATAGCCCAAATCATAATCCCATGCAATCTAAAAGATGGAGGGGAAAGAATTTTCCCTTGACAACCATGGTCAGAAAGATTATGCAAAACCACACTGTGGTATGTTCTACGTGGTACAAGGCCAGTTCGATAGTCATTTCCAGAGATTTATTGATCAGCGATTGAAGCATTCGCCCAATGATCATGAGAGGGTCATTTCATCTTGGTAATCAACAAAGTATCCCAATATTTAGATAGCGAAAGGAGGGATAACAGGTTCCAAATCGGTGGAAGTCTAACTTAATAATCATTTACAACGATTACAGAAGGAGGGATTTTTTACATGACAACACCTGTACAGCAGAAGCTTCGTGACAAAAAGAGAACCCCCCAGCAGATCCTCGACATGGTTAAATCAGGAAACTGGATCCAGCCCGGATCAGTCGGTGGCGACTCGACGGAGTGTATGAAGGAACTGGCCAAGAGAGTTGGTCCGAACCTGAAAGACATCGAGATCTGGAACTATGCAAACTTCTTCCCCCATCCTGAATTTCAGCAGGTAGATCCTAAACAGGAATACCATGCCTTTCATGAGTTCTTCTTCTTCCCCTGGAACAGAAAAGCCCGGGATGTCAATAACGCAACGAGCTGGGCAAACTGGGGATGGACGCTGGGTATGTACTTTGCCCATTACCGTTTCGCAAATGCCGTAAAGGCCAACCGCGGCATCGACTGGTGGTTCAACGCCGCGTCGCCCCCCGATGAGTTCGGCTTCTTCAACTGGTCTTATGGAACGAACAACTGCAAGATCTTCAGCGAGTGCGCCAAGAATATCGTTGTGGAAGTCCGTTCCGACTATCCTTGGGCGGAAGGCGGCCGCTTCAATACCATCAACATCGATGAGATCGATTACTGGGTCGAGGTTGACGTCGAAAAGTACAAATGGCCCCAGATCAATGAAAAGGGCATCAAACCCAAAGCCGAAGAAGAAAAGATCGCCGAACACGTCCTCACGATCATGAGGGACCGGGATATCATTCAGTTGGGCATCGGCGGCCTTCCATCCGCCGTGGCCACGCACATGACCTCCGCCGGTCTGAAAGACCTGGGCATCCATACGGAGATGCTGAACTTCGGCCTCATCAACCTCATCGAATCCGGCATGGTGACGAACAAATATAAAACCCTGCCCGGCGACAAAGGCAAGAGCGTCTATACCTTCGGTTTCCCCGTGGATGTGGATTGGTACTACAAAACCATTCACCGGAACCAGAACCTGGCCGTTTACGACATCGGTTATACGAACAACATGGCGAACCTGGTCCGTATGGATAACATGGTCGCCATCAATAACTTCGTGGCCATCGACCTTCTTGGCCAGATGTCCTGCGGCTTCTATGAAAAACGCCCGATTTCCGGTACCGGCGGCTTCTTCCAGTTTTCCATGGGCTGCTCCCAGTCCAAGGGCGGCCGCGCCGTCGTATGTGCCACGACGAGAAGCAAGCACGGCACTTCCCGTATCGTTCCCTTCCTGCCCGAAGGCTGTTCCGTTGATATGCCGGCACAGTTAACTTCCTATATCTGCACCGAGTACGGCATTGTCAACCTCCGCGGCCTTAACGGTTATGAAAGAGCGGCGGCGCTGATCTCCGTCGCCCATCCCGATGATCGGGAATGGCTCACGAAAGAGGCCCATGAAAACGGTCTCCTGGCGCCGAAATTCCCCGTTTCCATGCTTCCCAAGGAAGGCGGCGCCCGACGGTATCCTTCGGTTGCAGATAGAAAGAACTATAAAATCCCGGCCATGAGCGATAACATCGGCTTCGACTGGGATCCCTTCATGTCCGGCAAGTAAGCAACAATTCACAAAAAGCCCCGGGGGCAACCCGGGCTTTTTTTATCCAGGGAAAGAACCGCATGTCAAAGAAAAGAAGATCGGCAAGAAAGCAGGCCTTGGAAGGCGATAAGAAAATCGAGGATCTGGCAAAAAGACATACCTTCAACAGGGGCAATCTGATGCTTTTAATTTCTATCGTGTGGCTGATCGGTCTTTTTATCATCGTAGCCAAGTATGGAAAGCTCTGGTGAAGTTTTTTTTCTTGACAATGAGGTTTGGGATCTGTTAGCATCATCGTGAAGGATTGTTCAGTATCGAACTTAATCCTCCGTGTTTACAGAATCATAGGAGGGCGGAAAAAACCAGGGCCGTTCATAACTAATTGATCCATTATTTTTTAACCATTTTATAAGGTCATACGAGAAATATCGTAGACAAAAAAAATAAACAGGGAAAGGAGGGATGGAAAAGGAAGAAGTGCCAAAGGCGACATCGCCCAGATGTTTTTTGACATTTCAAGACAACATTTATAACATTTAAATCAAAAAGGAGGATTTATTTATGGCGCAAGAACACAGTTTTGCAACCCCGGGTCCCGCAGGATTGGCCGCCTTGGCCGTTGCATGTTTCGGTTTTGGTGCAGTATTTATGGGTAAGGTTGATATATCAGGTTTTCCCCTTCTTGCCGCTTGGCTCATTGGCGGCTGCCTTGTCCAGTACACCACGGCGGTTATGGAATTGAAAGATCATAACCTCACCGGTGGAAACGTCTTCATGTTCTTCTCAGCATTCTTCATGCTTGCGGCCGCGCTCAGTGTCTTCTTCAAGTGGTATGCTATTAGTTTCATTTTCATTCCCAAGGCCGCCAAAGAAGCGATGGATGCAGCCATGGCCGCGGCGGGGGTTGCAGATGTGAAGATGCTTACCCCTGAACAGCTCGGTGCAGCGAAGGCCGGCATCGGCAAGGCCGTCGGCGCCATGGTCGCCAAAATGGTCTATGTCGAAGGCTGGATGTGGATGGCCGGGGCTGCCTTCCTGACCGTAATGACAATTAATTACGCCAAGAGCGGTATGTTCGGACTCGTCGTCGCCCTCGATATCGTCCTCTGGATGATCGTGGGTTGCGATACGGGTTGGTTCGGCGATCCCAAGACATGGAAACCCATTATCGGCTACCTCTTGGTCTTCTCGGGTTGGTATGGCATTTACATGGCAGGGGCCGTTGCCACCAATACGGTTTACGGTAAGAAGATTTTCTGGACTCCCCCACCGCTCGTCAAATAAGATTTCTTTAACACTGAGTTATTCTAAGGGCAGGTTCGCAAGAACCTGCCCTTTTTTTAGTGCTGCTGTTCAACAAAATTCTTGACAACATTAATGTCCTCAGGCATGTAGAACGGCAATTCATTTATTGAACGGCAATTCAATAAATGAATCAAAGGTTCATTATGGAAAAAGCAAAACGGAAAGAAAAAGAATTCATTGCGCGCCGCCAAGAGATCCTGGATGAGGCGGAAAGAATATTTGCGGCCAAGGGTTTTCATGCCGCCACGATGGCGGAGATCGCCCAAGGGGCGGGATTTGCCATCGGGACACTATATCAGTTCTTTCAGGGTAAGGAAGATCTGTATGTCTCCATGGTTACCGAGAAATTGCAGCTTATGTATCAGGAGATCCGTGGTGCCGTTCAGGCCAGGGAGGACACGTTACAAAAAGTTGAAGCCCTGGTGAGGGCGAATTTTCTCTTTATCGAAAACAATGCCGACTTTTGCACCTTTTTTGTCCGGTCGGACGGTGCGACCTTGCCGGATGTAAGCAGTGCCCTGCGGGAACAGATGATCGAGGCTTATTTAGGGCAGATTCAATTCATCGAGGAGATTATCAACAAGGGAATCGAGGCGGGGATATTCCAGCCGGAAAAGGCAAGGGATTACGCGTTTGCACTTTCCGGGATCATCAGGGGCATTATCTTTGACTGGCTGGTGGGAGCTCAACAGGGCTCCCTGACCGGTAAAACAGAGTTGGTCACGGATATTTTCCTGAGAGGGATTCTGCAAGCCAAGACCTAAGAAACACAAATTGATTCAAGAGGTTGAAGAAGTGAAAAAGAAGAGTAAATGGTTGGTCATGCTGGTATGGGGTGTTTTGATCGCATTGACTTGCAACGGCCAGGCCGTGGCGGTGGAATACACTTGGGAGGAGCTCTGCCGGATCGCCCTGGAGAGGTCAGAGAAGATCAAGATCATGGAAGATAATGTTTTTATTGCCCAGGCAGGAAAAGACAAAAAGATGGCAGCCCTGATTCCCAAGCTGTCGGCTTATGGCAGCTATACCGATTACACGGAAAACAAGTACTCCCCTTCCAGTGCCCTGTCTTCAAGCATCGTTATGCCAGGCACGGTAATACAACCGAATAATGCCGCTGCCTGGGGCGTGCGCCTGGACCAGTCCATCACACTGAATGGAAAGGAAATTACCGACTTCTCCATCTCCAAAGATAACATCGAGCGACAGCAGAGTGAAACCAACGCCCAGAAGGAAGAGTATTTAATGACGGTCTCCGCCGCTTTTTATGAGATGTTGCGGGCTCAGAAGGCGCTGGAGATAGCTGATGCCACTGTGGAGCGTTTGACTGCCTATCGGAAGGCGGCGGAAAAGAGGCTAAAGGTCGGCGAGGTTACAAAAACCGTGCTCTTGAGGGCCGACGGTGAACTTTCCGGCGCCCTTTCGGATCAGATCAGGGCCAAAAACACTCTGGATCTGTCCCGGGCAGTCCTGGCAAGAATCGTCGGTATTTCAGAGGATTTTACCCTCAAAGAGAAGTTTATAGATGATGCTCCCCTGCCGCCTCTGGATAGCTATGTGACTGTAGGTCTTGCTCAGCGGGCGGAGTTGAAAGCCACTGAAATGGAAAAACAGATGGCAAAGGAGCAGATACGTGTAGCGAAAGGGGGCTACTGGCCCATCCTTTCCATTTCCGGCGTCTATGGCCGGATGGACCAAGACCCCGTTCCGAGTACTATCAACAGGGAGAGCGTGTATGGCCAGGTGGCCCTTAATTATCCCTTCTTCGAGGGCGGCTTGCGACGGGCGGAAGTAAACGAGGCAGTTATTAGGGACAGACAGGCGGGGTTGAAGGTGGAGGATGTGAAAAAGACCATCCGCATCGAAGTAGAAACAACCTATCTGGAGTTGAAGAATCAACGGGGAATAATCAAGTCACTGGAGGATCAACTGCTCTTTGCCCAGGATAATTACAAGGCCGTGACCCGGCAGTTTGAAATGGGACTTGCCAACAGCATCGACGTCATGGACGCCAACACCCTTCTGGTCTCGACGGAGCGGCAGTTGACAAATGCAGTCTATTCCCATCAGGTGTTCCAGTTCCGGATGAAGCGGGCAACGGGGGTGCTCCTCACGGAATTCGCCGGGAATGCGCCGGCAGCAAAAGCACCGTAGCTAAGATAAATTGGAGGAGAGGAAAGGAGATATCCATGGTTGGTCACAGAGGCTCAAGGTATTCCGGAAAATATTCCGGCCTGATGGTTGTTTTCATACTTAGCTTCCTGCTTGTCTATACCGGTTGTGGCAAGAAGGAAGAGAAAGGGGTTCAGGAAAGGATTTTCAATGTCCGTGCCGTAACCGTGGAAAAGCGCGCCCTGCGCCCCTTCGTGGAGGCCGTAGGAACCTTGAAGGCCAATGAAGAAGTAATTGTCAGCTCTGAAATTGACGGTATCCTGAAACGGATCACCGTAACCGAGGGATCAAAGGTATCCAGGGGAGCGCTGATCGCCGAGGTGAATGAAACAGACTATCGCCTGGAAGTCAAGCGGGCGGAGGCATCCCTTCGCCAGACGGAAGCATCGATGGCTAATTCCAAACTCGAGTATGAGCGCAAGGACGCCCTCTATAAGGAACAACTCGTAACGCGACAGCAATTTGACGATATTACGGCGCGCCTGGCCTTGGCCGACGGCGATGTGGATCGGGCCAAGTCAGCCCTGGCCCTGGCCAGAGAGAAACTCTCCAAGACAAATATTTATGCGCCCATAGCAGGTTCGGTAAAAGAAAAGAGAACTACCGCGGGTGATTACGTAAGAAACGGAACGCCCCTGGTTTATCTGATTCAGACTGATCCCATAAAACTAAGTTTTTCCGTCATCGAACGCGATGTAGGTAAGATCAAGGTCGGCCAGGATGTCCAGTTCCGTGTCGATTCCTTTCCCGATCAGGAGTTTCGCGGGATCCTGAAAAATATCTATCCCCATCTGGAAGAAAAAACCCGCAGCCTCCAGGCCGAGGCCATTGTCGCCAATCCTCAGCAGCTTTTGAAGCCTGGTCTTTTTGCCCGGGTTATCCTTTTTACCGGCTTGGCGAGAGATGTGGTCGTGGTTCCCATTACCTCCCTTTTGTATGAAGGCACGAGTGTAAAAGCTTACATTGCAGAAAATGGTCAGGCCAAGGAAAAACAGGTCAAAACGGGACAGAAATACGGAGAATTCATAGAGATTATGGAAGGGTTGCAGGGGGGCGAACAATTGATCACCGTCGGCCAGAACAATCTTTCCCAAGGGGTCAAGGTCAATGTGGCTCGCTGATACCTCTATTAAACGACCTGTATTAGCGACGATGTTCATCATGGCCCTGGTGATCTTCGGGCTGGTAAGCTATCCGGAGATCGGGGTCGACCTCTTTCCGAAGATCGAGTTTCCCATCGTCAACATCAACACCCGCCTTAACGGGGCGTCTCCGGAGATCATGGACATCGACGTCACCGATAAGATCGAGGAGTCCGTCAATACCATTAATGGTGTCAAAACGATTTCCTCAACCAGCGCCGAGGGCATCTCAACGGTGACCGTCGAATTTGTTCTGGAAAGGAACATCGATCTTGCTGTACAGGACGTTCGGGAGAAGATCTCTCTTATCCGTTCCAAGCTGCCGACAGACGTCATGGAGCCCATCATCCAGAAGGTGGATCCCGACGCCAATCCTGTTTTCTATATAACTCTGACGGGGCAGAAATCCATCCGGGACCTGTCAACGTATGCCGATGAAGTTTTAAAAGACCAACTGCAACGGATCAACGGTGTCGGAGCCCTGCGTTTTATCGGCCTCCAGTTGCGTCAAGTGAGGATTGGGCTTGATGCGGACAAACTCCGTGCCTTTCAGGTCGCTCCCAATGATGTCATGACGGCTTTGGTTAGAGAGAATATCGAAATACCCGGGGGACGCATCGAGGCGGCGACCAAGGAATACAGCGTCAAGGTCAAGGGAGAGTTCCCCTCCGTCCGGGACTTCAATGACCTCATCGTGGCCTGGTATCAGGGCGCGCCGGTAAGGATCAGGGACATTGGGAGGGCCGATGACGGCATGGAGGATCGGCGCACCATTGTCCGCTTCAACGGGATTCCCGCAGTTACTATCGGTATTCAGAAACAATCGGGAACCAATACGGTAGAGGTTGTAAACCGGGTGAAGAGTGAAATCGAAAAAATTCGCAAAACCCTTCCCCCGGGAATGACCATCAATACGGCTTTCGATCAGTCGACCTTTATCAACCGTTCTATCAAAGAGGTTCAGAACCACCTGATCATCGGGGGCATCCTGGCGGTAGTGGCTGTTTTTATTTTCCTGCGCAATTTCCGGACGACCCTGATCAGCGCCGTGGCATTGCCCATATCCGTTATTGCCACCTTTACCCTGATCAGGGCCTTTGATTTTACCTTCAACAATATGACCATGCTGGCCCTTACACTTTCTGTGGGTATTCTCATCGATGACGCCATTATTGTCATTGAGAACATCTACCGCCACATCGAGGACGGGATGGAGCCGCGGGAGGCGGCAGGCTTTGCGACCTCCGAGATTGGTCTCGCCGTTATGGCGACAACTATGGCCATCGTTGCCATTTTTCTGCCCGTCGCCTTCATGAAAGGTATCATCGGCAGGTTTTTCATGTCCTTTGCCTTAACCGTCGTCTTTTCGGTGCTGGTCTCTCTCCTCGTGTCCTTCACGCTAACGCCTATGCTGGCATCACTGATGCTGAAGATGCATAAAAAAAATCATGAAGCTCCAACGGGTGGCAGGATCAAGATGTTTTTCAAGAGATTAGGGGATAACCTGGAAAAATATTACAAAAAAACCGAGAACTGGTACCGGGGAGTGCTGGTTATTGGACTTCGTTATCGAAAGAGTGTCCTTATCGGGGCATTGATCATTTTCATCCTGAGCATGTACATGACGAAATTCATGGGAAAGGAATTTGTACCCCCCGAAGACCAGAGCAATTTTCTTGTGCGCTTAGAGGCGCCGATCGAGTATTCCGTGGAAAAAACCGACCAGCTTTTCCAGCAGGCGGAGGAAATCATCAGAAAAACGCCGGAAACCGCAAGAGTCATGTATGCCCAGGGACTGGGTCCCGGCGGGGCCGGGCAGGCCAACAAGGGGATCATGATGGTCGGGATGCTGAAAAAGGATGAAAGAAAACGCAGCCAGGAGCAGGTAAAGGCAGAGGTGAGGCGCAAGATCAATCAGATCCCGGGAATCAAGGGGACTGCGGAGGATATTTCCCTGATCGGCGGCGGCCTCCGGAATGTTCCCATCCAGTATGTCGTCCGGGGGACGGATCTTGAATTTCTGACTACTTACATGAAACAAATCGTATCGCAATTCATCAAACTTCCGGGAATCGTCGATGTGGATACGTCTCTCGAAGCAGGCAAGCCGGAACTGCGGGTGATTATTGATCGGGACAAGGCGGCGGATATGGGGGTCAGTGTGGCCAGTATCGCCGAAGCGGTCAATGTGCTGATCAGCGGCGAGGTGGATATTACCAAATATAAGGACGAAGCCAGGGGACGGCGGTATGACGTCCGGGTCCGTCTTAATCCCGAAGACCGGGTCAGCCCTGCGGATATAGGCCGCATCTATGTCCGGGCGAAGGACGGCCGGCTGGTGGAATTGGCCAATGTCGTCAAGATCCAGGAAGGCGGCGCGCCCAGCACCATTTACCGGGTCGATCGCCAGCGGGCGATGATCATGTACGCCAGTCTGGAAAAAAAGCCCCTCGGACAGGCCATGGATGAACTGAACGCTATTGCGGCAAAGATCCTGCCCCTGGATTACAACGCCAAGTACAAAGGGTCTGCAGACACTATGAAAGAGTCTTTCGGCTTTCTGCTCTTCGCTTTGTTTCTGGGGGTCGCGATGGCCTATATGGTCCTGGCGGCCCAGTTCGAGAGTTTTCTGCAACCGGTTATCGTTCTTCTTGCCATGCCCCTGTCTTTCATCGGCGCCTTTGGGGCTTTGGTGCTGACAGGAAAAACAATAAGTATTTTCAGCATGATCGGCTTGATTCTCCTCATGGGACTGGTAAAGAAGAATTCGATTTTATTGGTTGACTATACGAATACCCTAAGGGAAAGGGGAATGTCTCGTCGGGATGCCATCTTGGAGGCGGGACCGGTGCGGTTGCGGCCAATTCTTATGACGACTTTTGCCATGGTATTTGGTATGCTTCCTGTGGCCATGGGCTTGGGGGAAGGGGCGGAAACAAGATCTCCCATGGGGGTGGCCGTAATCGGCGGTTTGTTGACTTCGCTATTTCTCACCCTCATTGTCGTTCCGGCGGCCTACGATCTCTTTGAAGACTGGTATGACAAGATCAGGGTATGGAGGAGGAAGCGATCATGAAGATGTTTTTTATCGTCTATTCCCGGGCGGCGGATTATGACGTCGTGGCGAAACTAAAAAGCGCTGGTGTCAAGGGATACACCAAGATGAAAGATGCCAGCGGCGAGGGAACGGATACGGAACCGAAATTGGGGACCCACTGCTGGCCCGGAGAAAACAATGTCCTGTATATCGCTGTTCAGGATGACGAGGTGCCGAGCGTTTGCGAAGTGATCCGGGAGCTTCGAAAATCCCATCCCCGGGCGGGGGTAAAAGGCTTCATCCTGCCCATGGTGGAGATAATTTAAACTCAAACAAATTCAACTTGGAAGCATTATATGGCCAAACAGGTGGTCACCAGACGCCAGAAGGATATTTCCCGCCTAATCCGTGACAAGAGACAGGTTCTGAAAGATATTGCCAAGGTCAGGAAAAAGGGAAAATGACTTTTTCTGATGCCGATATTAAGCAGATCCATAACGAAGGTCTCTCCATGGAGCGCGTCATGGAGCAGATCGCCATTTTTGTTAGGGGTGTTTCCCCTATTCAATTGAATCGGCCCTGTACCGCCCATGATGGTATAGAAGTCATCCCTCCTGAAGATGAAGGAAAGCTTATTGCCCGCTATGATCAGGCGGCGGCAGCGGGAAGGTGCCTGAAATTCGTTCCCGCCTCCGGCGCCGCCAGCCGGATGTTCAAGGAATGGTTTCGCGCTCTCGATCAACCCTGGAAAGATTCCGAAGCCTCAGCCGTGTCTTTTGCCGAACAACTTGGATATTATCCTTTTTATAATGATTTGCGTCAGGCCATTTTCAACTCCGGGGAAAGTATCGATTTCCTGATGGAAGAGAAGAAATACAACGACATTCTCGCCTATATCCTTACCTCCCGGGGTCTTCAATATGGTCAGTTGCCCAAGGCGCTCCTCAAATTTCACAAGTACCCGGAGGGAATCAGGACGTCTCTTGAGGAACATCTTGTGGAGGCGGCCCTCTATGTAACCGCCGCCCGCCGCATCAGCAGATTGCATATTACCGTTTCCCCGGAACATCGGCAACCACTGGAAACCTTTCTTGATATAATCCGGCCCGTGTATGAAGGACTCTTCAGCGTTACTTACGAGATTGGCGTCTCCTGCCAGGAGACCGCGACCAATACCATTGCCGTGGACATGGAAAACAGGCCGTTCCGTTCCGATGACGGTCAACTCTGCTTCCGTCCCGGCGGCCATGGCGCCTTGCTGAAGAATTTAAACAATGTTGACGGCGATATCATTTTCCTCAAAAACATTGACAATGTCGCTCTTGATCGAGTTAAACTGGTAACGGTTCGCTACAAAAAAGCGTTGGCCGGATTGCTGCTGAAGCTCCAGGAAGAAACCTTCCGTTATCTCGAATGCCTGGCAGGGGATAGAATCGGTGAGGAAGAGATGATGGCCATAGATGATTTTTGTCGGGACAAGCTCCACATCGTTTTTCCAATAAATTATCGGCAATGGCCATTGGAAAAGAAGAAAGAGATCTGGCGAGAGAAACTTGATCGACCCATCCGGGTATGCGGCGTAGTCCGCAATGAAGGCGAGCCGGGGGGGGGGCCTTTCTGGGTGCAGGAGGCAGACGGCGCCCAGTCTTTGCAAATCGTGGAGGAAATGCAGGTAGATCCGCGATCCGTAAACCAGCAGTCCCTCTGGCGGGGAGCGACCTATTTCAATCCCGTCGATCTTGTATGCGGCGTCCGGAATTTCGCGGGCAGAAAATTCGATCTGGAGCAATTTGTTGATCCCGGGGCCGTCTCCATGTCAATAAAATCCGAGAGGGGAAGAGACCTTAAAGCCCTTGAACTGCCCGGTTTGTGGAATGGCTCGATGGCGAAATGGAATACCGTATTTGTCGAGGTGCCCATCGAAACCTTCAATCCGGTTAAAACGGTTGAAGACCTGCTGCGGCCGCAGCATCTGTCCTGATGGTCATTTTTGACGGTTTCGCAAAATTCCCCTTTCGCCTCCATCTGTCATTTCGTTTGAGGCCGGAATCCCGTGTTTCCAGATATTTTCTTCAGCGACGAGATCTCTTTTTGGATCTCTTCGGCTTCCGGGCTGTTTGTGGAAACGTATTTCATGGCTGCCTGAAAATGGAATATGGCGCTTTCTCGCTTGAGTTTCCTTTTGAAATACTTACCAAAATAATAATGGGATTCATAAGGATGATTGGTCTTCCCGTAGATCATAGCCATGGCATAGTAGACATCATCATCATCAATGGTATTCCCCTCGATTTTCTTGAAAAGGGCTATTGCCTGCACGCTATCACCAACCGCCTCGCAGGAACGGGCAAGGTACAATAAACTGATCACGTTGTCGGGATCATGTTTGAGGGCCTCCTGGAGATAGCCCATCGCCTCCTTTGCCTTCCCCGCATGATAATAAGCTATGCCCATTTCCCGCAGGATGTCCGGGTCATTGGGCAACAAGGCATAGGCTTTATGAAATGACTGAAAGGCCTCGGAAGTTTGGCCGAGCTTTTCGCAAGTTACGGCCAGGCCGAACAGGTCATCTACGTCATTCGGTGTCTTTTTCAGGTTGTTCTGAAAGTGCTTGAGATTGCCAGGATAATCCCGGGATTGTAAAATCACCAGGGTTTGAATTCTTTTCAGATTGCCAACGATGCTCACCTCTCCTCGCCGGGTATAGGTTGTCTGGATTTCGGCGTCGAGATAACGGATTCTTTCATCAGTTCCCGGATGGGTGAGAAAATAGGAAGGAATCGTATTGGAGTAGTACTCATAACGACGCATTATTTTTAAAAAATCGAGCATGGACTTGCCGTCATAGCCTGTGGATACGAGATAAGACAGGCCGAGACGGTCCGCCTCTTCTTCGTGCTCCCGGCTGTATTTGAGGTTCATAGACTGCATGCCGCCGATTGAAAAAGCCGTGATGGCGGCGCCAAGGTCCGCGCCTACACCGAGAAAAGCGCCGGCAAGGACAGCGGCAAGGGTCGCGATACTGATCTTTTTTGATTTTTCAATGGAATCGGCGATGTGGCGGGCATTGATGTGGGCAGTTTCATGAGCCAGAACACCCGCCAATTCACTTTCTGATTCGACAAGCGTCAAAAGTCCCTGATTAATATACACATACCCACCGGGGGTAGCAAAGGCATTGATGGCTTGGCTTTTGATGACGGAAAAACGGTAATCATAGGGAAGAGGCTGGCTGTTGGCAAGGATCTTGTTGCCCACCGCTGCGACATAGGCTGTGACGCGTTGATCGTGGAGGATAGCTTGATGCTTCTCAAGATTATCATAAAACTCCTTGCCCAACTTCTTCTCATCATCAAGGGTAAAGGCCCCGTGCGCCATATTCGGGCAACAGAGACAAAGGATAAGCATAATCAGCAGGAATGGCCTGAGTGACAAGGCCAGCCGCTTCATCCATGATGAATAGGAAAAAGATTTCATGCCGGTTAGTTTACACATTTTTTTTATAGAATCAAGGGCGCGTTATTCTCTATTGAGATCATGAAACCCCTATGCTATGAAATGATCCGCTGGGGGGGGCTGATGGATAAGGGAGAATTAATTCATTTGCAAAACATTTATCATCCGTGAAGTTAAGATCTTTTTATCCATTATTTTATATCTTTCCCGCTTGTGCCTATGGCGGCGTCATTTTTTATCTGTCTTCCCTTTCTTCCTTTCCCGAAGAGATGCCTTCCTTCTGGGGCTTTGATAAAATCATTCACTTCATTGAATATTATATCTTTGGTTATCTGATTTTCCGTTGTTTTGTCCGCTGGGAAAGCAGCACTTTTCGGAAGCGCCAGGCGATCCTGTGGACTATAGGCATCGGTGTCTTTTACGCATTGACGGATGAATGGCATCAATCATTTGTACCCGGGCGTGATCCCTCTGTCTGGGACGCCTTTTTTGACGCCTTGGGCGTAGCCTTTGCCGCCCTGACGTTTCAAGGCATTCGCAAGCAGGTGGGCGTGATTAAATGGACGGAAGACTGGTTGGAGAGGAGGATGAGGTATTGAAAAGGGATCTCATTGTCACCATCGACGGCCCGGCCGGATCGGGAAAAAGCACCGTCAGCAAGGTTTTGGCAAGGCGCTTGTCCTACCTTTATTTAGACACCGGGGCGCTTTACCGGGCGGTTGCCTATCTTATCGGCAGGGAGGGCGTCTCCGGAAACGATGAACAGGTGCTTTATGACCTGCTCAAGAGCGCGGACATTCGTTTGCAGAAATCGGGAGATGTCTTGCAGGTTTATGTCAATGGGGAAGACGTCACTGGACATTTGAGAACCGAAGAGATAGGGCTTACAGCCTCGAAAATTTCGGCTTTACCCCTGATCAGAGAAATATTGTTGCCGATTCAGAGAAAAGCGGGCGCCTCGGGAGGGATTGTCGCCGAAGGCCGGGACATGGGGACGGTTGTTTTTCCAGATGCTGACGTGAAATTCTTTCTCGAGGCCAGCGAAAGTGAAAGGATTCAAAGGCGTTTCATGGAATTATCCAACCGTGGGGATGGCATCCCCTATGGAAACATAGCAAGAGATATGAGGCAGCGTGACCTGCAGGACAGGGAAAGGACGGTCGCGCCCCTCCGACCTCATGAGGAGGCGGTGATTATCGATACCTCCAGCATGACGATTGCGGAGGTTGTCGAAGCCATGCTGGGGATCATTAATGATTCATGAGCCTCAAATTCACTTGATCTTTTATAATCAGTGTGTTAGTGCACCACCATATAGCGGCGGTTTTATAAAATTTAGGGGGTAAAGGGTTAATGGTAAACGGTAATGATGTCAATGAAACATCCCAAAATCAAGAGGTGAAAGGTGATACGCCCATAGACAATGCAGAAGAAATAAAATCGGCTCCGGGCAAGGAAGAAGACATGGGATTCCGGGAGTTGTATGAACAATCCCTGCAAACATTGCAATTGGGGGAGGTTGTGCAAGGGAAAGTTATCCAGATCAACCCGGACATGGTCATGGTGGATGTAGGCTGGAAAACGGAAGGTTACATTCCTGCCAAGGAGTTACGGGACGAACAGGGGAATATCTCCCTTGCCGTGGGTGATCGTGTTGAGGTTTTTGTGGATCGCCGTGACGGCGACGGCAATCTCGTTTTATCGAAAGACAAGGCGGCTCGTCTGAAGATTTGGGACGATGTCAAATATGCCTGTGAAAATAGCACCACAATGAAGGGTATTGTCATTGAGAGAGTCAAGGGTGGTTTGTCCGTGGATATTGGTATCCCGGCGTTCCTCCCCGGGTCCCAGGTAGATATCCGGCCTATCAGGGATCTCGACCAGTTTGTCGGTCAGACTATAGACTTCAACGTCATCAAATACGATCGCAAAAGAAATAATGTGGTCTTATCAAGAAGGGTCATCCTGGAAAAGCACCGGGAAGAAGAGAAGCGCATCACCCTTGAAAACATTCAGGAAGGGAACATCGTCGAAGGCATCATCAAGAATATTACTGATTATGGTATTTTTATCGATCTGGGGGGTATCGACGGCCTCTTGCACATTACCGATATTTCCTGGGGGAGGATCTCCCGTCCCGCCGACACTTTCAGCAAAGGCCAGCGGATTATGGTGAAGGTTATGTCCTTCGATCGGGAGAAGGAAAGGGTAGCCCTTGGGCTCAAGCAGTTGACGGAAAATCCCTGGGAGACGATCCATGAAAAGTACCCGGTAGGATCGGTGATGGAGGGCAAGGTCGTCAATCTCACCGATTACGGTGCCTTTATCGAACTCGAACCTGGCGTGGAAGGACTTGTCCATATTTCGGAGATGTTCTGGACAAGAGAAATAAGACACCCCTCCAAGGTTCTGTCGCCGGGACAGCAGGTTCAGGTCATGATCCTGGAAGTGAAAACAGATGAAAAGCGGATATCCCTCGGACTTAAGCAGACCATGTCGAATCCTTGGGAGGCGCTGAGAGAGAAGTATCCCGTGGGAACGCTAATCAAGGGGGTAGTGAGGAATATCACTAATTTCGGCGTTTTTGTCGGTATTGAAGACGGGATAGACGGCTTGATTCACCTCTCCGATATCTCCTGGACCCAGAAGTTAAAACATCCTTCCGACCTTTTCAAGAAGGGTCAGGAAATTGAAGCGATGGTCCTGAATGTTGACGTGGAAAACGAAAAATTTTCCCTCGGCGTCAAGCAGATAGAGAAGAACCCCTGGGAAGAATTTACTAACAAATATGGCCCCGGCGCTTCCGTGTCGGGTAAGGTAACCAATATCACCGATTTCGGCATATTTGTTGAGATCGAAGAAGGTATCGAGGGCCTGGTGCATATCTCGGAACTGAGTCAGAAACGGGTCAAATCCGCATCGGAACTCTTTGCTATCGGCGATACAGTTACGGCAACCATCAAAAGCATCGACTCCAAAGCAAGAAAGATTCGTCTGAGTATCAAGGACTATGAAACTGCGGCCGAAGGGCCAACGGTTCAGCATCAATACCTCAATAACCGTGAAAACATGGGATCCAGCCTGGGGAGAGCCCTGGCGGATGTAAAGATCCTCGATTCCGACGAATAGACCAGCTTAAAGCATGAGAAGACACCCCATCCTGTTTGCCTTCGTGCTCCTCATCCTGATGGCCATGGTCTTTTCCGCGGTTGTTTTCAGTGTCAGCGCCCTTTCCGGCAAGCGGAAGTCCCTGCTGGCATCGGAAAAGGTGGGGGTGGTCACGGTCGAAGGGGTGATCACCGACGCCAGGGAAACGGTTCAGCAATTAGAGGAACTTGCGAAAGATGATTCCGTGCGCGCCGTTGTCGTTAGAATTGAGACGCCCGGCGGCGCCGTGGCGCCGTCGCAGGAGATATACGGGGCCGTTCGGGAACTGAAGAAAAAGAAAAAGGTGGTCGCCTCCATTGGTTCCATTGGCGCCTCCGGCGGTTATCTCATTGCCTGTGCCGCCGATCGCATCGTTGCCAATCCTGGTTCGATTACAGGCAGTGTTTCCACGGTGATGCATCTGCTCAACGCCGAAGGTCTGCTGAGTAAAATCGGTTTGAAACCATCGGTAATCAAGAGCGGAAAATATAAAGACATCGGCTCCCCTTCCAGAGAAATTACCCCGGAAGAAAGAGCCCTTCTACAAGCGGTTATTGATGATATGAATGATCATTTCATGGATACGATAGGAGCGGACAGGAAAATGCCCAGGGAAAAAGTGAAGGCCATCGCCGATGGAAGGATATTTTCCGGACGTCAGGCCAAGCAGGCGGGGCTGGTTGATGAACTGGGCGACATGAATTATGCCATTGGGCTTGCGGGGACCATGTCGGGGATGAAGGGCAAGCCGGAAGCGATCTATTCCGGCAAGAAAAAATCATATTGGGACGTTTTGTTTAGGAATAGTCTCTCTACCCTGGTTTCGGAATGGAAAAATCAGGAAGCAAGACTGGCAGGGGCGTACTATATCTACGAGTAAAGCGAGTAAGGGATTATGACGAAAAGAGAATTGGTCGCAAAGGTACAGGCGGAGTTTCCGGATAATCGCGCTGCGGATATCGCATTCGCAGTCTATCGGATGTTTGACGCCATGGCGGAAGCTTTGGAGAGGGGAGAGCGGATTGATATTCGTGACTTCGGTAACTTTACTGTAAGAAGCAGAAAGGCCCGGCAAGCAAGAAATCCCCGGACTACGGAAGCAGTCAAGCTACAGGAGCGACGAGTACCATTTTTTAAGGTGGGCAAGGAACTGAAGGAACGGGTGGCAGGAAAAAGGAATGTATAAAACAATTCTCCTCGAAAAGAGAGAAGGTTACGCCATCATTACCATGAATCGCCCCCGGGAGATGAACGCCCTATCCGGGGAGATGCGTTTCGAACTAAACGCTGCCCTCAACCACCTGGAAAACGAGGAAACAATCAGGGTCCTGATCATGACCGGCGGTGAATATGTCTTTTCCGCGGGGATGGACATCAAAGAAATGGCGGCCCTTTCCGATGAGGAAGTCGCACCGTATTTCGGGTCCATTCTCCAGTATTTAAAGAAGATTTACACCTACAAAAAGCCGGTTATTGCTGCGGTGGGCGGTATCGCTCTGGGGGGC
>JAPLJZ010000203.1 GCA_026388335.1 Deltaproteobacteria bacterium
CTGTGGATCTGGTCGGACAGTTTGACCCTGCCCTGCCCCTGAAGGTTCTGGAGGCCCTCATCAAGTGGGATCTCTGCGACGCCGTCATTCACCTCGGGGCCGTGGGCAGGGCCTATTTTATTAATAATATGATCAAGGCTGTATCATCGGCGGACCCGAACTATCCAAAAGAATTCTTGAAATTGGGTCTGGAAAGAGAATTGTTGGGAGAGAAGGCGTTTTATGAAACAAGCACCAAACTCATGGAAACTTATGGGAAACCTATCCTGGGAGTGATTCTTCTTGAAGATGAAAATACCAAGACCGTTACGGATGTGCCGGGGAGCCCTTATAAGGGGGTAGCCTTTCTAACCCCGGAGCGGGCGGTAAAGGCCTTGGCGAAGATGGTGGACTACCAGGCCTGGCTGAAGCGGGAAAGCGCACGGGACGAGGAGCAGACGGCATGAGCAGCATCTACCTGATTCGTCATGGCCAGGCGATGAAGCGGCAGATCGACACGGCCGAAAAGGTGCTCTCATGTTATCGTGAGGCGGGGAGGGCGGTGCCTGCCCTGCAAATCCTGCCTGAGTTCAACGAGTATGATTCCAAGGGGATACTAAAGGCCCTGGTTAGGGATATAGCCAGGGACGATCCGGGTATGGAAGCGGACATGGCCCGTTTCTATAAGGATAAAAAGGCCTTTCAGAGGATATTTGAGAAAGTGATCCTGCGCTGGATCACCGGGGGCAAAGAAATTCCCGGGGTTACCTCTTGGCAGGATTTCCGGGAAAGGGTGGCAAGGGGAATGAGCAAGGTTATGGCGGAAAACGGCCGGGGGAAGACAGTCCTGGTCTTTACGTCCGGGGGGCCCATTTCGGCGGCCTTCCAGATGGCCACGGGGATCTCTGATGAGGAGACACTCCGGGTGGTCTGGCATATCGTCAACACCTCGGTTTCGTCCTTCGTTTATAACACAGAGCAGATCAGTCTGACGTCTTTTAATAACCGGGCCCATCTGGACCTGGAGAAAGATTCCTCGCTGGTCACGTACCGGTAAAGGAAAGAAGGAGCATATATGGATTTTGCCGTCTCTGAAAAGATGCAGGTCATCATCGGCATGATGAAGGAATTCGTCGAGAGGGAATTGATACCCCTGGAGCCGGAGTTTTTAAGGAAGGAATTTCGGGACCTGCTGCCGGAATTGGAGGAAAAGCGCCGGATGGTCAAGCAGATGGAACTATGGGCCCCGAACCATCCTAAAGAATTTGGCGGCATGGGGCTGGATCTTGTGGAGCATGGCCTCGTTTCGGAAGTGTTGGGCCGAAGCCCGTTGGGGCATTATGTCTTCGGGTGTCAGGCCCCCGACGCGGGGAATATCGAAATCCTTCACAAATATGGGACGGAGGCCCAGAAGGCGCAATACCTGGCGCCCCTTGTGGATGGGAAGATCCGAAGCTGTTTTTCTATGACCGAAGTGGATATGCCGGGCTCAAACCCCGTTATGATGGATACGACGGCCATAAAGGACGGAGAGGATTATGTGATCAACGGCCAGAAATGGTACAGCACGGCAGCGGATGGGTCGGCCTTCGCCATTGTCATGGCCGTGACCAATCCCGAAGAGGCGCCGCACCTGCGGGCCAGCATGATCATTGTTCCGACCGATACCCCCGGTTTCAACCTGGTCCGCAACATCTCCGTCATGGGTCACGCCGGCAGCGATTACTTCAGCCACGCCGAAATCCTCTATCAATCCTGCCGGGTTCCGCAGAAAAACCTTCTGGGGACGGAAGGATGGGGGTTTGTCATCGCCCAGGAAAGGCTGGGGCCGGGACGAATTCACCACTGCATGCGCTGGATCGGCATCTGCCAGCGGGCTTTGGAATTGATGTGTCGGCGAGCCACCCAACGGGTGATAGCGATGGACGGCAAGACCCTCGCGACCAGGCAGATTATTCAGGCATGGGTAGCCGAGTCGGCGGCGGAGATCCAGGCGGCCCGGCTGATGACCCTGCATGCGGCCTGGAAGATCGAAAACCTCGGCGCCAAAGAGGCGCGAGACGATATTTCTCTCATCAAGTTTTATGTGGCCGATGTCCTCCAGAAAGTTATCGACCGGGCTCTCCAGGTCCACGGCGGTCTGGGCATGACGGATGACACGATCATTGCCTTTTTCTACCGCCATGAACGGGCGGCGCGGATTTATGACGGCGCCGATGAAGTCCACAAGATGTCGGTGGCCAAACGGATCATGAAACAGAAAGGCGGGAGGGAGTGAGGGTTAGAGAGGAAAAATATGAGTTTAATTGATGCGGCAAAACCTGTTCGGGAGGGGGAAGAGCTGAACCTCCGCCGGATTGAGACTTACTTGAAGGATGCCATTCCCGGCTTGGCCGGGCAGATTTCGATTACCCAATTTCCAAGCGGACATTCGAATCTTACGTATTTAATCAATGCAGGGGAGCGTGAATTCGTCTTGAGGCGACCGCCATTCGGCAGGAAGGTTAGAACGGCCCATGACATGGGCCGGGAATATCGGGTACTGAAGGCGTTGCGGCCCTATTTCCCATACTGCCCGGAGGCCTTCGCATATACTGAGGATGAATCCGTCATGGGTTGTCCGTTCTACGTTATGGAGCGGCTGAAAGGGATTATTCCGCGCAAGGAACTGCCCAAAGGCATGACCCTGTCTAAAGATGAGGCCCGAATGCTTTGCGAACGGCTCATCGATGTATTTGTCGAGCTGCATCATGTCAATTACAGAGACACTGCGTTGACTGAGCTGGGAAGACCGGAGGGATATGTAAGCAGACAGGTGGAAGGTTGGTCGAAACGCTATCGAGGGGCTCGCACGCCGGATGCCCCGGATTGTGAAGCGGTAATGGCCTGGCTTCAGGAACGGATGCCGGGAACATCATCAGCGTCCGCAGTGATTCACAACGATTACCGCTTTGACAACATCGTCCTTGCCCCGGAAGATCCCTTGCGAATCATCGGCGTCCTCGACTGGGAGATGGCCACCATCGGCGATCCCCTCATGGATCTCGGGGGGGCTCTGGCATATTGGATCAACAGCGATGATCCTCAGGAAATGCAGGCGATCCGCCTGATTCCCACCCACTTGGAAGGGATGATGACAAGGGGAGAGGTGATCAGAGATTACTGCGCCAAGATGGGGCTGTCGGAAGGGAACATGGATTTTTACTATACCTTCGGGCTATTTCGCCTCGCTGTGATCGCCCAGCAGATATATTATCGTTTCTATCACGGACAGACGAAGGATAAGAGATTCGGGATGCTGATCTTTGCCGTCCATGTCCTGGAAGAAAAGGCGCAGCAGGTCATGAAGACGGGGGAAATATAGTTGCTATAGTACCTTTGAAAAATGGCTTCGCCGCAGCTCAAAAATCTTTTTCGCTTCTCGTTAGTTTGCATATAATTATGATTAATCACCAGATGTTAAATTCAATCTCGGAACGGCGAAAAACATTTGATTCGCCGCTTGCGAACCATTTATCTGTGCCTACGCAAAATCCGGAAATCTTTCATAACACTGAGAAGAAGGAGGAGTAATGAAAAAAAATATCTTTTCTCTGGAGGGTCGCACCGCTTTAGTGACGGGAGCTAGTCGTGGCATCGGGGAGGCTATTGCCAAAACACTTGCGGAGCATGGGGCCAAGGTAATCTTGACGGCGAGGCGGGTAGAGGGCCCCAAACGGGTCGCAGAAGAGATTGTGGCCGGGGGAGGGAGCGCCGCTGCTATTGCCTGTCACTTGGGTGAAATGGACCAGATCGGTCAACTATTCGACCAGATTCGGAGCGAATACGGCAAGCTGGATATCCTGGTAAACAACGCGGGGACAAATCCCTTCTTCGGCGACGTTCTCAGTGTCGATGAGAAGGCCTGGGACAAGACGGTGGACGTCAATCTGAAGGGATATTTCTTCATGAGCCAGTATGCGGCGAAAATCATGAAGGAACAAGGCGGCGGGGTCATCGTGAATGTTGCCTCTGTCAATGGCATCCGGCCCGCACCCTTTCAGGGGATCTATTCCATAACCAAGGCGGGCATCATCTCCATGACCCAGTCTTTTGCCAAGGAACTGGCGTCTTTCCATATCCGGGTCAATGCCATTCTCCCCGGTCTGACGGACACGAAATTTTCCGCCCTCATGATCCAGAGTCCCGAGATCATGAAGATCATCCTCCCCATGATCCCCCTGAACCGGGCGGGCCAGCCGGAGGAGATGGCAGGACTGGTCCTCTATCTCGTCTCCGACGCCGCATCCTATACGACGGGGGCCTGCATCCCTGTGGACGGAGGCATGCTGGCGTAGGGACGCCGCGACGGACAGGGCGGGGCAGGACGTGTCCGGACGATGCGTGGGACAGTACGCTGTTTCACGTGAAACAAATCGTCATTGTCGATAAATATCTGATACTTGCAGCTCGTCGAGCTGGTTCAGGGGGCACGCCTGGCACCGGGGTTTCTTCTTACAGTAGTTCTTGCCGGTGTTGACCAGCAGGGCGTGGTACTGATTGTACAGAAGGGCGTTATGGGGGAGATGCTCCATGAAGAGACGCTGTATCTCTCCGTAAGCAAGCCTTTCCCGGATAACTCCATGCCGCATCAGTATCCTGCGGGTGTAGGCGTCCACTACAAATACCGGTTTCCCTCCGGCATAGAGGAGCATACTGTCGGCCGTCTCCTCGCCAACGCCCTTGACCTGCAGCAGTTTTTCGCGAAGAGTTCGGGTTTCTTCTCCAAGCATGACGTCCAATTTTCCATGAAAACAATCCTGAAGAAAGGTGAAGAAGGATTTCAGCCGTCGGGCCTTGACATTGTAATACCCTGAAGGTCTGATCAATTCGGCAAGATCGGACTCCGGCAACGCCAGCAGCGCCTCCGCAGAAAGCAGGTGCGCTGTTTTCAGGTTGGCGATGGCCTTTTCCACGTTTTGCCAGGCCGTATTCTGGGTAAGGATGGCCCCGACGATGACTTCCAGGGGAGAATCTCCCGGCCACCAGTGGAGGTTTCCGAAGTGATCATTCAGGGCATGGTAGGCGGCGATGAGCCACTGAGCGTTATGTCGTTCCTTCTTATTCATACCAGCGGGAAATTGAGTAATGACGATTTTCACAAAAGTCAAAAAAACGTCGTTTTCGTCATTCCGTACCCCGTATCGGGTACGGGGCAAGCTTGATCCGGAAAACGAAGTTTAATGTTCATAATCCAGCATTTCCTATACTTTCAGGACCCCGGCTTTCGCCGGGGTGATAGTGGTGATGAATTTTTGCGTACGCGTCAATAATGAGCTTTTGAAGGCGATAAGGGAACGCCGCCTATTTGCGCAGGGCCACAAAGAAGGTCGCCTGTCCTCTCTTGATCAGGAGCATGATGCTTCCTTTGTTTGCCTTCTTGCTGATCTCGCGTACGTATTCTTTCACGGAGGCAATCTTCAACTTGTTGACCTGAAGGATAATATCTTGGGGTTGAATTCCCATCTCATCGGCAGGGCTGCCGCTCTGCACACGGACGACAATGATCCCCGTTTTCTTTGGAATTCCTAAATAACGGGCGATTTCCGGCGTAATGTCCTCGACGGCAAGACCAAATTGTTCATAGGCGCCGCCCTTTGCGGCCGCCACTTCGGGTTGATCCTTCCGCTCGACAACAGTCACCTGGAAGATCATTTCCCTGCCGTCACGGATGACCTTGATACTGACTTTGTCCCCCACATGGAAAGATGCGATGGAGAGCAGCAATTCATGGGTGTCTTTTATCTTTTTGCCATTAATTTCGGTAACTATATCGCCGGCTCTGATTCCGGCGCGCTCCGCCGGATCTCCCTTGAATACTTCAGAGACAATGGCGCCTCTGCGCTCCTTCAACTGGAGCGATTTGGCCATTTCTTCCGTAATATCCTGCACAGAAACACCCATCCAGCCTCGTGAAACCTTTCCCTTGGATTTCAAATCCGGGAGGATGCTTTTTGCCATGCCGATGGGAATGGCAAATCCGATACCCTGTCCCTGGGCAACAATAGCGGTGTTGATGCCGATCACCTTTCCTTCCATATTGAAAAGCGGTCCGCCGCTGTTACCTGGGTTGATGGAGGCGTCGGTCTGGATAAAATTATCATACGGACCGGCCCCGATAACCCGGCCTTTGGCGCTGACAATACCCGCCGTCACTGTCTGTTCGAGACCGAAGGGATTGCCGATTGCCAGCACCCAGTCCCCGACGCGGAGCTTATCGGAATCGCCAATTTCCGCAACGGGCAGGCTTTCGCTGGGCTTGATCTTGATCAGGGCGATATCTGTTTTCGCGTCTTTGCCAATGATCTTCGCTTCGTACTCTCTGCCGTCAGACAATTTGACGAGGATTTTATCCGCATGTTCCACAACATGATTATTTGTAAATATGTAACCGTCAGAACTGATTATGAAACCGGACCCGAGACTTTGTTGCTTGAATTCCCGACGCGGCGCGTCTCCGAAGAACCGGTCAAAGAATTCGTCGCCGAAATAACGATCAAAAGGCGCACCGCCTCCGAAAGGGGAACGCATGCCTCCTCTTACTACTTTTGTGGTGCCGATGTTGACGACAGACGGTTTGACCTTCTCGGCAAGATCCGCAAATGACCCTGGCGTTCTGGCGTTATCGCCCGGCGATACCGCCGAGGCCGTTTGCACATCCGTACCGGTCGGTACGAGGAAAGACGACCGGAGCACTTCCACAACGGAGACTATGAAAAAACCGATCAGGCATGCCAGGAGAAACATGAAAAAGGTCTTACGGTTCTTGTTTTCCATGGATTGAATGTAACCTCCAAATTATTTATGATTTACAACAGCGCGATCACGAAAAGATCATCTGCTGATTCGTTATTACGGGCAGCGCCCTATCACATATACCGAGAAATTTCAATATTTATGAACATGTATTAAACTGGTTCTCTCTGTACCGCATTAGTCAGGGTTCCGATGCCTTCGATTGTGACTGTCACACGATCTCCTTCCATGAGGAAGAGGGGGGGGTGCCTTGTAAAGCCGACGCCTTCCGGTGTTCCGGTCAGAATCACTGTCCCCGGCAGCAATGTCAGGGAATGACTCAAATCGCTGACGATGGTCGCGATATCATAAATCATGCTGGCAGTGCTGGCATCTTGGACGACCAGATCATTGATCATCGTCCTGATGCTGAGGCGGTTGGGGTCCGGAATCTCATCTCTGGTGACGAGACAAGGACCTAAAGGGCAAAAAGTATCAAATCCTTTTCCTCTGGTCCACTGCCCTTTCTGTTTTTCAAATTGCCAGTCCCGGGCGCTTACATCATTTGCGCAGGTGTAGCCGAGGACATGATTCATTGCTTCTGACGTCTTGATGTTCTTCCCCGCCTTTCCGATAATTACGGCAAGTTCTCCTTCGTAATCCACGTGATCAGGTCCTGCGGCCGGAAGTAAGATGTTGGTATCGTGCCCGGTAACACTCGTGTTCGCCTTTATGAAGACGACCGGGTAGGGAGATACATCTGTCCCTATTTCATCTGCATGTTTGCGATAACTGAATCCAAGGGCGAAAATGTTCGGCGGCGCTACAGGGGACAAATATGCTATGATCTTCAAATATTTGTCCGTAGGCTTGAGGGAGTTGAAGATGTCTCCCTCAAGAACCTGCATTATCCCGGAGGTTTCTGAACTGTGCAAACCGTAGTGGATCTGACCATCTTCCGTAAGACATCGGCATATCTTCATGGGTTTCTCCTGAGGCGTTGATACCTTAAATATAGGGACATTTACCAGTGCCGTCAAGGTGGGAACAAAGAAATAATCAGATAAAAGACCCTTGACAGGGCGAAATAAAACAACATAGATGGTTCCATGAAGAGCGATTGCATTTTCAGGCATGAACACCCGCTGCAACATGGGCGATACAGAAAGAAAATAACGGGACATGGCATCATGGAAAAAGGAGGTGCGCCATCGCACCAGGCAATAAAGGTTTCCTGAAGCGGATTCATGACTCGGCATGGGCATGGGATCTCTTTCAGGGACCGGTGTACAACCGCTTGATTTTTAAAGCTGCAGCGAATTATTTTGATGCTGTAATCAGTCTTGCGGGCAAAGGCGCCCCTACCAGGATTCTCGATGTTGGTGCGGGTGGGGGAGTGGTGAGTCTTCGTCTGGCGAAGGCGAATCCGGACGCCGCCGTGGTCGGAATCGATTATGCCCTGATGCAGGTGCGGGCCGCGAATCGGCTAAAAGAGAAGGAGCAAGTTCTCAATTGTACCTTCCAGCAGGGTAACGCCATGGTGCTTCCTTTTTCGGAGGCTGCCTTCGACAGGGTTATAAGCGTCAATTCCATTAAACACTGGCCGGATCCAGCCCAGGGGCTATCCGAGATCAGGCGTGTCCTTCGCCCCCGGGGACAAGCCCTTATCTCCGAGGCCGACAGATCTGCGTCTCCGGAAGCGCTCCTTACCTTTTCAGAAAATTACCGGGCATGGTACATATGGGGTGCGCTGATGCGGTGGATTCTGAGAAATGTCGTCTTCGGGAAGAGCTACACCGCGGCGGAATTAAAAACCATCGCCGGAAGGGCCGGATTCAGCGACATTATCATTCAAGTGGTCCCCGGCCCTTTTTTTCTTCTGGTGCTGACCAAATAATCCTCCTTGAGGCTTATTTCACAAGCATGGTATAATGAATGAAAGCGGCAGCAAGACTTGCTTTAAGGGACGGTATAAAAACTGGAAACAGCCATGACGACAGCCATCGAACAAATCGGCAGATCAGGCATGCATGCCGTCCGTTCTTTCTGGGACACCCTTACTTTTGCCTTTCGAATCCTGGCCAGAATGTTTGATGTCCGGGCTTATAACAGCGCGGTCCGCATGGTCCTGATCAATCAGATCTATTTCACCTCCGTCCAGATCCTGCCTCTTTTTTTAGCCGTAGCAGTTGGTTTTGGGGCAATTGTTATCGGTATCATCGGCCAGTATCTGATCCACCTGGGCCTGTTTGGATATTTTGGCCAGTTGCTCATGGGTTTTGTGGTCACGGAATTTGCCCCCTTCATCACGGTCCTCCTTATTGCCCTGCGTTCAAGTTCGGCCGTCAATGCGGAAATCGCCGTCATGAAGGTCAATAAAGAGTTAAATACCCTTCATGTCTTTCGGATCGATGTGATCAATTATCTTTTTCTGCCACGAATTCTCAGCGGCATCCTTTCGATTGTACTGCTTAGTTGGCTGTTTTCCATTGTCGTTCTTGTCAGCGGTCTGATCTTTTCGGCTTTACTATTTGATATGAGTATGAACGACTATGTGACGGCTCTTCTGGCATCGGCAAAATTTTCCGATCTCATCGTGATGCTGATTAAATGTGCAACCATGGGATTTTTTATTGTAATGATCCCTATCCGTTACGGCCTGCGTGCCACAGATGAGCTGACCAGCATTCCCGTCTCCGTTCTCCATGGCATGGTCAATGTTTTTATTGCAATTATGATTATCGAGGTGGTCTCATTAATCGTCGTGTCATTGATCGAAAAATTCATTTGAGACTGTACAGCAGTGAAGAACTGCTGGACCGGGAACTTTGTGATATCATGGCGCAGGAAAAACACCGCCTGGGTCTGGTCTCTCTGGATGCTCCCCTGATATCCAATCTCAGCGTGCTGAGCAACATCGCCCTGATCAAGCAGTATCACGGGCGCCTGTCGGTTCGTGAGGCGGAAGATATTGCCAAAGTGCGCTTAAAGAAGCTGCATCTGGAAGATATCGCTATGAAAAGAAATCCTGTACTTTTGGAGGTTCAGCGGTTTTGCGTCATGGTACTGAGAGCGGTAATGGTTGAAGACGCTATGGTGGTCATCGACAGACCCTTCAAAATCATGCCGGATCTTGACGACACCCGCTTTATTCGTGATGTCCTCACCTCAGTGGATGACCTGTTTCAGGAATGCCATATCTTTGACTATCTCTGGAATGAAGAGCGATACGCAGGAGGAATGATCCATGGCGCTTAAAACGGAATGGAAGGTGGGCCTTTTCATTGTCTTGACCGTGCTGTTTATCCTTGCCGGCCTCGGTTATATGGCTTATAAAAAAGGCATTTTCCAGCCGGAGAATACCTATACCCTTTCCTCCCGGACGGGAGACGGTTTATCCGTGGGTATGCCGCTGTATTTTTCCGGGTTCAAGATCGGCAAGATCGCGGAACTGGAACTCAGCGATAAGGGGATGGTTATGATCAAGATCACGGTGCCCACCCAGCACGCCAAGTGGATCCGCTCCGATAGTAAATTCGTCCTCGAAAAGCCCCTCATCGGTTCTCCGAAGTTCACGGTGACAACCCTAAACTTGAGCAGCCCTCTGTTGTCCCCCAATTCCATTGCCACTCTGAAAGAAGTCAATGATATCAATGATGTAATCCAAATGGTTCAGCCTATCCTGGACCAAGTAGCTATGATTACGGACAATATCGAACGACTGACCGGCTCCCTCGCTGACCCGAAGGGGGACATGAACAAGATTCTCAAACATTCCGAGGAATTAACAGGATATCTGTCCTCCAAGAAATCTGTCCTGGAGATGGCCTTGGGAGATGAAAAAAGCGTCCAGAACATTCATGCATCCCTTCAGAATGCCAGAAATATTACCGATCAGGTGGGGAAACTTTTGAAAAAAACGGATGAGGAACTCTATGGGAAGGACGGGATAATTCCCCTGGTCATCAAGATCCTCAGGGAACTGGTGACCAATCTCGACAAGATTGGCAAAACCCTTGACAACGTTACGAAAATCAGTTCGAATACAGCGGAAGCGACGCAGGATTTAAAGCTCTTCAGAAGCGAGGTTGACTCAACCGTGAATTCCATCAACCGGTTGATTAACGAACTGGATAAGAAAATACCGTTTAAATCGGAACCAAAGATTAAACTGCCGTAGAAAGGCATTCTTTTGCCATTGACTATCTATAGGTAATAATTATGAAAGAAAATAAAATCAGGCTTAAGAGTATGCTTCCAGTCACGCTGCTCATGGTCTTCCTCATGAGTTGTGGCGGTTCTCAGCCCATCCCGGACTGGACGTATGCCAGCTTCAACCAGATGGAGGATTTCAAGAAGGCCTATCTGGAAGGAAAAGCGGAGATTGCCGATTTCCACTTCCAGCGTGCCGTAGAAGAGATCAAGAAAAGCGGGGATCTCAATCTTTTAGCCAAG
>JAPLJZ010000185.1 GCA_026388335.1 Deltaproteobacteria bacterium
CATCATGACCAATAAATATGCCGAGGGCTACCCGGGCAAACGCTATTACGGAGGCTGTGAATATGTCGATGTCGTGGAAACCCTGGCCATCGAACGCTGCAAAAAGCTCTTCGGCGCCGACCATGTAAACGTCCAACCCCATTCCGGAACCCAGGCCAATATGGCGGTGTATTTTGCTGTTCTTCAGCCGGGAGACACTGTTCTCGGCATGAACCTCTCCCACGGAGGACATCTTTCCCATGGCAGTCCGGCCAATTTCTCCGGACGGTTATACAATGTCGTGGCCTACGGCGTCTCCCGGGAAAGTGAAACTATCGACTTCAACGAAGTTGAATCCCAGGCAAAAAAACACAAACCCAAGCTGATTGTCGTGGGGGCCAGCGCCTACCCACGGACCATCGATTTTAAAAAATTCAGGGAAATTGCCGACATGGTCGGGGCGGCGATCATGGCCGACATCGCCCATGTCGCCGGTCTTGTGGCCACAGGGCTTCATCCTTCCCCTGTCCCCATCTGCGAATTTGTGACCTCGACGACCCACAAGACCCTCCGGGGACCCCGCGGGGGTCTGATCATGTGCAAACAGGATCGCGCCGCCGTGATCAACAGCCGTGTCTTCCCGGGGATGCAGGGTGGCCCGCTGATGCATGTAATCGCCGCTAAGGCCGTCGCCTTCCAGGAGGCCCTGTCGGCAGATTTCAAGGACTATCAGATGCAAATCGTCAAGAACGCCCATGCTCTGGCCGAGGCCCTCATCACCGAGGGATTCCGCCTTGTCTCCGGAGGCACCGACAATCATCTGATGCTCGTTGATCTGACGGACAAAGGCATTACCGGCAAAGACGCCCAGGAGGTCCTTGATCAGGCAGGAATAACCGTCAACAAGAACGGTATCCCCTTTGATACCCAGGGACCACAGATCACCAGCGGTATCCGCCTAGGAACTCCGGCCCTCACCACGAGAGGCATGAAGGAAGAACAGATGAAGATCATCGCCGGTTTTATCGCCCGGATTCTCAAGGACATTAAGAACCAGGAAAAGATCAGGGAAATCCGCAGCAGCGTACAGGATCTCTGCGGAAAGTTCCCTCTTTACGCGGAACGTTTAAAGAATATTGGGGGACAGATTTGAAATCTGTCCCCCAATATTCTGGCATCAAATTTTGAAAACCGGTGAATTTACAACAAGTCGGGAAAAACCGGGGCAGCTCTCCATTTTCCTTCGGGGAAAAGGTGGTCGTCTCTCATTTCCCCTTTTCCGAATGCCCCTGTGATCTCTTAACCGCCGATAAAGGACGACGACCATAATGTGTCAAGAAGAAGAGAAGACAGGGAGCGACGGCCGATCGGAACGGCCGTCATGGGACGAATACTTCATGAATATAGCCGGCTTGGTAGCTAAACGTTCGACCTGCATCCGCAGGCAGGTCGGCGCCGTCCTGGTACGGGACCGGCGCGTCTTGGCCACAGGATACAATGGCGCTCCGACGGGGCTCAGGCACTGTCTTGATCTGGGATGCCTTCGTAAACAGCATAATATCCCCTCGGGGGAACGCCATGAACTCTGTCGCGGCCTCCACGCCGAGCAAAACGCCATCATTCAGGCCGCCCTGCACGGGGTCAGCGTCAAGGATGCCGTTCTTTACTGTACTAATCATCCCTGTATCATCTGCGCAAAAATGATTATCAACGCCGGCATCCGCTCCGTGCTGATCCGGGATGGTTATCGCGACACCATGGCGGAAGAGATCCTCCAAGAGGCGGGGGTAGGGGTGCATTTGACATGAAATGCCCCTTTTGCCATAACGGTGAGAACCGCGTCATTGACTCACGAATCAGCAAGGACGGAAGCGCCATTCGGCGGCGGCGCGAATGCCTGGCTTGCAACAAGCGCTTCACCACCTATGAGGTGGTCGAGGACGTTCTGCCCATGGTCGTCAAGAAGGACGGCCGGCGGGAACCCTTCGATCGGATGAAGATCCGCAATGGACTAATCAAGGCCCTGGAGAAACGACCAATTAGTGTAGATGAGATCGATGGCGTTGTGGATCAAGTCGAGCGGGCATGTCAGGAAAGCATGGGCAAGGAGGTCCCCTCGTCCATGATCGGGGAAAAGGTCATGGAAGAGCTGCAAAGACTCGACGCAGTGGCCTATGTCAGGTTCGCATCAGTTTATCGGCAGTTCCGGGACGTCAACGATTTCCTTGATGAACTCAAAGATTTGCTTAATGTAAAAAAGGATGGCTGATTTCATTTATGTTTACCGGCATTATCCAGGCTAAGGGAACATTGGCGCAAATGGTCAGACAGGGAGAAGAAGCCCTGATGACCGTTAGTACCGATCTTCCCCTCGACGATGTCAAGACCGGGGACAGCATCGCCGTCAATGGGGCCTGCCTTACGGTAACACAGAAAAAGACGAAAGGTTTTTCCGCAGATGTCTCTGCCGAAACCCTGGCCAAGACCAATCTGGGGCTATTGAAGACCGGCGATTCCGTGAACATCGAGAAGGCCTTGCGTCTCACGGATTTTCTGGGCGGTCATCTTGTTTTGGGGCACGTGGACGGTCTCGGCAGGATCGTAGAAAAGACCGTCCGGACAAAGTCCGTGCTCTTCACATTTGAAGTCCCGGACCAGCTCATGAAATATATCGTGGAAAAGGGATCCATTGCCGTCGACGGGGTCAGCTTAACGGTCAATCGTTGTGTCCGGAACCAATTCCATGTTAATATGATCCCTCATACTGCCCAGGGGACAACTCTGGGTTTGAAAAGGGTATCGGAACCGGTGAATATAGAGACGGATATCATCGGCAAGTACATAGAAAGGTTAATGATTAACAATCGCGGCAGCAGCTCGCATGTGGATTGGAAGTTATTGGCAGAACACGGTTTTTTGAGGTGAACAATGGGTGTAAGTACAATAAAGGAAGCCATTGAAGACATTCGCAATGGCAAGATGATCATCCTCGTCGATGACGAGGACCGGGAAAACGAGGGCGACCTGTGCATGGCCGCCGAATTTGTGACCCCCGAGGCCATTAATTTCATGGCCAGGCATGGCCGGGGGCTGATTTGCCTGACCATGACGGAAGAACATGCCGATCACATGCATCTAATGCCGATGGCGAGGGATAACCGCTCTCGCTTTGGCACGGCTTTCACCATATCCATCGAGGCCAAGAAGGGAGTTACCACGGGAATATCGGCATTTGATCGCGCCACTACCATTCGCGCCGCCGTGGCCGATGGCGCCAAGGCCGATGATCTGGTCAGTCCCGGACACATCTTCCCTATCCGGGCAAAAAAGGGCGGCGTCCTCGTAAGAACCGGGCAAACGGAAGGGTCCGTTGATCTGGCTCGCATCGCCGGGCTCAAGGCGACCGGCGTCATCTGTGAGGTAATGAAGGACGACGGCACAATGGCTCGCATGCCCGATCTGGAGATTTTCGCCAAAGAACACGATCTGAAAATTGTCACGATTGCCGACCTCATCGATTTCCGCATGCAGCACGAGTCCATGATCCGCCGTGTGGCCGCAGCCGACATCCCCACCCATTACGGAGGGATGTTCAAAATGACTGTCTATGAAAACGATGTGGATGACACGCAGCATGTCGCCCTGGTTAAGGGGGATATCAAGCCGGAAGATGAAGTACTGGTGCGCGTCCACTCTGAGTGCGCCACGGGAGACGTCTTTGGATCGGCGCGCTGTGACTGTGGAGATCAGCTCCACCGGGCAATGGAAATGGTGGATCAGGAAGGAAAAGGCGTGATCGTTTACATGCGGCAGGAAGGCAGAGGTATCGGCTTCGTAAACAAGATCCGGGCTTATGCCCTCCAGGATGAAGGGAAGGATACCGTCGAAGCCAACATCGAACTCGGATTTAAGGCCGACTTGCGGGATTACGGGATCGGCGCTCAGATCCTGGCCGATCAGGGGGTGCGGAAGATGCGGCTGATGACCAACAATCCCAAGAAAATTGTGGGACTCAATGGTTACGGCATCACTATCACCGGTCGGGTGCCCATCGTCATCGAGCCCAACGAAAACAACATCCGTTACCTGACGACGAAGAAGACAAAAATGGGGCACCTGATATAAATTTATCAATGGAGGCTGAGCATGCCAAAAATTATCGAAGGAAAAATTATTGCCAAGGGGATGAAGTTTGCCGTCGCAGCAAGCCGATTCAACGATTTTATCTCCAGCAGACTCATCGACGGGGCCGTTGATGCCTTAACAAGGGCCGGGGCGGATGAAAAGGACATTCAGCTCTTCAAGGTTCCCGGCGCCTTTGAACTGCCTATAACTGCGAAAAAGCTGGCAAAAAGCGGCCGTTATGATGCCGTCATTTGCGTCGGAGCGGTAATTCGCGGGGCGACGCCCCACTTCGAATACGTCAGCGCCGAGGTGTCCAAGGGAATAGCCAGCGTGGGACTCGAAACCGAGATCCCTGTCTCCTTTGGCGTCTTGACAACGGATACGATTGAACAGGCCATCGAGCGGGCAGGCACCAAGGCGGGCAACAAAGGCTGGGATGCCGCCATGGCCGCCATCGAAATGGTCGATCTTTTCAGAAAGATCTAAGAGCGCCCATGCAAGAAAGAAGAAGGGCGCGGGAATTTGCCTTACAGGTCCTGTACGGGATGGACCTCCAAGACC
>JAPLJZ010000235.1 GCA_026388335.1 Deltaproteobacteria bacterium
CATGCTTTTCGTGTTAAAAATCATGGTGGTGCGGGCTTTCTCGTCATACGAAGGCCAAGCAGGAAGATCATCGGTATTCGGATTGCCGCTTCTTGCAAATGCCACCCACGCATCCTGAATGGCGTCAGACAGACTCATAGGAGGCTCAGGGCCGACAATATAATAGCTTTTGGGCGAATCAAATGTCTTCAGAATAAAAAGGAGTTCGATGACATGGCAGGCCCCCAGATATTCTTTGGCCTGGGATTTCCAGTCAAACCGATACATGAAGACCTTTGCATGTTTCGACTGCGCCTCGGCTAACTGTATATGCGGGATAAAGAACATCATGTCAGTGGCAAACGCAAAGGTGTTATCTGCCCATCCGGCCTTTGGAAACGTTTTTTGATAAAAATCGATAACCTCCTCCTCATGTCCATGAATCTTTTTTTTAGCCTGGGGCGCGAAATAGAGTGCCAGCTTTAACGGCATATATTTCAGAAACCAGGAGTAGTTTATCCAGTACCGATATTCGTCGAGTGTCGTCCCAGTCAGTAAAGTGGTGCCGGATGCTCCGCCTTTAACAATTGCAGCAAGGGGGTCTTCAGGGATCACCTCCATATCGATTACCGGAGCATAAAGAAGGTCAGCCTCCATCCCTGCGCTGTCTAGGTGCTCTTCTATCGCCGTTACCATTTGCGCAACTGTTAAATTGCGCAGACCTGCCACGTCATTGACGCCCGCAATTTTCATGAAATCGGACGTAGCGGCTTTCGCCTGCTCACGGGAACGGACGAGGTTCAAGGCACCGCTTTCCGCTATGACTTTGGTAAAAAGCCCCTTAGCCTGCGGCAGACCCATGAGGACAAGCGAGCATACGCTGCCTGCGGATTCGCCCATCAGGGTTATATTATCAGGGTCGCCGCCGAAGTTTGCAATATTGTTCTTTATCCACTTTATTGCCATCAACTGGTCCCTAATCGCATTATTGCCCGTTCCGGCAAACTCTTTTCCATAATCCTCAAGAAAAAGAAACCCGAATGCGTTGATTCGGTAGTTGATGCTGGCAAAAACAATATCGCCGCGTGTTGCAATATGTCGACCGTTATAATGGGGGTCTGCTGTTCCTCCATTCATGAAACCTCCACCATGGATGTAAACGATGACCGGCCGCTTTTTATCGTCCAGTCCGGGGGTCCAGATGTTAAGGCTGAGGCAGTCTTCGCTTTGCTTTAAGAGAGAGGCGGATTCGAAATCGTCCTTTATTTGCGGGCAGCTTGGACTGAATTCAACAGTCTGCTTTATGCCATCCCATTTGTCCGCATCTTGGGGAGGGGCAAACCTGAGGTTGCCAACTGGCGGCCTGGCATAGGGTATTCCCAGAAAAGTCTTCAACCATTTCTCATCTTCAAAACCCTGGATTGTTCCGTGCGATGTTTGCACAGTTACAGGATTCATCCCCGCTCCGGATTGTGGAATAACTGCGATGGGTTTGTGAGCACATGACGCGGTGATGAGCAATAAAGTTATTATCGCTATTATACGGTATGGATTCATCATAGCAGTTGCCACCTCACTTCCTGCTCTTTGATGACATGTCGAATCTATTTGAAATAATGGTCCCTAAGCATAATATGTCAAGGGATCTTGTTATTGATAATCTTTTGAAATCTGAGATGAAGATGGAAAATGGGTTTGTGAGGTTTCATGAAGGAGAAGATAACACCTCCTGTCAAAATAATCACGCTCAAAAATTAGCACCTTTTTTTCCGTATTCAATGCCCTGGCACAATCACCCTATGTGAAGATTTGTATTTGCTATACGTAATATAATCTGATTTTCTTATTGAGATTAACTTGTTAGGCACTATTTTAGTATTCACATTTTAATCTCTTAGTCAAGACAAATCCCGGCCGGAGCCATTAAAGAGCTCAAGGCCGGGATCACCTTTTCATGATCCATCGATTCGTTGCATAATCACCTCCATCGCATTGAAGTAGTCCCTCTGTACTTTGAGGTTTGATACCCGGCAATACCGCTGTGTTGTTTTTACACTACTATGCCCTAAAAGATCTTGAATAGTGGAGAGATCCGCATCAGCATTCAACATCTGAGTGGCCATAGTGTGTCTAAAGTGATGGCAGGAAACCTTGAGTTTCGCTTCGTGAGCATAGTACTCCATGCGCTTCTGAATGCCACGTATGGAGATAGGTTGTCCCGTATATGGTCCCTTTTTCACAAGGAAGATTTTTCTTGTCTTGGAAGCAGGCCTTACCCTTAAATAGAAGGCCAGAGAATGAAGGGCATCATCGCTCATATAGACGATCCGGTCTTTTGCCCCTTTCCCATCTTCAACCAGGATTGTCCTGCGTTTGATGTCTATGACTCCGATGGTAAGGTTTGCGACCTCTTCCACCCTTAACCCGCAGCGCAGCATCAACATGAACATGGCCCGGTCACGGGGACAACTAACAGCTTTAAAAAAGACCTGCGTCTGTTCATCTTTTAAATGTCTGGGAAGAGGCCTGGACATCTTTTGCATGTGATTCTTTCTGATGGGGTTGGTAACTGACAAACCTTCCTCTTCCTTCAGATAATGGTAGAATTGGCGGATGCCATCCAAATGGCAGTTAACGGTCTTTGCGGTCAGCCTTTTCTTCATGAGATAGTCAATGTAACGCGATACTGTTGTATGAATCACCCCTTCCACCGGCACATCCAACCAGATCACAAAATGCTTGATGATGTTCATGTAGTTCTTAACGGTATTCGGTGAACAGTTCCGCCTTTTCAAAAATCGCCTCCAGTTCATGATCGAATCGGTCATTACCACGACTACTCCCCCTTTCTATTATGGCCATGGCCTTAAAATATTCTTCCTCGCGAGTCTTATCAGTGAGACGGGCATAGCGCCGCGTCTCTTCGATGTTCCGATGTCCCAACAACATCTGTAGACACTCCAGGCGCATACCGGCATTGAGAAGCTCCGTGGCAAAGGTGTGACGAAGAGTATGCAGGGTATACCCTTTGTGAGCTAATCCAGCCTTTGCAATATATTTTTCGAATATGCACCGGGCTGTACTGTATGCCATTGTATCTGTTCTCCCCCGACTGTAGATAAGATACTCTTCCCATGATTTTCTCTCTCCCAGCCAGGTCTCCAATGCTATAACTGCATCTTCACTGAGATAAACCACCCTCCCCAGGCGGTTCTTCTCTGCTTCATAAATCTCTATCCTCCGCTCCCTGATATGGACATCTGTAACCTTCGTTTTGAGCAACTCTCCGATTCGCATTCCCGTTCTCAACAACACCAGGATCATGGCTCGGTTACGGCTACCTTCAATGACAGAAAGCAGTTGCTGCAAATCGCCTGGATCCATTGCCCGTGGCAGGCGCTCAGGCAACTGCAAGCGTATCCTCTTGCCAAAAACATCCGGGGATACTATCCCCTCTTCAACCAAGTGGCGGAGAAAAGACTGAACACCCGTGAGTCTCATCCTGATGGTCGTAATTTTTATGCCTCTATCCTGTTCATACTCAATAAATGCCTCAACATCTCTTTTTGTCACTTCTTCAAGGCGGGTTTTGCCGTTGGCCTTAATCATGCCGAGAAAAATAAGTATGCTGCCCCACCGACAATCCAATGTCCTCGGTCTGCGGTTACCACGGGTCATATGGCGAAGATAGGCCTCAACATGCTCTTTTCCCGGTAGATCCGCCTTCGCCAGTTTTCTCAATATCTTGCGAAGCGCTTCCACGCTTCCACCAGAATGAGATTCAAAACGGAAACTGGTTTGGTAATAATCGAAAGATTTAGTGGTGGGGTGTGAAAAACTTTCAGAAGGTATAAGTCTATTCTGTAAAACTACATCTCTGTTCATCATGTCTATCTCCTTTTCTTAAATCAATAAGAAAAACAGATAGATGATGACCGTCATCCTAAAACATGTCAACCATCATTTTGTTACGTATAGGTATTTGAAGGGATTGACTGTAATTCGTAAAATAATGATCTGCATCGGACCTTGTGTCCATCTATGAGTTCTACGTCAATATCACCAAGAAATTGACAAGATTTAAAGATTGAAGAAAAATCAGAGGCCTCAATATTCCGATTGCTGAAGCTACCGAAAAATTTTCTAAAAAAACAGGTCCATCGAATCCAGGGCTGGTAAAGTTTCGCCTCCCCTACCCGATTAAACAGAACCGTACCCGTTATTTTCTTATAATATTTTATTAAGCAGCGGAATGCGCAGCAGAATGTAATACGCAATAAGGAAGCATACCGGGATCGAGATCAGACCGGCCAATGCCCACTTGAATACCGGCAGCATGTCCAGTGTTGTCATCAGCATCGTCACGGCAACAATTATCGGCGGGTGGAACATATACACGGCAAACGCGCCCGCGGACAATTTTTGCGTAAGGCTGTTGCTGAAGTTTAATTTTTCACGAAACAGGCCCAAAAGCCCCATGGTCATGGCCACAGCAACAAAGGATTCCCATATGGCATAGTAAGCGGCTGGCCAGGAGAAGCCTCCGATTATTCTTTTGCCCGTGTTTACAGACTTCATTGTAAGAGTCGAAAAATCATAGGGACCGGCAAAGTATTTTAATATCAGCCAACCGATAAAGCCAAAAATCAACCCTGCAGCCAGCCATTTTCTGCCGATGGCCGACGTCATGCTTTCAAAACAGTTCGTGCGGTATGCAAAAATCCCAGCAATGAACATGATAATGTATTGCGAAAAAAATCCCAGCTGCATTCCCCAGAATACGGAGCCGATCGGAAAAAACAATCGCAGCAAAAACGCAACCACCGCTATGATGACAATGAGCAGCAGCAGGCGTCTGGTGGTCAGGATACCCTGCCGGGAATCAGGCGCTGCCGTCCTCGGAAGGATCAGGCGCCAAAGCGTATAGATCACGCAAAAAATAAACAATGCCAGCGCAAACCACATCGGGCCGACACCGAGAAGTTGCATTCCGGCAGACTTAATGTATTGCCAGTAAAATTCCGGGAAACTGGAAGTGCTGCCTTTCCATAATAGGTTTGACCGTACCACTGCTATCATCAAAGGAGTTACCACCAGCAGAAAAAAAAGTGCCGGCAGGCCGAGCCTCCGGAATCTGTCGGATATAAATCGGTTAGTGCTTTTCCGGTCATAGGCCACGGGCGTAAAATAGCCCGCCACAAAGAAAAGCATCCCCATGGAAAACCCCTGGACGAAAGCCTGGAAGAAGCTGAAGAAAATATGGCTGAAGAAGCCCAGCGGCCGTACTTCGTTATAAAACCAGATGCCGCTACCGCTGTAAGTTACAGCCAGATGGATCAGAATCACCAACATGATTGTCGCGACACGCAGATTGTCAATGTAATAAAGACGATTCTTCTCCATGTGTGTTTTTCCTAATTACCAATTCAGAGACCTGCCTGCACTACTGTGGACTCAAAATGCAGCATTAACATTTATTTGAGATTGCTTCGCCCTCGCTTATACTCGTTTGGGCGAAGCAATGAATAGAATCTTTTACTTCTTTTCACCTGCCACTGTCGACTTGGCTTTGACTGCAAAAACATCGCCTACAAAACCCGCAAGTTCAATATAACTGCCCTTGGCGGCATACGCATCGCCTGTATCGAGCGCGCTGTCATAGGTTGTAGTATCGTCGGGAGAGAATATGATGATTCTCCCCCGTTTAGGTTTTGCGAAACTTAAAACAAAGTCTTCATTTGCTACCATCCACTCGTTATATCCATCGCTCCCTATTTTTAAGGAATTAGCTCCGATTTTTAATGCAACGGCGTTTTCTGCTGGACTAAATAAAATATCCGAAACCCATGCCCATGTGGCGCCATGCTTTTCAAAAAGAGTAAGTTCTGTCTGGTCGCGGATAGCGTCAAAGGGCATACCTGCGAACTCAGGGGAATTGATCCTTTTAATGCCCATAAAAGCCACGTATCCTGGCAGGTTCTTGTACAGCAATGATTTTACGAAATGCGATTCCACGGCCATGATCCCCTCCAAAGGAGAAAC
>JAPLJZ010000059.1 GCA_026388335.1 Deltaproteobacteria bacterium
GTCGCCATCGGTCTCCCGAAAATGGTAAATCAGATTGACGCAGTACAACCATGCGAGGAGCGCCGCGCCCCGCCATGATTCATCATAGACATGGTCCAGCTTCCAGGCGCAGAGATAATTTGACTTTCCTTTCAGGAGGGTCACCGTGATTTTCCCATAAGATTTGATCGTCCTTTTCAGGAAAGCCACCTCCCGCGCAAGGATTTGGTTCTGGAGGCTTTTGGTATAGGTGGAAATTACGGCCCGGGCTTCGGGATTGCGATCGAGAAACGCGAATATGGGCAGTAAGTAGCCCTGGGTCTTGCCCGTGCCTGTCCCGGCCTCGATAGTCAGGACGGCGGCGTCGTTCAGGGCTTCGGCTACATGACGGGCATATCCCGCCTGGCTGGGCCGATAGACGAAATCACGAACTTCCCCGGCTATCCCTTTATAAATGTCCTCCAGAGAGTCAATGTTGATCCGGTGATGGTGAGTAGCAGCAGCGACGGCGCGTCCCGTTCTTGTTTTTGATTCCTTCAAAAAGCCGATCCAGTTTGCCGTGTCGTCGTCCCGGCGGCTGCTGAAAAGGTCGCCGAAATAGTTAGAGAGTCGCTCGATTAAATGTAAGAAAACATTACCGAATAAGGTGTCGCTCTTTGCCAGGTAATGACGGAGGGCGGCCGCCCTGGGTAATTCTTTGTCATTGAGCTGGTAACTGCAGATATGGCGAATCAGATCAACAACCAGATTTGCCGCTTCAACCGCCGTGAAGGATATCCGTTGCCGCGGCTGGCGGTTGAGGTGCTCCCATAAATACTTCGGGGAAAAAGAATCGAGGGTGGGAAGAAAGAACTCAAGGGCAACGCCCATATCCACGATCCGTCTCTCCCCGCATAGTTTCTTCAGGTCCGGGAGATTGTCCCGTTGCGGCCATGCCAGCACAAAAGGGGTGTCCCCTAAAAAATCGTGCAAATCGCGGATAACCGCACTTGCCTCCGGCGCCGTCTCCAACTCCTGCCGGGACAGATTGGAATGATACCTGTCTATTGCCGTAAAAAAACGATACCGGACCAGGGATGAAAATGTTTTTCCGGGACGATCGGGTTGAAGAACAATGACCGCCACGGCATATACTCGATTCCCTCCGTCGTCTTTGCTACCCGTGTGAGCAAAGAGGATGGGAATGTCCCGAATCTCTCCATTGTAAGGGTTCAGCATGTATTTTACCCTATTGTTATGTCAAACGTTCAAGACATTGCTTTCGATGGGGCGATGCATAGCGGGTCCGATTTTGCTTGTCAATGGATATTCTGGAAGTTTCCCTGCGTTTTGATGCCCCCGCGACGGCGGTAAGAACAGGGTGAAAATAATAAATCTCGTCGCTGATTGCCATTCAGTATCAACAGGTTAACCAGCTCCGGCACACAGGAGTTGGATTTAATAAACTGCCTTGGAGTTGATCTTTGCCCGAGATGTGCTTTTGTAGCAACTTTCACCCGGTTATGTACAAGAACGTTCCATGAAAAAATAAAATGTACCGGATATCGTCTCCATCTTCGAGTCAAGGGTTTTCGGTTTTGAATTGATATGATGATTACGGCTTGTAACTGCTACTTTTAGGTAGGCAAAGCCATTGTGCAGGTCGCCACAATCGAGATAACGGTAAATCACTTGCTCGACATAGGGCCGCCAGAAACCGCACTGCCGTGATTAAATGTCGGCTGGACAGACCCCCGTGTCCAGCCGACATTGTCCTGGACGGCTAGTTATTTATAGATTCCGCAGACGAAGACGAGATCCCCTTCTTTCACATAATAGGATGACTTGCTATCGATCTTCTTGGTCGTTGGGTTTGTCCAGGTATAATCTTCCCAACCTTTGCCTTTGCTCTTGGCACCATCGATTATTTTCTTCATGAACTGTTTTCCATTGGTATCCTTGAGTTCCATGAGGTTCTTGCCGATAAGCGCCTTATTGGCGCCATGGGCCAGGCAGAAGCCCTTGAAGTCAAAGACAAAGACATAAAGATCCTTCTTATTGGTGAACTGACCGTTGGGCTCATTAATGGCCGCAAAGGCCTTGTCCTTGCCGTTGGCCTTGTAATAGGCGATGGCTTTCGCCACCAGATCCTGGGCCTCCTTGGCCGTTCCCTTTTCCGCAGCATAAACAAAACCCGTTGTAAGCAGGCAAATAATAACCGCCATCAAGATTTTTTTCATTCCTTTTTCTCCTTCACTAAACAATATAAATAAACAATAGTTTGATTAACTCTGAAACATTCGGTTCGTTCCTGTTTTTTTCTCTCCCCCCTTTTTCCCTCCTTTCCCGAGTATTGAAAAGAACGGATCGAGCCATGACCAGGGTGAAACTATTTGCTGTTTGACATCAAGCCACGCGATCTGATCTGAGTTGAGTAGACCGGTTTCTTCCGGTACGTCAGGTTGAGGCATGTCTTCTCTGTTTGCCGCCTGGTTTCCCGGCAATGCCACAGCATTTCAAGCATTACCGTTCATACTCTTGCATTGTTCTCGAAATCCGTCAATCATTGAGTTCAGAAAGCTTGTTCGTAAGTACGAGAGACAAAAAACCATCAACTTAGTCGTCGCACCTTCAACCCGATATATAACAAAAGTCCCGCCAAGTGAGGACGCTTACACCGGTTGGTGTGCGGGCTGGGGGAGAAAAAGCCTCGGCTACCCGATTAGGGCAATATTTAAAATGCAAATAGCCGCTGTAATACGGCAAGAACTTTTAACTGGGTTTCTGAATCAAGTGTGCCAATGTTTTTTATAAGTCTCGTTTTGTCTATTGTTCGTATTTGATCTAAAACGATATGCCCTTTTTTTTTCTTGAAACTGCATTCTATTCGTGTGGGGTATTCTTTCCCGGCTGTCGTCATCGGGGCAACGATAACGGTACGGATATGTCGGTTCATTTCGTCTGGAGAAATAATCAAACAAGGGCGCGTTTTCTGAATTTCAGAGCCAACAGTTGGATCAAGATTTGTCAAATACACATCGAATCGATTTACTACCATTGCCATTCCTCATCATCCCAAGAATGTGAAATGTTATCGTTCCCATTTGTCAATACGTCATCACCGTTTTGGGCCATGGCTTTGAAAGCGTTATCCCAACCTGATCTTGCATTTGAGATCGGACGAATAATGATGCAGGTTTTATCAACCTCCAGCTCAACGTCGTCTTTAATTCCAGTTTGATCAAGCAATGGCTTTGGAATACGGATTCCTTGGGAATTACCTATCTTAACAATATGAGCCCTCATTTCTTACCTCCTTGACCGAACAGTTGCTACATTGTAATTACGCTTGTCTTAAAAGTCAAGGCTTTAATTGCTTTTGCTTTTCAATGGATATTTGGCAGCGAAGCTCAATCCAGCCGTTTATGAAAGCGCAGGACAGCGGCGGTGAAGACCGCTAAACCCAGAATCGTCAGGGCGACATACTGGGGCCAGAGGACGTGCATGCCCACGCCTTTGAGGAAGATGCCCCGGATGATCACCAGGATGTAGCGAAACGGATTCAGGTAGGTCAGCCACTGGACGACGACGGGCATATTGGCGATGGGAAAGACGAACCCGGAAAGGAGAAACGACGGTTGAATGAAGAAAAAGGTCGTCATCATGGCCTGTTGCTGGGTGGCGGAAATGGTCGAGATGAACAGGCCGATTCCCATCGTGCTGATCAGAAACAGGCAGATGGCGAGGAAAAACAGGGGCAGGCTCCCCCGGATGGGCAGCTCGAACCAGTAAACGGCAAAGACGAGTACACAAATCATCTGGATAAGGGAGATGATGATGTAGGGGATGGTTTTCCCCATGATCAGCTCATAAGGTTTCATGGGCGTCACGATAAGCTGCTCCATCGTTCCCCCCTCCTTTTCCTTGATGACGGCCATGGAGGTAAAGAGCAGCGAGATCAGCATGACGATGAAGGCGACGATCCCGGGAACGAAGAAATGCCGGCTGTAGAGATTGGGGTTGTACCAGGTCCGCAGGCGGCCGTCGATGCGCCCATACGTCATCTGTACCGGGTAGAGGTCCCGGAGAAACTGGCGATTCAGGCGTTCCATGACCGTCATGACGTAGGAGACCCGGATCGCCGTCATGTTGCTTACCGTGCCGTCGGCGAGGATCTGGATTTCCGCCGTTTCCCCCCGGCGGATCTTCCGGCTCAGATCGGGGCCGATCTTGATGCCGATGTCCACTTTCCCCCGCAACAGCAGGTCTTCCATTTCTTTGGGATCATTGACGACATTGATGATCTGAAACATATGGTTGGCGCTGAAGGCATCAACAATCGTCCGGCTTTCCACGGTGCGGGAAAGATTGAGGAGGGCGACGCGGATGCTGGTGATGTCAAAATTTACGACATAGCCGAAAATCAGGATCTGAATAAGCGGGGCCATGATCAGGATGGGGCGGTTCCGCTTGTCCCGGAAGAGTTGAATGAATTCTTTACGGACGAGTTCCCGTATCCGCAGGAAGTTCATGTTACATTCCCTCCCGCTTCAGAACGATGACATTGAGGACAGCAAGGATTGCGGCCATGACGAAAAGGACGGCGAAACTCGGCCAAAGATAGGTGATATCAAGGTTCTTCATATAAATTCCCTTCAGGATGTCGATAAAGTACCTCGCCGGAACGATGTAGGTGATGGTCTGGATCACCGGGGGCATGTTCAGGACGGGAAAGACGAAATCGGACAGGAGCATGGAAGGGAGAAAGGTAACCAGCGGCGCGACCTGATTGGCGACGAGTTGGGATTTTGTGGCTGAGGAGATGAGGAGCCCCAGGGTGATGGCGACCGCCAGATACAGGGACGAAGCGGTGATCATGAGCCAGAAATTTGCTTTCATGACGATCCCGAAGAGGACCTGTCCCATGAGGACGGCGATGAGGACATCAGCCAGGGTGATAAAAAAATAGGGAATGGCCTTGCCGACGATAAATTCCCCGGCGCTTATGGGGAGGGACTTGATCGTCTCCATGGTCCCGTTTTCATACTCCCGGGCGATGACCAGCGATGTCAGCATGGCCCCGACAATCATGATGATGACGGCAATGATGCCGGGGATAATAAAATTTCTGCTCTCCAGGTCCTCGTTGAACCAGATGCGGATACGGCCCTCCAGGGGCGGTTTCATCTGCTCCCGCCCCTGGCGATTCAGGAAATTATGGAGATATTTGGTATTTTCCCGCTCCAAGAAGGCAGTTATGTAGCCAGCGGATATATTGGCAAAATTAGGATCGCTGCCGTCGAGGAGGACCTGCAGCGGCGCCTCCCGGTCGGCCTGGATGTTCCTCGTCCAGTCCGGGGGAATGACGAGGGCCAGGGTTGTCCAGCCGTGATCGAGCCAATCGGCTGCCTCCTGGGAGTTCTTCAGGTGGGCGACGACTTGGAAATAGGGGGAGGCGTCGAGGCGGCGGACGAGATCCCGGCTTTGCTTGGTCCCGTCGTAATCCACAACTACCGTCCGGACGTCTTCCACATCAAGGCTCAGGGCGTATCCGAAGAGCAGGATCAGGATCAGGGGGATGGCGAAGGCCAGGTAAAGGCTCCGATAATCCCTGATCAGGTGATAGAATTCTTTGCGGGTAATGGCGCCGATCTTCCGTAAGTTCATTTTCAGTTTTTCATCAAGGTAATAAACGCGTCATTCAAGTCGGCATTCTCCTTATCCGGGCATGCCTTCCGAATGATTTCATCCGGGGTTCCCGCCGCGACGATGGCTCCCTGGTTGATCATGACGATCCGCTCGCAATGGCGGGCTTCGTCCATATAATGGGTAGTAACGAAGATGGTGATGCCCTGGGAGGCCAACTGGCGGATAAAGTCCCAGAAATGCTGACGCGTCAGGGGATCGACGCCGGACGTCGGCTCGTCGAGGAAAAGGATGTCCGGTTTGTGCAACAGGGCACAGCCGAGGGCGAGGCGCTGACGCCAGCCCTGGGGCAGCTCCCGGGTCAGGCGGTCCCGGACGTCACCCAGTTGGGTCATGTCCAGTACCCAGGAGATCCGCTCCGCCCAGAGGGTCGGCGAGACGTTATATATGCCGAGATAAAAGCGGATATTTTCAAAGGGACTTAGATCCTCATAAAGGGAGAATTTCTGGGACATGTAACCGATAGACTGCTTGATTTCCTCCGGTTCCCTGAAGATGTCATGGCCGGCCACGGTTCCCTGACCGGCCGTGGGGGTGAGGATGCCGCAGAGCATGCGAATGGTCGTTGATTTGCCGGAGCCGTTGGAACCCAGAAATCCGAAAATTTCTCCCCGCCGGACGCTGAAGGTCACCTTATTGACGGCCACAAATTTGCCGAAGCGTTTCTCCAGGTCTTTGACTTGAATAGCGTCGCTGTTTCCTGATTGCCGGTTTGTAGATGTGTTCATATATTCCCCTGCCTTTCAGGGGGAGGGCCAGGGTGGGAGCGGGGTAAAAAGGTATCTTTCGCAATGTCGGCATCCGCCTCCTGAAGACGACTGATCATGGCTGCCTCCAGGGTAGGGAAGGAGGACCGGATCGCCGCCGGCGTCGCGATATCAATTACCTGTGCCTTGTGCATCATCGCCAGATTGTTGCACTTTTCTCCCTCATCAAGATAAGCGGTGGAGACGATAATTGTCATTCCCTCCCGGCGCATTTCACCCAGAATCTCCCAGAATTCCTGACGGGAGACAGGATCGACGCCGTTGGTAGGCTCGTCGAGGATCAGGAGACTTGGCTCATGGATCAGGACGCAGGCCAGCCCCAATTTCTGTTTCATTCCCCCTGAGAGGGCACCTGCCGGGCGGTCGGTAAAGGGCAGCAGATTGGAGAAGCCCAGATACTTCTCCCGCCTCTTTTTCCGTTCTTCCCTGGGAATGCCGAAGATGTCCATGAAGAATTGGAGATTTTCATCCACCGTCAGATCCGGATAAAGTCCGAAACGCTGGGGCATGTAGCCGATGAGATTCTTTACCTTTCTCTTCTCGGATACGACGTCCATGCCGGCGATGAGAATCTTGCCCACTGTGGGCCTGATCATCGTGGCGACCATGCGGAGGAGGGTGGATTTGCCTGCCCCATCGGAGCCGACGAGGCCGAAGATCTCTCCCTTTCCGATCAGCATGGATACATCCCGGACGGCCTCGACTTCTCCGAAACGCATGGAGACATGATCGACGACTACGAAAGAGGAAGATGCCTGTTCTGGTTTCATAGGGGCGCTGTCCCTAATTATTTAAGCCAGGCGTCGGCAGGCATGCCGGTTTTTAATTCGTAGCCCGGATTCGGGATAGAGACCTTCACGAGATAAACGAGCTTCACCCGCTCCTTTTGTGTCTGGATGATCTTGGGGGTGAATTCGCCTTCCGGGGATACGAAGGAGACGGTTCCCTTGAAGATGCGATTCGGGAAGGTGTCGATCCTCACATCCACCGTCTGTCCCGGTTTGACCTTGCCGATTGCCGTCTCTTCCACGAAGATTTTCAGATCGACATTGGACAGATTTGCCAGGTTGAAGACCTCCCGGCTGGGAGATACTACCTCGCCGGGTTCGATATTCCGGCTGGTGATGACGCCGTCGAAAGGGGCGAGCAATTTCGTGTACGCCGTCTCGATGGTTGCCTGCTCGCGGACCGCCCTGGCAAACTGGACCTGGGCCCGGGCTGCCTCGATGTCCTTCCTGGTGATCTCGATTTTTTGCAGATTGCTCTTGGCCTGGTGGAGAATGGCCTCCCCTTCCATCAGCCGGGAAGACGCCGTTTCATAATTAAGCCTCACGGTGTCCCATTCTTTTTGCGCGATAAC
>JAPLJZ010000249.1 GCA_026388335.1 Deltaproteobacteria bacterium
CGCTTTCCCATTCAATTTTCCTCCGTAACTTAGATGACGAAGTAAAAAGCTCCAGAGGCAAGGCGCGCAAACCCTGAGGAATGAGGCGGACTTTTTCGTCCGTCGCAGTGACGAAGGGTGACGCGTAACACAGCATATGGATTTTTTACAATGTCATCAAAAATTAACCTTGTCTATTCCCTTTAGGCCGAGGATCTGCCGCGCTTCCGCCGGCGTTGCCGGTTCGATGCCGAACTCCCGGGCAATGCGGACGATCTTGGCCACCTGCTCGGCGTTGCTTTTCGCCAACTGCCCCTTTTCGAGATAGAGATTGTCTTCCAGGCCAACCCGGGCGTGTCCACCCATCATCAGGGAGGTTGTACAGAGGCTGAACTGGGTCTTGCCGGCGGCGCAAACGGAAAACTGAAAATCGCTGATGGCCTTGCGGGCGCTTTCCAGCAGAATGACGAAGTTTTCGATCGTAGCGGGAATGCCGCCTAAGATTCCCATGACAAACTGGAGATAAACGGGTTTCCGGACATGGCCCTTCTCGATGAGAAAGGCCAGATTGTTGATCATCCCGAGGTCGTAGATCTCAAATTCCGGTTTCGTTCCCTGGGCCGCGAATTTTTCCAGAAACTGCCTCATCGTCAGGAAGGTATTGGGGAAGATGAAGTCCTCCGTCGCCTGCAAATAAGATTTTTCCCAGTCGTAAGTCCAAGTCTGGACGTTGTCGGCGATGTGGAAGAGGGCGAAATTGAGGGAACCGGCGTTGAGGGTCGCCAATTCCGGAGACAGGCTGGTGACGACCCGGACGCGGTTCTCCACCGGTTCGCCGAGACGGCCGCCCGTCGTGCAGCAGACGACCATGTCGCAACGCTTTCTGACCCCTTCGGCAACGGTCCGGAAGATATCCTGATCGGCGCAGGGAAGCCCCGTCTGGGGGTTCCGGACATGGACGTGGGCGACGGCCGCCCCGGCCTCGTAGGCTTTGACCGCCTCTTCAATGAGGTCTTCCGGGGTGACGGGAAGATGGGGGGACATGCTGGGGGTGTGGATGGCCCCGGTCAGGGCGGCGGTGATAATTCTTTTTTCCATCATGACGGCCAATCTCCTTTTCTTATAACCTGTGACACTGATTTCGTGACCGGCCTGCGCTTCTTTGTTCGCCGGCCCTCAATCCATCTCAAGGTTGAGCAATGTCTGTAACTGGTCCCCGTATTCGCTCTTTATAGCTTCTTCAAAACGATAAATCAATTTGTTCGAATAGATGTCGTGGCGCATATAGTTGGTCATGAGCTTGACCACGCCGGGGTTGGTGGTCCAGAAACCGTTCCATTCATGGCCCGGCGGCTGGGCCATGAACAGGCCGATTGATTCATCGACGACTATCGTCAATTCCCCGCTATGACGCTCGTAAACCGTATCTGTCTGGATATGATGAAAAACCTTGCCGATTTCTATGCTCTCCGGTCCGAACTGAATGGAAATGATCTTAACCCCCCGCTGTTGGGCCGCGGCAAGACTTTTTTCCAGGAGCGTTCCCTGCTGTTGCCAAAGGCTCATCAATACTGTTCTCCTCGCCCCGTCGATGAGTTCCCGGGACTTGCCGATCAGAACGTCGTGGTCCGTCAATTGCCAGACGGTGATGTCGGTGGGGGGGATGGAAATCTTTTCGATATTGGCGGTTAAGATCTGTTCGGTGATCTTGAACTCATTTTTTTTACGCGCGAGGAATTCATGGTAAGGTAGGGGGGAATACATCTGGGGGTCCGTATTTAAAACGGCGACTAGTCCCTTTTGCATCATGCGGTTCAGGGTTTCGTAAATCTTGGGGCCCGGGACGCCCGAGTGGCGGCTTATTTCATGGCCGTGGGAGGGATGCTTCTGCAGTAGGGCCAAGTAGGCCTTCGCTTCATAGACCGTCAGACCCATGGTGTTGAGGGCTTCCACCGTAGCCTGAAATATGTCGCCAAATCCTTGTTCCATGTCCGTCCTCTTTTGAGATGACTGATGAAATCTCCGTGGCGTTCTTCCTTACTACACAGGTAGTATGCAGGAGTTGTATATGCTTGTCAAGTTTTTTTATCGACCTCCTTACTTATATAAAATCACAAGAAAGTCATGAAGTTCAGATCACTACACCCAATCAAAACTCTCATCAAAAAAAACAAATCATCAAAAGTGAAGAGGGGCAATGCCTGGAAAAACTGTTGACCTTCCTCTCTATAATTTGATAGAAAAATAGCCAGCGTACTTATGAATTAGATTCTTATCCTGAGATGTTAAAAAATCTACCGAAAGCGCTTTTTAATTTTTGGGGAGGTGTGCCGTGGCGAAGAACCCGATGATAGGATTTCAAGTCGATCGTTCTGAAATTAGATATGTGGGCCATGATCTGCAGCGTCCGGAATGTATTCTCGCGGAGCCGGATGGCACCCTTTGGACTGCCGATGCCCGGGGGGGAGTAGTGAAAATCATGCCGGATGGAAAGCAGAAAATAATTACCCAGGCCTTCGCGGCCGCCTTCCAGGAAACGGCCGATGAGGCGAGTCGCTTCACCCAGGGGACATTGCCCAATGGATTGGCCTTTGCGGAAAATGGGGACATTTTAATCTCCAATTTTGGTACGGACTTGCTCGAAGTTATGAAACGAGACGGGTCCACCCGAACTCTTCACGACCGGATTGATGGGCAACCCATCGGCAAGGTGAATTTTGTCCTGCGGGATCGCAAAAACCGGATTTGGTTGACCGTATCCACCCGCATCCAAAACTGGATGAAGGCAATGAGTCCCAAGGTGGCGGACGGATATATTGCCCTGGCGGATGAAAAAGGGATCAGGATCGTCGCCGACGGATTTCGGTTTACCAATGAAATTCGCCTGGATGCTGGGGAAGAATATCTATATATCGTTGAGACCACCGGGCAGTGCATCTCCCGCATGAAGGTGGCGGCAGACGGATCTCTGTCGCAGCGGGAAATTTTCGGTCCGTCCAAGCTGGGCCGGTTCGGCTTCCCGGACGGCATTGCCTTCGACGCTTTCGGGAATTTATGGGGAACCCTGGTTATGGCGGACCAGCTCTTCTTTTTAACGCCGGAAGGAGATTTCCACATTATTCTTGACGATGGGAATGAGGAGGCTTCTCTTGCCATGGAAAAGGCCTTTGTCGAAGACCGCCTGACCCCGGAGATAATGCTTGCTGCCGGCGGGACGATAGCCCCCTGGTTTGCCAGTATCACCTTCGGTGGCGCCGATCTCCGTACGGCCTATATTGGCAGCCTCAAGGGAACTCGTATCCCGTTTTTCTCTTCAGTAGTTCCAGGGCTGCCCATGGTCCACTGGCGGTAAAATACGAATTTACCATCATTGGAATAATGGACTGGTCAGAGGCGCCGCTTGTGTGTTAAAGGCCCTTCATGAAACAGTCGGCAGGATCGGAAAAAAGAATAAAAACGGCCTTCATTCTCGGGGCGGGTCTGGGGACGCGCCTGATGCCGCTGACGCGGGACTGTCCCAAACCGCTCTTGCCCCTGCGGGGTCGTCCGATCATTACGTACGCCATGGACCATCTCCGGCAGGCCGGGATCGAGCGGTTCATCGTCAATACTCACCACTGTGCCGAGGTATATCAGCAAGTCTTCCCGGGGCACGCCTGGCGCGGCATCCCGATTCTTTTCCGCCATGAGCCGGACCTCCTCGATACAGGGGGAGGGTTGAAGAACATCGAGAGCCTTATCGATGACGACGAGCCGTTGATGGTTTACAACGGTGATATTCTGACTGATATTCCCCTCGCGGATCTGGTGGATCACCATTTCCGGGCCGGGAAGGAGGCGACCCTCGCCCTCCGGAGTCATGGTCAGCCCCGGAATGTGAATCTTGACGCCGCAGGAGCTATCTGCGATTTCCGCCAGGTCCTGGGAAATCCCGGAGTGCAGGCCTGCCTTTTCACGGGGGTTTACATCATCGAAAAAACACTCCTGAAAAGGCTGAAACCAGGGGCCAAACAGGATATCATCCCCGTGTTCATAGACATGATCCGGGAGGAGCCGGGAGCGGTGGCGGGAGTCGTGATCGATGCCGGGCAGTGGAACGATATCGGGACTCTTGAGATCTACGAAGCCCTGAACAATGCGGAAGCACTCTCACGATGACACATATTGAAAATACATTTATCGCCTATGCCCGTCACATCCTCGGTATTGCTGAGGAGGCGATGGGGCGAATGGCGATCAAGGCGATAACGAAAGGCGGCTCGGACCGGTGCTTTTATCGCCTGTCGCTCCCGAATGGCAAAAGCTTCCTGTTTATGGCCTATGGTCGTCAGCAGGAGGAGAACGCTTACTGGGCGGGCATTGCCGCTTTCCTCGCCGAGCTGGGGGTCTCCGTCCCGGCGGTTTATGGACATGATCCGGAACTCGGCTTCGTCCTCATGGAAGATCTCGGGGATCGGGATCTCTGGTCGTACCGGCACGAACCCTGGGAGATTCGCCGTGATCTGTACCGGAAGGTCCTGCAAAGAATCAGCCCCCTTCACATCTTCGCTCAATCCTCTCCGGGCAAGGGAAATGGGGGGCGGTCTGCAAATTTGTCACCCCGTTCCCCCAGGACAATGAAGGGATACGACCGGGAGCTCTACCGCTGGGAACACGACTATTTTCTGGAGCAGTTTGTCCGGGACGTCTGCCGGATAAGTCTCGCGGAAAGGGAAGGGGTAGCCCTGCGGGAGGAACTGGAAGCCCTGGCCGGACGGCTGCTGGTGATGGGGTCGGCCCTTGTCCATCGGGATCTCCAATCCCAGAATATCATGATCTGCGGTGGCGAACCGATATTTATTGATTTTCAGGGCCTGCGCCGGGGGTCGCTTTTCTATGACCTGGGATCCCTGCTGTGCGATGCCTATGTCTCCCTAACAGAGGAGGAACGGGATGAGCTTCTCCGCTATGCTTATGAATTGCTGAATTTGGATCTGGACTGGACGCGCTTCCGGGAAGGTTTTCAGGATGGTTCCGCCCAGCGGCTCATGCAGGCCTTGGGGGCCTTTGGGTTTCTAGGATTGAAAAAGGGGAAGGAAGCGTTTTTGGGACATATTCCCCAGGGAATAGAGAATCTGTGCAGGATGGCGGCCGCTTCCGAGCGGTTGCCCCAGCTTTTGAAACTGGCGGAACGATGTCGTAATGGGGTCAGGCTTACTAATAGACATTTAAGCTTAAATGTCTATTAGTAAGCCTGACCCCATTGCTAACCTCGGATAGGGAGAGATATGACGATGATTACCGTTGCTTTGTGCCGGGATTCCTGTGGTGTAGCGGATCAGACCATCGAGCTGCTTGCCCCTTCCCCCCTTGTTTCCAGGATATTGGTCGTTCACGATGGCAATCCCCTGCCTGCCTGGCCGAAGTGTCAGGGAATCCGAGGGGATACGCTTGCATCAGGATGGATTCTGGAAGCCATCCTGAAAAAAGCCCGCACCCGGTACCTCCTCATGATTACGGGGGAAACGGCTATCGATTTTGGCAGACGGGCATTGGAAAGACTGGTTGATGTCATCCGGACGACGGGGGCGGGAATGCTTTACAGCGACTATGAGGAAACGACTCCCGACGGCGTCCGCAAGGAACGGCCCGTAAATGATTATCAATTGGGAAGTATCCGGGATGACTTTCATTTCGGCCCGGTACAATTATTCTCTACCCTTGCTGTCCGGCAGGCGCTCGTCGGCAACGGGCCCCTGCCGGTGACAAAATATGCCGCTCTGTATGACCTGCGCCTGAAGCTTTCCCTGACGGCGCCGATTGTTCATCTACCGGAGCGCCTTTACCAAAGTTCCATAGTCCCGGAAAAGGGGGTGGGAGAAAAGCATTTTGCCTATGTGGATCCCCGGAATCTGGCGTATCAGCAGGAGATGGAAATGGTGGCCTCGGAGCACCTGCGCCGCCTCGGGGCCTGGCTCCCACCATCATTCAGGAGATTGCCCGCCGATCGGGCGGTTTATCCCGTGGCGGCCAGCGTGATAATCCCCGTCCGGAACCGGGTAAAGACAATTGCCGACGCCGTCCGCAGCGCCCTGGTCCAGGAAACGAATTTTTCCTTCAATGTCCTCGTGGTGGACAATCATTCCACCGACGGTACGACCTCCATCGTCTCGGAGCTGACAAAACGTTATCCCCAGGTGCGGCTCCTGGTCCCGGAGCGGCTGAATCTCGGCATCGGCGGCTGCTGGAACGAGGCGGTCCATTCCCCCCATTGCGGGAAATACGTCGTTCAGCTCGATTCCGACGATCTCTACGGAGACCCGAAGAGCCTGCAACGGCTGGTAGATGTTCTGAGTGGGAGACTCTATGCCGCTGTCATCGGGTCCTACACCCTCGTGGACGGCAAGGGGGGCGAAATCCCTCCCGGGCTTGTGGATCACCGGGAATGGACGGACGAGAACGGTCGGAACAACGCCCTGCGGGTGAACGGTTTCGGCGCCCCCCGGGCCTTCCGGACGGACATTCTCCGGCGCTCGGGCGGGTTTCCTAACGTGAGCTACGGAGAGGATTACGCCGTCTGCCTGAGAATATCCCGGGATTACCGGATCGGCCGGATCTACGATAGCCTGTACCTGTGCCGGCGCTGGGAAGGTAACACCGACGCCGCTCTCTCCATAGAAAGAACTAATGGGAACGACGCCTACAAAGACAGGCTCCGAAGCATGGAGATCATGGCCAGACAAAAAATGACGAGGAGTGATCATTGAAAACATCAGATTATTTGTTAATGCCCGACAGGATATGGAGCGAATATGACGGCGCCCCGGGAGGGACATCCCTGGCATCCACGTGCGGGGAGCTTTTTTCTCAGCAGCTCTTTAACTGGCAGGAGTTCGCTGTCGCCCATATGAGTATGAAAGGGGCCTGGTTCCGGGAGATAACTTCCGGGCAGCATACCATGCTGGTTCAGTTCAATCAGGGGCGGACCGTCAGCGCCACCGCCGCGCTTGACGCGGAGACCATCAGGAACCGTCCCTGTTTTCTCTGCGTGTACCATCTGCCGGCGGCTCAGAAAGCGGTCCTTTACCGGAAGACTTTTCTGATTCTTGTCAATCCCTATCCGATCTTTTCGCCCCATTATACGGTCGTGCATGTTAACCATGAGCCCCAGGAGCTTGAGAGACATCTCGGCGCCCTGCTTGCCCTGGCCCATGATCTGGGGCCGGCCTTCATGGTCTTTTACAATGGTCCCCGCTGTGGGGCCTCCGCCCCGGATCATCATCATTTTCAGGTCTGCCCGTCGGGAATGTTGCCTATTGAAAAGGATTGGGAAGAAGGGGAAAGGGAGATCCTGTGTGCGGATCGGGAGGATGTGTCATTTGGCGTTCTGAGGCTGCCGGGAAGAAACGCCCTGTTCATGGAAGGAAGTGTCCCGGAAACCTTGGAGGCATTCCTGAAGAGGCTGATCGGGGCAATGGGAGAGGTCATGGGCAGTGCGGAAGAACCCATGCTAAATCTTTTCTGTAAGCAAAAAGAGGGACGGTGGCAGCTCCTCGTTTTCCCCCGCCGGAAACATCGACCGGACGCTTATTACCGGGAAGGGAAAGGCAGCGTCCTCGTAACGCCTGGGGCCGTGGAGATGGGCGGTTTGCTAATTACGATCCGGGAAGATGATTTCCTCAAAATGACCCCGGCCCTTGCCGAGGAGATCTATCGGGAGGTGTCCCTGCCGCCGGAGGTGATTGAGGAAATCGTGAATCGTATGAAGTAGTTGTAATAATGAAAAATCCGTCACTCCTAAAACCTCCCCCGTCAAAGGGGAAGGGAATTTTCGGACTTTTTATCAGTTTGTCATTATTTATTCTACTGACGGGAGGATCTGGCATGACGACTGAGCAACATACTACCGCGCCCATTATCGACAGTCGGATGACTTTCCGGGAGGCCATAGACGGGACCAGAGCCCCAACCGAGGTCGTGCGGGATCTATGCCTGTTGGATGTCCGCTATTATTCTTTTGACGGGATGCTCCACCAGGGGCAGTTGGTTGTTCACAAGGACGTCCGGGAGGATGTAGTGGATATTTTCCGACTTATCGAAAGGCTGAGGTTTCCCGTTAACAAGGCCGTCCCCATTGTCGTCTATGGCTGGTCCGATGACGCCTCCATGGCGGATAACAACACCTCAGCTTTCAACTACCGGACCGTGGCGGGGACGAAACGACTCTCCCGTCATGCCTGTGGCCTGGCCGTGGATATTAACCCCGTCCGGAATCCCGTGGTCTATAACAGCGGGCGGGTATCACCTCAGGGTGCTGTTTACCGGCCCGGCGACCCCGGCGTTCTGGCGACCGGTCACCCCGTTGTGGAGGAATTTCTCAAGCGGGGCTGGCAGTGGGGGGCCAATTTCAAGTCTATGAAGGACTATCATCACTTCGACAGGATCATGGCGAGGTAAGTCCGGGGCTCGAACGCTTTGATTCCCAGCTTACCGGCCAGGGCAAGGATTTCCTGCTCAATCACCTCTTTGTCTTCCCCCATTTTTTCCAGTTCTATAAAGGTTCCCAGCCCCACGACATCATCGAGACAGACGGTGGCGCCCTCCAGATAGAAGACAGCGCGTTCTTTTTCGACCACCCCCACATGCCGGAAGTCCAATCTTTCCAGGATGGACTTCATCGTTTCATAATCCCCGATTTCCGTTTCCGCTTCAAAGCGGATCTTGGCCGTTCCTGCCATCCTTGGCCCTTTGTAAGTAATGCGGCATTGGCCGTTTGTTATCCTCAGGCGCAGGGCTTCGTGGGTCTGGCCGAAATCACGGGACGGGTGCTGATAGTAGTAATCTGTTTCCTGGAGGATCGGTTCCGCCACCGCCCCCATTTGTCCGAGGAGTTCCTTCATGGAGCCGGGATCGACGAGGACCGCCTTGATTTCAATTTCGAGCATAGTCGTTTACGGCCAGCGCCGCCTCCTGAATTGGTAATGCTGGTGATATAATTTTGAAATTAAATATTTATCAATAAAATTACACAGTCGCAATTAATTAGCAAGGGTTTTCACATCCGAAGTCCGGAGCCGTCAGGGAGATTCTCATCTCGGTCATGTTTTTCCTGATGGACCGAAACCAACCGGCAAGCGGTATTGCATGAATTCGGCGGCCCTGCGTTTCATACCCAAGGAGGACCTGGACAAGAAAGGATACGGCCAGTACCGGAAGCTATCCCCTGAAGAAAGTGGCTGTCACGGCGATAAAGAGGAGAAGGTCTCAAAGTTGAAAAATATCCAGCTTTGCAAATTTCTTCTTAAACCTGCTCTCACCCGACTCCTCTCCCTGCGTGAGGGGGTTTTTAACGAATGAATACAACAATATATCCTTACTGAATATACTGTTTTCAACGAAATTTACTAAACAGTTCGCCGCGCGAACTTTTGGTATAACTAATTGATATATTTATTATATTAGTGATTCACCTGTGGGTGTCTACTCCGCGCAGATGATCTCGAAGGTATCGCCCAACAAAACCAGCCGTATTTTTTCCAGGGGCGACAGAGCTTCTGCAAGCTTGCGGAGATGCCCTATTTAAAAGTATCAGGAAGCGTTTCTTACGCAGTTCATTTACAAATCCTTAGCCTAAATGAGCTAACAAAACTGTAGAATATCGTTTGAAATCTTCTTTATGATAAGAAAACAGACCTGATCCTGTTGCCTTCTTTAAAAGCGCCGTTCCTCTTCGAGTTCGGCTTTCTTAATCATTTCAATAAGCCATATTATTACACCGGCAATTAAACTTGACTATTTAGTCTGGCTAATGCCCCATGTTTCCTCAAAATGTCGATCATGCATTGCCATATTTAGTTGCCAGTGTAATAATGCAAATTGTATTAAAAAAGGCGCCGGGGAGTCCGTCAAACCGAGAGGTTAGGGGAAATCTCCATTTTCCCCTTGACAATACTTATCATGGATGTCCCCGGATATCCGATTCGCTGTCAACAGAACGACATCTTCCCCCGCATCGAGGTAAATGCTTCGGTTCGCGCCAGTTCCCAGCTGGGGATGCAATAGTTGGCTACACCTGAGATACCGCAAAAATGAACGCCCAGGACTTTATGTGATTCCACATCAACCACTGCTGCACCGGAGTTACCGCCCAGCGTCGAGCAATCATGCATCAGGGCGGTAACATTGCGGCCATACGACATAACGGGTCCAATGCCTAAAAACTTTCCCGGCTGCAGCCTCTTTTTGTTGAAGAGTCCTCTGAAAATGGCGATCTGCTCGATAAGGTTTTCGTTCTCATCGAATGCAGGGTAGCCGATCACCGCAGCAGTTTTATCCTTGATGGCGGATGGCTGAACGGCAGCAAGCCGCACGGGAGCAATTTCCGCTGGGAGTGATTTTACTTTGAGTAATGCTACATCCCATTCCATGGAGATTGTCGCCTCCCCGGTCGGTTCCAGAAGAATGGACTCGTTTGACCCGACTTCCTGCTTTAAGTCCACCACTGCGCTCATGCCGGGCTTGAATTCGAGAGTGATGTCCGAGCTGCCGGCCTTCATAAATTCCTCCGCCACATGCCGGTTGGTCAGAAGAAGGTCTACCCCGCAAACGAAAGCCGTGCCCGCGTAGGACACCTTGGGATGCCCGGACACATTCAAACGGCCCACGGACCGGATGACCGGGGTCAGATCGGCGCGGGCGTCGTTTAAATCGCTCCAGACCGATGGCAGCTGGTCAAACGAATCGCGTGCAATATCGTAAGCCGGCCGCAGGCCGTTCCCCAGGATGATGCTTTCGAGAATGGCTTCATGCTTGGCGGTAAGCGGCTCTGCATGGATGATGCGCGCTGTTGCATCGAGGGCCAGGGACAGGGATTTGGAAGAAATCTTTGCACCCATGAGCACAGCGGCATTCAGGGATTCGTCCACGTGGTCCAGATTGAGATTGCCAGCCTCGATGATGCCGCCGATCTTTTGATACAACTGTGCGGAACGGTCACTTGTTTGCATTATTTACCACTTCCTCGATTTCGGAGACGGAGTGATAGCCGCCATGCACCGGCAGGAACATGGAACTTAATACGGCTCCGTTTGGGCCGTCAAAAGCAACGTATGAGGCCACAGCGCCGCCCGCCATAAAGAACGGGTTCGCGCCCAGCGAAGACCAGAGATTCTTTTTCGTATAGCCGGTTCCGACCAGCTTGTGCAGTTGAATGATCACCAGGGATGCTCCCCCGTCAAGTTTCTGTTTGATGGCCGATTGCCTGATGATTGTGGCCAGAGGTACCATTCCCTTGTCGTCGGCGGTGGTGACCTGTTTAACCCAGGCATCAATGGCGTCCGAGACCGCCTTCCAGATTGCGAGAGAATCCTTCACCTTCTGAAGTTTGTCTTTGAGCTCCTGATTGCTTGGTGCATCGGCTGACTGCTTTTCGAGTCTGGCCTGGGCGGCCTCGAAGAGTTTGATATTCCGTTTGGCCTCCTTCGACCAATCAAGCACCTGTGAGGTCATTTTCAGCCCGGGATTCGAAATCGCCATTGCATCGGGCAGGTAGAGAGACGGAATCTCGACCGTCGCATTCTCTGCCTTCAAGTGGCGCGCTGTGGCGTTAAGCAGCATGCTATCGGTAGCGGTTACGTCGAAGCCGACGTACTTGAAATCCGTCTTTGCAAAAGCCAATATATTATTGATGGCGGCCAGGCCGAGGCCTATTGCAGCCACGGACTCCAGCTTGACGCCTGTATCGGTAGCATGAGTGATCTCGGCTTCCTTCCTTGCCGCTGCAATAGCAATTTGCAGCGACGCATATTGGGTACTGAATACCATTAGTGCTTGAAAGTCCGGAACCGTTGTTGACGCGGTAAGGATAATCTTGGTGACCTTCTGAGTGCCGACTATTGGAATGTCTTTCTTCATCCTCTCGGCAAACTTCTTGGCGATGTCATTCACGGCAATCGCGCTAAGCAGGACGGCCTCGGCGCTGCCGGCTCCCGCGCCCAGCTCGGTTGCTCCGGTGTAGCCCGATGCCGGAATCTCGCCGATTTTGGCCTTGAGGGCAGCCACCTCCGCTTCGGCCTGTGCTTTCTGCGCATTTGCTGCTGCCATTTGCGCGTTTGCTGTTGCTGTTTGGGCGTCGGCCATGTCTTTTATTTTCTTTAATTGATCACTCGCCGCAGTGTCGGAAGTTTGCGCGTTCATGGGGCCTCCTATAAATAGACAACATATTATAGTGATAGTGAAATAAACGAATCGCCGGATCGGGATTGGTCGGCTTGAATAACTTGGCAACATAATTCACCGTCCTCCTTTTTTGTAGTGGCTGATTTGTGGAATCCTCAATGGCGGCCATTTGATCCGTGCGGATCCTATAGACGTCCCATAATATCAGAGACGGACTCGATACGCCTGATCTTCCTCTCTTCAGCCGCCTCAAGACCTGCCTTCAACTCCCTCCTTTCCAGAACTAGTTGGCTGCCTGGATCCAATACCAGATCGGTCATCTCCTCGATCTTCTTGAGCGGCACTTCGTACACCGCAAACTCTGGCAGTTCGAGTCTCTCAAGCTGGTTAACGAGGTTCGCCTGCGTAAGTACATACCCTTTAGCCTGAACCCCTTTTACGCCCTCTTCGCAGAAATAGATCACTTTCCAGAACTGCTGAGGTACCTTCACTCCCCGGTAATCCGGATCGTCTGCGGTAAACACTGGACCTCCCATTACGGAGAGTCGGAACCTGTTCACTTCCACCTCCTCGTAGACAGCGTCCTCAAGCATACCCCAAATCCCGTGGGCGCTGGATTGATTGAATTTTTTGTGCTGGGGTGTGATGTTCGTGAAGAAAAATGAATCCTTATTCGCGCGCTTTGCCTCATCGAGTGGCCCCCAGGTCAGGTCAGCCCTGCGTGCAATGTGACCGCGATCAAGCGGGTTGTTCGCGTATAACTCGTCTCCAACCTGGACATCTTCCGGTACATGAGAATCTTTTGTGAACTTTAAGCTGCTACGGCTGAGTTTACTCATAGATGAGCCATCAACGTTCCATGCCACCCAAAGTGCAAACCGGCGTGAGCGGCTCATCGCAAGTGAAAAGTGGGTATAGTTTATCTTCGTGTTCCCTTTCACCTTCACAAGGTCATTCCTCATTTTCGCATTACTCGGCTCAGGTAGCATTACAGTGCCAACAAGAAACCCCTCATCAAACCCAGCAGCCACCGCTTCCGCCCGGACCTTCCTCGCATCCGGAGCTATGGGGGTGATCTCCAGCTTTTCGAACACAGAGGCCGGATAGCACGCCATAGCATAGTCTGACTGATCACCAGCATCGCCAGCGAAATGCAGGCCTAGCATCATGTCGGTCGGTTTTCTCTTCTCCACCGACAACCACACAGCGCCTGAGTCACCGCCTTTACTGATCTGGCTGTTTGCCGCCGGATTCTCGGGATCAGGACCTATCTCGAAACAGCCAATTTCCTTTGGTTCGCCCAAATCATAATCCAGGCTGATTGTCACATGGATCCGGTTCACGATTCCGTATGTGACATCTGTGGTTCTGCCGGACTTCACGACTCTATCGCCGAGATCAGGTTCTCCGATCCGTGAGACGATCTTCTTTATACCCATGATCTCAGGTGAGAGACGTCGCCGGTCGACAGTTGCGATCGCACAGTCGCCCGCAATGCCAAGATAGCTTCGAATGAGCTTTCCAGCCACGTTTCGCTCCAGCCTGTTGTCATCATAAGGCCCTGGCTGCACGATAGTATCGCCTACCTTGCCCCCAGGGCCATTAAGTACGTGCCAGTTCGAAAGGATATACGGCGAGCCATCATGGACATCGTACACCACACATCCAACAGTACCTGCGGTGCTCCTCTCATGTCCTATGCTCACACCTGGGACAATGGGGTTGATGAAAGTCTTGCGCGAGGGCAGTTCAGCAACCTCCAACTGTCTCGCACTGGGCTTGTATGTACGCTGGATCACATCAATTGGTACATCCACCCCATTGACCAAGATAGATTTCGGCAGTTCCTCCGTACCGATTGCCTTTAGGTCCTCAGGCTAGAGCTTACTGTCTACAGTGAACTGGATGCTTATCTTATTCGTCTGTTTACCATTTTTGATTTTGTAACCGATCCCTATAGAGTTGATGTTCTTCTTTCGAAGGAACCGGGACGCTTCCCTACGGACAAAGTCCTTAAGTTCTTCTGTTGAGATTTCTTTTTGGGACATAGTTCTACCTCCTCTTTATGTTATTTCGAATGCAGCATTAAGCAGATCTCTCAATGAGATACTGCTTTCAAGGATTTCGTGTAGCATTGAATGTAACTACTCGATGCTGGTAGAGAGATCATGTGAAACGTCGAAGAATGAATTTGAGGGTCATGGAACCTCCATAGTGTGCGAAAGCCTGTTATGGTTTTCAACGTTGAAGGACCACAATGTGAAGAGAAGTGAATGGAATATGTAGTGAACCAGTTAGAATAGGAGTAAGAATGTGGTATAAAATATAGATAGTGGATATTTAGTAAAAGATCTTACCATGAAAAGTCAAGGTAATATTTTAGTATTTCAGCAAACCCCTAAGATGCCCTGACCTATACTTGACTTGATAGTCACTGTCAAAATAAGTCCTACCTTGAATTTATTTATTGACGTCATTTTGTGCTCTAATCGATCAATATTATGGCAGGATGCTTTGTTTACAGGAAGGATCCCTCAGAATCTGCTCACGAAATATATCAGTCCGATACTATCGTAAATTTACCGCTGTTCTACTAACAAATAATTTCGAAAATTATTGTTACTGGGGATTAGGGGTTGAAAGAGAGTAACATAAAAATCAGCCACGAGTGTAGCTAGTTGGCTGGAGTGGCTGTTAGGAAATGCTACGCTCTAAGGCTTTTGCGCTGGGAGGTAAATTGGCCGCGTCAGTTGTTGATTCAAGAGCTTGTTGTACTTGACTTGGTTCTATCTTTTGTAAATATTCCAAGTAACCTTTCTTGGCGTCTTCGGCTGTTTCGACGATCCATTGACTGTCGCCACACGCTGCTTTCATACCTTCAACAGCATTTGGAATTGAATGCCCCTTGGATAGGAGGTGATAAAAAGCAGAATATGCAACTGCTGTATCAGCCCAAGTCGGCGTCCCGAAATTACCAACCATCGCAAAATATGGATCAGGGCTATTATCAGTTTGCATAGCCATTTGGCATGCACTATAACCTTTACAAGCCGACATACAAAGAAGAAGGAAGCCACCAAGATTTAAATTAATTGGAGTAATCATTTGTCTAAGCTCATACCAGCTCAACGTATCCCCGTTTGAAAGTTGTATCCCTTGCCCTGACCCATGAGCGCTTAAATGGATAATTGGGAACCGTTCTGCGAACTGCTTCATTACGTCGGGGAGCCCAATATTAAGAGCTGCGGACAATGCTTCTTTATTGATCACTATACGAGTAGCGGAAGGAATTCCATCCAAGTCGATTGCACGAGCTACAAGGGCACCTTCGGATCGACCGTGATACATATCTGGAGCAGATGGAGATTCAACTATGTAAACGAAAAACTTCAATGATTCTTTTCTTTTATCATCAGTCATCAGACACCTCCTAATGTATAACACGAAAAAATCAGCGGGAGGCGCAGCCGAACCGCTGGCTCGACAACATCACTTATTTCTCTTTGAAGTCAAGCATTTTATTCAAAAACGACGTTTAACTGCTTTCAGGAAGCAGATGTTTTAGTCACACCACCTATGCCTTCCGGAATCGGCTGTTCGCCTTTAACCCATTATGCATTCCTTCGCCTCAACACCATCCTAATTGCAATATAGGGGAAGAGGAAAAAAAGAAAATTGCAAACCTTAACAAAGGCCATGCCACAATAATTCAGCAAATCATATTCATGTCTCGATATTTGGAATAGATTATTATGAATCATGTAGGCAGCATCCCTGCCAAGCAGGAAGAAGATGAACCAGAACGTGACGAAGACAACGCCTATAACAAAGCACCGGATCAAAATGCTGGAAAGGATTTCCAGCTCGCTTATGAAACGCGAAGATTCATTCATCTTTCTCCTCCTGGCGGCGCGGCCATCTTGATCTTGATGGCCGCGCTATGTCAGCCGTTATGCGTATACCTTCTTCATGAGCCAGGCCATGTTCTTTCCGAGGTCCTTCATCGTCTGGATGCCCTCGTCGTCTTTGAGGACGTCGCCGATATCGCGACCGACGCCGATGCTCCAGTAACTCGTCCCGGGCATCATCATCTGCATGTAGTGGAGAAAGAGATTCATGCCGCTGAAGGCCTGAATGGCCCCGGCCCGCCGGACGGCGACCACCGCGGCCCCGACTTTACCCTTGAACATATAGTCATTGGCCCGGGCGACGAATCCGCACCGCTCGATGAAGGCCCGCATATTGGCGGTGACGTCGGAAAAATAGGTTGGGGAACCCAGCAGGATACCCTCAGCCGCGAGCATTTTATCAATAATTTCATTGAGCATGTCCGTCTCGACGGAACAGTGTTTGTCCTTTTTCTTGAAGCATTTGTAACAGGCCTTACAGCCGGGCAGGGCGGTTCCTGCCATCTGGATAAGTTCCGTTTCTATTCCTTCCGCCTTCAATTCGTCGAGGACGAGATTGAGGAGAATGGCCGTGTTGCCGTTTTTCCTGGCGCTGGCGTTAAGGGCGATAACTTTCATGATTATTCTTTCCTCCGTTATTATTGTGTTGTTTCAGGCTTCCCGGCTTCTGCGCAGGAGCAATCGGCAGCAGCCGATGATGTTTTCCTTGGGATACAGAAGCAGTTCATCTCCGTAAAAATCTTCATAGATCTCCTGAATGATGCTATCATCATCCCCCGTATGCTTCAGGATTCTTTTCTTCATTTCTTTCGCTTCCCACCGGGCCAGATCAAAGGCTCTGCCTGCGTCGTCCCCCGAAAAGATCGTCTGATGTGCCGGGGCGACAATATCGGGCCGCAAGGATTCCAGACGATCAATGGTCTCCATGTAGTCGGCATAACCGGTGAAATAGATGGGGAAAAACCGGTGACGCATAAAATAGAAACCCAGGCTGTCAGAGACCATCAGGGCCCGGAGTTGAGGAATATGTACGGCAAGGTTTCCCGGGGCATGGCCTTTGGCAACGAGAAATTCCAGGGTCAGGCCGCCGAGATCGATTATGTCTCCGTCCCTTTCAATGAGCGTGTCGTCAGCAAGCAGAGGTCCGGCGGTGAGGGGAGGGCGGCTATTGGCGATGCCCTGATCCTTGAGAAACGCGGTCATGTAGCGATCATCGTGAACCAGGGACGGCCCGGTGCGGGGATGACTGAGAAACTCGGTTGCCCCGACGCCTGCAACGACGCTTGCTTCCGGGAAGGCCTGCTTCAGGGCCGGCAGGCCGTTGATGTGATCACCGTGGGTGTGGCTGATGATGAGATAATCCGGCCGCATATTCAATGCCGCCAACTGCCCGACGACCGTATCCGCCGTTGCGGAGACGCCCATTTCGATGAGGGCCGA
>JAPLJZ010000047.1 GCA_026388335.1 Deltaproteobacteria bacterium
CCGAACACACGCACAACGGCGAAGACCAGCCCGGCGCAGAACATGGTGGACGCTCTGGAGACGGTAGGAACGAAGGTTTCGGCATTGGATTTCGGGACCTTTTCCGGGGAGGATGTGCAACTGGTGTCCAATGCCATGACGGGACTTCAAACCACTCTGGAGGAAACAATCGCCCGGATACCGAAGTAGGATTGAACAAGGAAAATTTTCAGGCACTCGTTAGATACATGAATAATGTCTAATAGTTGTCCTGCTTCGCCGCGGCGAAGTAGCAAGACGCAGGCAGGACAATGCATTCCGGGCTTTACGCTCAAGATCCGCAAGGGAACGTGCTCTCTGGCGGTGGTAAAATCGGAGCTTGAGTTTTTGGTCAGTGTAATTTTGGAGGATTTGGAGCGGAAAAGATAAGCGATTTTTTGAAGTGTTAAAGGGGCCTGTTCATCGGTATACAAGACTTCAAGACATCAGGTTGGGTTTACAGAGAGGATCATTGAATACGGGGCGAAAGGTGCAAATGATTGACGGCTTATTATCCATTCACGTAAAATGTGAACAGCTTTCTGAAGTCAATAAGCTGGCCTATCTTGCATGGATACAAGAATTCTATGCGTAATGATCACATCAGCGACAATCCAAGACTTTAGTATTGGACAAATTTTCCACATTTTACGAAGTTCTTTCTTGTCTTTATTACCATAATATCCAAAATGATGCGAATAAATATTCCCTTGTAATCATGTCATATATTTCTTTTGAATGTAAATGACCTGTGTTAAAGTGATATCTAAATTAGCGGAAAAAGCGAAGTTCGTATATTAATTGTTCGACAAACACCAAGAAACCTGGAATAACTAACTATGGATGCATACAGTAGAATCGAAATCTTGATGGCAGACAAATATGGGAAAAGCACAACGACCAGAAAAGCAGTCGGCGATTTCATGCTGGCTGATAATCATGCTGTAAACGTGAAGAGCAACAACGTCGCTAAACAGAATTACTCACCCAACATGATTTCGATTAAGAAAATGCATAAATGGGTCTTCGAGGAACGAAATGAACTCAGCTTCATATTTGTAGATTATGAGGAAGTGGGAGATGGCTTGAGAATATTGAAAGAATCCGATCTGATTCCGATTGAACGAATCAGCTGGCACTGTTTGTCAATAGAAGCTCAGGGCTACGGTGTAATTCAAAAAGTTGGTCCTTTAGAGACTGTCCCAGATCAGACAAAACGGGATTTTTACAAGGGATTTCTGGCGGCATACGAGAAATACAGAGAGAAAGAGCACAAGAAACATGAACGCTTTTCCAAGTCATTCATAAAGAATCCAGATAGTATAGATTGGTGATGATACAGGATTTTGATTTCTATGAGCCCTAAGAAGGAATACGGAGACTTCCAAACCCCAGAAAGCTTGGCCGCGAGGGTTGTATCGCTCGTGGATGATCTTTTTGGGACGCCGGAAATCGTGATCGAACCGACTGTCGGGTTGGGGGCTTTCCTCAAAGCTTCGGCAGAACGTTGGGGAGATACCTCGGACTATATAGGCTACGAGATCAATAAGGCGTACGTTGATCTCTCTCGCAAAAGTTTGAGTCAGTTCGGCGTACAGATTCTCCACCGAGATTTCTTCAACGAGGATTGGAAATGCAATCTAGCACGATCCTCGAAGAACCGGATTCTCGTTATTGGGAACCCGCCGTGGGTGACGAATTCAGAGTTGGGTCAACTTGGAAGCAAGAATCTTCCCCAAAAATCAAACTTTCAGGGGCTACGGGGTTTCGATGCTCGCACGGGCAAATCGAATTTCGATATCGCAGAATGGATGTTGATTCGATTGATGGAAGCTCTTCCATCCGACGGAGCCATCGCCATGCTGTGCAAGACAATGACGGCAAGAAAGGTCTTGCGACATTTCTGGAAGAAGGACGGAGGGCGAGAAGGTTCAAGATTGTTTCATATTGATGCCAAGGTGGAATTCAATGTCGCTGTCGATGCATGCCTCTTCTTCACTACAGGCAAACGCTCAGATGATCGAGTTGCGATGGTGTACGCTGATCTCGATACTGCATCTGCTTCCACGAGATTCGGATTCGTTGGTGGAGATTTGGTTTCTGACATCGATGCTTACCAGGCGCATAAGAAACTGGATGGAGGAACATTGACGTACACTTGGCGGTCGGGCGTTAAGCACGACGCTGTCAAGGTTATGGAATTCACTCGCAATGGCCAGAAGCTGATTAATGGATTTGGTGAAGCAGTAGAGATTGAGGAGGACTATGTCTTTCCGCTGTTGAAGTCTTCCGACCTAGGCAATGGACGTATCGTTATTCGGAGGTCTGTGTTGGTTACGCAAAGACACACTAGCGACGATACAACAGAGATCGAACAGAAAGCCCCGAAAACCTGGGAATACTTAATGCGCCATAAAGACATTTTGGATGGAAGAAAGAGTTCTATTTACAGGGACCGTCATAGATTCTCTGTATTTGGAATCGGTCCCTATTCGTTCGCCCCTTGGAAGGTCGCCATTTCAGGCCTCTACAAGAATATGTCATTCGTGGTAGTTCCGCCTTGCGATAAGCGCCCGGTCATGGTCGACGACACCTGCTACACCATCCCATGTCAATCCAAGAAAGAGGCCGATCTTCTTTTTGAGCTGCTGTCCTCGGTAAAAGCAAAGGTGTTCTTGAAGTCGTTGGTTTTTGCAGACTCAAAACGTCCAATCACCATCGATGTGCTTCGCAGAATTTCTTTTGTGGAGCTTGCTCATAGCCTTGGCAAGTTAGATGAACTAAAGTATTTTGTTCATTCTCAGTCAGCAGGCGACGCGACAGAGCTTCAGATGCCGCTACTGATGGAGCCTAACCAAAAATATCGAACAATCGCCTGCACACGTACGCTTCGCCCTGGGCGGGTTCGCGCCGTTGAGGTGTGAAGTTAACCTCTTTCGATCCGCAATGCTCAGTCCTAATAACTTTACACCACGCACCCTTAGTAGATACCTCGTCCAGCCCACATCGCTATCTCATGATAAAGACTCGCTGATTACCACTCAAAACAAAGTATGCCTGACAACATTCCCGGATGCTTTGTTTCCGTAATAATAACGCCTATCACATACACGATTATAAAATGGTTGCCTCCTTGAGTTCCCGGGCATAGGCCGCGGCCTGCCGGAGAAAGTCCTCTTCCCTGCCGTGCTGTGCTATCCATTTGACGAAGGCGCTGCCGATGACGACGCCGTCAGCCAGGGCGGCGAATTTTCTTACCTGGGCCGCCGTCGAGATGCCGAAGCCGACGGCCACCGGAAGGTCCGTTGCCTTGCGGATGCGCCGAAGATCCCGGGCCGCCGCCTCCGCTTCGGGTTCTTTCGTTCCCGTGACACCCGTGACGGAGATATAGTAAATGAACCCCGAGGAAGTCTTGACGATCTTTTCGAGACGGCGATCATCCGTCGTCGGCGCGGTAAGGGTGATAAAATCAATTTCCTGGGGATCGGTAAAGGTTCTCAGCTCGTCCGCCTCTTCCGGCGGCAGATCCACCACCAAGACGCCGTCCACTCCCGCCTTTTCCCCTTTTGCCTTGATTGCTGGCTCACCGAGTAAGGAAAGGGTGGCGAACTTGAATAGCATCCTTCAATACCAACCTC
>JAPLJZ010000136.1 GCA_026388335.1 Deltaproteobacteria bacterium
CAGAATTATCATGCCCTGCCAGAAATGCCCCATCATGGCCATGACTATCCCCGCCGGGGCCCAGACAAGGGAACAGCCGATGGCGGGGACAATGGACGTGAAGACCATCAGCGTTCCCCAGGTCAAGGCGCCCTTGACCCCGGTAAAATAAAAAATCAGGCCCCCCAGGATGCCCTGGATGCCGCCGATAATCAGGGTCACCTTGAGGGTGGCCCGGGCGGTGGAGGAGAATCTCTCCAGAATCAGGGTTTCCCGTGCCTGTTCGAGGGGTAGGAGTTTCATGATCATACGGACGAACTTATCTCCATCCCGGATAAAGAAGAACAGGGTGTAGAGCATGATTGCGAAGTTCACGGCAAACACGATGGTGTTCTGTGTCAGGTCCCTGAGGTTGTAGATGATGAAGTTAGCGATGTTTTTCGCTTCCGCGGCGAGATTGTCCGTGAGAAAGGCCATATCGATATGCAGGCGGCTCAGATAGGGATTGGCCGTAATTTTTTTCGAGATATCCTGGATCTGTTGTTCGATGGAGACGCTGTTTACATCGAGGGCGTTATACAATTCCAGGGATTCATTCAGCAAGAGGCTGCCAATCACCCCGGCCGGCAGAATGATGATCAGCATGATCATGAGGAGAACGATCGTTGCCGAGAGGCTGGGAGATTTGACCTTCTTGCAGAGGTATTGATGAGCGGGACTGAAGATAGTGGCAATCACCGCCGCCCAGAAAATGGGGAAGAAAAAAGGCTTCATAAGATAGAGAAACAAGAGGGTGGCCATCCCGAGGAGGACATAAAAGGCTATATGTCGAGACTTTTCAGAATTCATGGATATCCATCTACACAAGTCTCGATGTTTTCGCAACTGTCTCTTTCGATTTTTTGCATATGGCCGATATAATCCTTATAATTTGATGGAAATTTTGATAGAAGGAAAAATGTTGAAAAATTTGGAACCTGAAACGATCATGTCAATGTGGGCGGAAAAACGCCGTATACTTGTCACCTGCTCCAAGGGCACTGCCCCTTATTTACAGCAGGAGATCCTTGCCCTGGGGCTGCCGGTCCATGAAGAGTCGGAAGCGGCAGTAGAAACGGAGGGGGATATGGAGGATGCCATGCTCCTCAACCTTTCGCTGCGTACGGGTCAACGGGTCCTTCTCCTCCTTCACGAAGGTCAGGCCAAGACGCCGGGCGACCTCTATGATGGGGTTATTAACCTGCCCTGGGAGGACATCCTGCATGAGGACGGCTATGTCTGCATAACCTCTTCGGTGGATACCCCGGAGATTCGCGACCCCCGTTACGCCAACCTCAAGGTTAAAGACGCCATTGTGGATCGCCTCCGGAACCTATTCCGGTGCCGTCCTGATTCCGGTTCCGACCGGACCGGAGCTGTTGTTCATGTGTACTGGAAGGATAATCTCTACCGGATTTTTGCCGATACCTCCGGGGAGCCCCTCTCCCGCCGTGGTTACCGCAAGATTCCCCTCATTGCCCCCATGCAGGAAACCCTGGCGGCGGCGGTGATCATGGCCACGGGCTGGACGGGCGACGGGCCGTTAATCAATCCCATGTGCGGCAGCGGCACCCTGGCCATCGAGGCGGCGCTGATTGCCCGGCGGCGGGCCCCAGGTTTGTTGAGAGACAATTTCGGGTTTCTTCACCTGAAAGGTTTTGACGACGACCTGTGGCAACAAGTGCGTCTGAAGGTCAGAAAAGGGGAGCGGAAGGATATTCCCGGACGGATAATTGCCACGGACATTTCTCTGGATGCAGTCCGGGCAGCCGGTGTCAACGCCGGGAGGGCAAAAATGGGCCGGTATATCCAATTTCGCCAATGTCCTTTTGAAGACACCTCTATACCAGGGGGAAAGGGCATTGTGGTTATGAACCCCCCCTACGGCCAGCGGTTGGGGGAAGAAGCCGACCTTGCCGGTCTCTATGAAGGGATCGGTGATTTTTTCAAGGAGAGATGCGGGGGGTATCGAGGCTATATTTTTACGGCCAATCCGGATTTAACCAAGAAGGTTGGGCTCCGTACTTCCCGGCGGGTGATTTTATACAACGGCGAGTTGGAAAGCCGCCTGCTGGAATACGAGATCTACGAAGGCAGCAGAAAACAGCCGTCCCAGGAAGAAAAGCGGCGAGGCGAAGACGGCGAACATTTGCGGGAAAGCGATTTCGGTCCCGGGGCTGATCAGGCGGCCGGGCGGGAACATTCAAAGATAGCCAGCGTGACGGGGGACAGATTTAAATCTGTCCCCGCTGCCCTCATTAAGACAAGAAATAACAAAATCAAAAAAAGCCCGGAAATCATCAGTAATCAGCGTTTCGGCAAAACGAGCCGGGAGTGGAATCGTGAACCCGGAAGGGTTCTATCCCGGCAGATCATTCAGCCGGAAGAAAATTACCCCGGATTTAAGGCCACCCCGGACGAGATGCCGGGCCGGGTGGAAGATATTATCGACGCCGATACGGGTCCAGGCAATGAATCTGTCCCGGAGCGCCGCGCACCGGTGCGACGGCGTGTTATCCCCAAGAAATGAGCTATCTATGGACCTGAAATTAATCCATTCCATTGGCGTTTTTGATTCCGGGATCGGCGGTCTGACCGTGGTCCGTGCCCTCATGGAGCGCTTGCCCTTCGAAAACATTATCTATTTCGGGGATACGGCCCGGGTTCCTTACGGCGTCAAGTCTGTAGAAACCATTACCCAGTATGCCACCGAAATCACCGATTACCTCCTTAAGCAGAGGGTCAAGCTGCTCATCATTGCCTGCAACACTATTGCCTCCGTTGCCTATGAACCAATCCATGAGCGGTCTCCCGTTCCCGTAATAGGTGTCATTGAGGCCGGCGCGTTATGCGCCGTGGAAGCGACAAAAACGAAACAGGTCGCCGTCATTGGCACCCCCACGACCATCAACAGCAACGCCTATGCGAGGACAATCCACCAAAATGATCCGGCCATTCGCGTCTTTTCCCAGGCCTGCCCCCTCTTTGTACCCTTGGTGGAAGAGGGCTGGCTGGACCATCCCGTCACCCGTCTGACGGCCCTGGAATATCTCAAGCCCGTCCTGGCGGAACATGTGGATACCCTGGTGTTGGGCTGCACCCATTACCCCCTCCTTAAGCCCCTCCTGCAGGATATTGTCGGGAAATCCATCCATCTCGTTGACTCCGCCGAGGCGATGGCGGAGATTACGGCCAAGCTACTGCAAAAAAAAGGCCTTGCCAATCCCCTGCGGATTCCCCCGGAGTATCACTTCTGCGTCTCCGATGTCCCCTTTCGCTTTCAAACCATCGCCGAGCGTTTCCTGGGCCGGAGTCTCGGCCATGTCGAAGTGGTAAAATTGCCCCTATAATAGCCAATCCCCAATATAGTCTTTGACCGGCAGTTTCATTTTCCGAAATTTCATCCAGCCATTGTACTTTTTCTTGACAGGACGTAATTTATGTATATATTGCCATTAAGCTATATATAAGGTGTGAACCGGTGAAGGAATCCTTTAGATGATGATTAGTATTTTTGAAAAACCATTGTATTAGAAGGAGATTAACTCATGATCGAATCGCTTGTTATTGCCGGATTGTTAGCCATTAAAGATTACGTGGCCACCCATGTTCTGACCTGTCTGGTGCCGGCGTTTCTGCTGGCGGGGGCGATGGTGGCCTTCATTAACCAGCAGGCCATCCTCAGCGTGCTGGGAGAAAAAGCGAACAAGTTCAAGTCTTTTTCCCTGGCCAGCTTCGCCAGTTTCTTTGTCGCAGCCTGTTCATGTACCGTGATTCCTGTCTCCAGCGGTCTGTATTTCAGCGGTGCCGCCGTCGGTGTAGCTTTTATCATTCTTTGGGTCTCCCCGTCGGCAAACATCCTGTCCCTGATCTATACGGGAAATATCCTCGGATATGAAATGGTCTTTTACCGGGTGATCGCTGCCCTCCTCATGGCTTTTATCGTTGGGGGCATCATGACATTCTTTTTTGGCAAGGAGGTTCGGGAGACCTTCAAGGCCTATCAGGGCGGCGAGGAACCCCAGGGTATTGTCAAGCGGCCGCACCTAATTCTGATGATCCTGATCCTCCTCTCTCTGCTACTTCCCAACTATATCGGTCAAACGGGGCCCTATTGGGAGAAGGTTCTTATCTGGGGAACGGCCACGGCGGTCCTGGCCGTTTATGCCTTCAAATTTCTCGGCAGGGAAGAAATCGCCAGTTGGCTCCGGGAGTCATGGTGGTTCATCAAGCTTATTTTCCCCCTCCTGCTGTTAGGTGTGTTTCTGGTCGGTGTGCTCGGCAAGCTACTCCCCGAAGAATGGATCCGGAGCTGGCTGGGGGGAAATGGACTTATGGCGTCATTCCTGGCGACCATGATCGGATCTATCAGTTATTTTGCCACGATGACGGAGGCCCCCTTTGTGGATACCCTGATGAAGCTCGGGATGGGCAAAGGCCCCGCCCTGACGCTCCTCTTGACCGGACCGGGATTGAGCCTGCCAAACTGGATCGCCATCGGCCGCGTTTTTGGTATCAAAAAGGCGGTTGTGTATGTGATATCAATTATTATCCTAGGGACATTGGTTGGCTGGTTTTTTGGCAATTTCATCATGTAGAAAAGGCAGCAAATTATAAAGGCTGATGAAAAAGCGGGGGGAATGTGATAGATAGAGTTTATGGGCGATATCAAACAGATCCGGGTGAATAACAACCTGGTCGGCATTGTAGGCCTCCAGGGCATCATGGAGGACATGGCGAAGGATTTTTCGGAACGATCGGATGATGAAATCGGTCAGGAAATCCTGTCCAGGGCGGCAAATCAGAATTACATCCCCCGTCGCGCCGAAGATGCTTATAGCCTTGCCCTGGTCCGGGAGTTTAGAATATTTCTCGGTCAAGAGGTCGAAGATGCGCCGCCTGACCGGTTGCAGATTATTGTTCTGGGACCGGGATGCGCCCGCTGTACCCAGTTGGAAAGAGACGTCCGGGATGCCCTGGCGGAATTGCAGCTTCCCGGAGAATTGATCCATGTGGACGACCTCCGGGTGATCGCCCACTACGGGGTCATGGGAACGCCGGCCCTGATCATCAACGGCAAGGTCGTCTCCGTTGGAACGACCCCCCCGCGGCAGCAGATCAAAGAGTGGCTGCGGGAGGCAGACGTCTCCCTGGCAATAGCGAATAGTGCTTCCTGAACGGTTTTGCTGAAGAAACAAGATATCCAGTATTCTTTAAGGAGGTAGGAAAATGAAGATTGTAGTTGCCGGACCGGGATGTGGAAGATGTCATGCCACGGAAAAGAACGTCAAAGACGCGTGCAAAGAGTTGGGAATCGAAGCGGATATCTCCCATGAGTTCGATGTGAAGAGATTCAGGGACCTCGGAGTCAGGGTGACGCCGGCGGTGATTATCGATGGCGTGATTATGGTCTCCGGAAAAATACCTTCTGTTGACGAACTGAAAAAAATTATTTCTGGGGAAGTATAGTTTACGGAAGACCGTCAAGGCATAACGGAGGAAAGAGGAAGAGGAGTAAATCCAAATGGATATCAAAGTGTTAGGACCAGGTTGCGCTAGGTGCATAGCCGTCGAGAGACTGGTTAAAGAAGCACTGGAAGAGCTGAAAATGGAAGCAACCATGGAAAAGGTAAAAGATATCAGGAAATTCGCCACCTACGGCGTCTTTTCCACCCCGGCCCTGATTATCGATGATCAGGTCAAATGTTCGGGAAAGATTCCGACCAAAAGCGAAATAATTTCCTGGCTAAAGAAGTAATGGTTCGTTATCGTTAAGCTTTCTCTGCTAGACACCTTTGTAGAAAACGAATATTTTGAAAAAAGACTTGACAAGAATATATTTGTCATTATTATATTCATGAACATGAATATGTGAACATATAGTATGGACTTGTACATTGAACAATTCAAGGCATTGGGAGATAAGACCCGGCTCGCTATCCTGTGGCTCCTGAATTCCGTCCCGGGTGATCTTTGCGTCTGTGAGATAACCGACGCCATTGGGGAGAGCCATTGCAACGTTTCCCGGCATCTGAAAATTCTCAAGGAGGCCAAACTGGTCAAGGAAAAGAAAGAGGGCCGGTGGGTTTACTTTGGGCTGGTGAAACCGCAGGACCGCATTCAGGAGTGTCTCCTTCAAGCCATGGAGACGATACCGGCCGAGCGGTTTTCAAGAATCAACGAGCGATTGAAGCTCCGTTTATCTTTGCGGTCAGGCGGCCGGTGTGTTGACGGCGTCAAGAGCGACCGGTGGCAGCAGGCCATCCATTTTATCAATGGGAAAGAGATTCAAGAGACGAGAATCAACGCTGAGAACCAATAAAGGAGGTTAAAAAAGTGAGTAACAACAGCCAGGTTGTAAGGATTTACACAGCGCCGCTTCAATTTCCCTGCGGCGAGGGGACGACCTGTTGCTCCATAGGCCAGAGCGATGAATACGTCAGCTCCCTGGCCTCGGCAATTGAAAATTTAGGTGTCACTGTGAAGCTTCACAATGTCGAAAAGGATGATGATCTCGCCCTTCGTTTCCCTGATGCATCAAAATTACTGGAGGAATTGGGGCATGGGATTACCCCGATTTTGAGTTTCAACGACGATCTTGCGGCCATGGGGCTGGCGACGCTTGAAGAAGCGGTATCTGTGATCAGAGAAAAATTAAATTAATTCTAAAGCTAAAGGAGATGATTATATGCCCACTTACGAATACATTTGCCTTAAATGCCAGGAGAAGACGGAAGTCTTTGCCTCCATTGCGCAAAAAGAAAAAGGTTTGAAGGTGTCTTGTCCCAAGTGCGGTGGTGAAAAGATGATCCAGTTCTTCGGTAGTTTGAACCTGATAGGATCTTCAAAGGGTGCGGGCGGAGGCGCTACCTATTGTGGCCCCCAGTCGGGTGCGGGGTGCTGTTAGGAGACAATCAGGATGAACCGGGAGGTAAACGATTTGATTTCCACAGAGGCCTGCTTTGATTATGGCCGGCTTTCGTCAGGAGCTGCTTCGTGCTGAGCGGGAAAACGGTTGTGTTGGGGGTGACAGGAAGCATCGCGGCATGGCAGGCCCCGGAGATCATTGGTCGCTTGCGGGATTTGATGGTCGATGTCCATTGCATCATGACTGCATCGGCTGTTCAATTCATTACACCCCTCACCCTTCAGGTAGCATCGCAGCATCCCGTCTGCGTAAATATGTTTGACCGGAATGACGATTCAGCGATTGCCCATATCGCCTTAGCGGACATGGCTGACCTGTTCCTGATTGCCCCGGCCACTGCCAATATCATTGCCAAGTTGGCCCATGGCATTGCCGATGACTTATTGTCATCATCAGCTCTGGCTACCCAGGCCCCGATCTTGATTGCACCGGCAATGAACCCACATATGTACACACACGGAATCACTCAAGCAAACATGGAAAAACTTTACCGGGCAGGATATCACTATATCGGCCCGGAATTTGGAAAGACCGCATGCGGGACCGAGGGTATAGGAAGGCTTGCCAAAATTCCCGATATTATTCATAAAGCGTCATATTTATTAACAAACATTCAGGCTGATCATAGCGTGCCCGGGGTTGATAATGATCCCGGTTTCAATTCAAACGGTGTAGGGGCGGACATTTTTATCAATGATGAAAGGAGGGTTCGGCAATGAGGGAAGCGGTTATAGTAAGTGGGGCGAGGACTGCCGTCGCGAACTTCGGCGGGGCGTTGAAAGATGTTAAAGCATCCGATTTAGGGGCGCTGGTTATCAAGGAAGCGATCAAAAGGGCGGGACTGAGGCCGGTGGTGACGGACTTTCTCAAAGGCTGCCGGCCGAAAGCATTCGGCGCCTTTGAACAGACGGAATTCCAGAAGAAGTTCTACGATTTTGATACATCCCTGACGCCGGTGTATTTCACTGAGTTGATCATGGGCAATGTCCTGCAGGCGGGCCAGGGGATGAACCCGGGGCGGCAGGCAGGCGTTTTTGCTGGTCTGCCGGAGGAAACGAACGCCATTACGGTCAACAAGGTCTGTGGTTCGGGGATGAAAGCCATCGCCCTGGCGGCGCAGGCTATCGAAGCCGGTCGTGCGGATGCGATAGTTGCCGGCGGCATGGAAAGCATGAGTAACGCGCCCTACTCCCTGCCCAACGGCAGATGGGGCTACCGGATGAATATGCCCTATGGTCAAGTGGTTGATCTGATGGTCTTCGATGGTTTATTTGAGATATTCTACGGTTACCACATGGGAGTCACAGCAGAGAAGATAGCGGACCTTTATAAGATATCCCGGCTGGAACAGGACGAATTCGCCCTGCTGAGCCATCAGCGGGCGCGCGCTGCCACTACATCCGGC
>JAPLJZ010000128.1 GCA_026388335.1 Deltaproteobacteria bacterium
CCCCGGGAGACCCCGCCTTCCCCGGGATTCAATGTCCGTTGAAGCTCGGCGTTCAGATTGGTCACGCCCACAGTCCCTCTGTTCATCGGACTTAACACTTGAATATCATTAATGGGATTCAATTTGAACCGCGCCGGTATCCTTGTTTTTACCAGGTTCAGGATTGTCTCCAGGGCCTTCTCCGGGTCCTCCTGTTGAATAAAATAGAAATCGGAAAGGGTATTGGCATCCGGTGCGGTTTTTGTCTCCGGAAAGAGACCCTGATTGATCCGGTGGGCATTGACAATAATGGAACTCTCTTTGGCCTGCCGGAAGATTTCATTCAGTTCGACCACCGGCGCCATCCCCGAAGCAATGATATCCCTTAAAACATTGCCGGGACCGACAGAGGGCAACTGGTTCACGTCGCCGACCAGGATCAGGGTTGCCCGCGTGGGGACTGCCTTCAGGAGGTAATGCATGAGGACGATATCGATCATGGAGGCTTCATCAACAATCAAAATATCGCAATCCAGGGGGCTGTTTTCATTTTTCTGAAATCCCCCGCGCTTGAAATTGAACTCCAGCATGCGATGAATGGTCTTCGCTTCCTGGCCTGTGGATTCGGCCATCTTTTTTGCCGCCCTTCCTGTCGGGGCTGCCAGGAAGATGGTCGTTTTGACGGTTTTGTAGATCTTCATGATGGCGTTGATAATGGTCGTTTTCCCGGTGCCGGGCCCACCGGTAATGATCATGAGCTTGCTTTCAATCGCCGCTTTGACGGCCTGGAGCTGTTTTTCCGCCAGGGTGATGGCCAGCTTCTCCTGGACCCAGCCGAGGGCCTTGTCAACATCGATCTTGCGCGTTTGCTTGGGGGCGGGAATCAGCGCCTTCAGCCTGGCCGCCGCCTGGCACTCCGCCAGATAAAAATGGGACAGATAGATTGCCCGGTGGTCGAGGTCAGGTCTTTCCTCACTCGTGACCATCTGTTCCTTAACCAGATTCAGGATGGCCTTTTCGATAATGTCCGCGCCAATCCCCAGGATGGCCTGGGATTGCTCGACGAGAAACGGGTGGGGCGCATAGACGTGCCCCTGCTCGGCCAATTGATTCAGGACATAAAGGATTCCCGCCTCCGCCCTGACTAAGGATTCTTTGGCAAAGCCCATCTTTTCCGCAACCTTGTCCGCCGTGAGAAAGCCGATGCCGAAGATATCCTTTGCCAGGCGATAAGGATTCTCCTGGACAATCCCGATGGCGTCGTTGCCGTACTGCTTGAAGATCTTGGCCGCAAATCCGGTACTGACGCCGTGGGTCTGGAGAAACAGCATGACCTCCCGGATCTCCTTCTGATCCTGCCATGCCTTCCGGATCATGCCAATGCGTCCTTCGCCAATCCCCGGTATTTCCGTGAGCCTTTCACTGCTGCGTTCAATTATCTCCAGGGTATCCTTACCGAATTTGGCGACGATGCGCTTGGACATGACCGGTCCGATGCCTTTGATCAGACCCGAACCCAGGTACTTCTGGATACCGTGGACGGAGGCGGGGGTCGTCGTCTGGGAAAAGGAGATCTTGAACTGGCGTCCGTATTTCTCGTGGTTGGTCCATTCGCCTTTCATGCTGAGGACCTCCCCGGGAGTGGGGCGGATCAGATTGCCGACACAGGGGACGAGGTCTTTGTTCCCGGCTACTTTGACCTTGGCAATGGTATAGCCGGTCTCTTCGTTGAAGTAGGTAACGTTCTCGATTTGACCCTGGAGGTCTGTAAGGTTTGTCTGGGTCATTAATATTCATCCCTCTGCGATTACGATAGTGACAAATGACACGTTTCCGTACTTTTTTCAAGCACATGTTCCTTCGGAACCATTCAATTTTGTCCTTGACTATTTTTCTTAATTGTAGTTACAATAAGCCATGAAAATCGATTTCGACCCGATAAAGAGCGAACAGAACATAAAGTTGCGCTCCCTGTCTTTTGATAGAGCGGGTGATTTTGATTGGGAGACAGCTATCTACTACGAGGATGATCCCTTGGATTATCCGGAAGATAGAATCATCGCCTTGGGATTTCTGGGAGTGCGGTTGCATGTAATCTGCTTCACACCCATTGATGGTGGTGTGAGGATTATCAGTTTTCGCAAGGCAAACAGAAGGGAGGTCCGATGTTATGAAGAAGAAACCGCTAACCGATAAATCCGGGGAAGTCCGGGAATTGACCAGTGAAGATATGAAGCGCTTCCGACCTGCCGCTGAGGTGCTGCCACAGGAGCTTTTAGCGGTATTGCCGAAACGAAAGCCGGGGCAACGGGGGGTGCAGAAAATGCCGACGAAGGAACCTGTAACAGTTCGTTACAGCCGCGATGTTTTGGAGTTTTTTCGTTCTACAGGCCCCGGCTGGCAGGCACGTATCGATGCCGCGCTAAAAGAGTGGGTTGCGCAGCATGGTCAGGGCAGTGAAAGAAAGGAAATGTAGTTCTCCTGAGTAAACCCCCGGCTCTGCCGGGGGTTTACTCAGGAGAACTTATTTGGGTATCGCAAGTGGCTTTGGGGGACCATCCACTCATTTTATCTCTTTTTCCCCTGCTTTATTGTCAATTTTCTTGTAAGGCAGCGCTTCCATTGGTAGCAACCCGGTCAGGGCGTCAAATTCCGGGTCCTTATGCAGCAGCACGGCACCTCTGCGGATAGCAAACGCGGCGATGATGGCGTCATCTTCAAGGGAGAAGTTTTGCTTTGAAAAGCAACAAACATTTGTCTTTTCCCTTAAAATAGTTTAGCTTTCCTTATGGAAGCAGGATGCCGCAAGCGACAAGCCAAGGGCAGGCAGGCTAACAACCCATCACTAAAAGGAGAACCTGCCCGTTTAGGGAGCGAATCAAATTATGATTGGAATTATTGACTATAAGGCGGGGAACCTCACCAGTGTTGCCCGGGCGCTTCACTACCTGGGCGAGCCCTGTGAGGTCACGGACGACCCCGGGATACTGGACTCCTGCGACCGGATTATCTTTCCCGGCGTGGGAGCAGCCGGGGAGGCGATGATCAATCTCCGCAGCCAGGGACTGGACAGGTGGCTCCGGGAATGGGTGGCCTCCGGGAAACCAACGCTGGGCATCTGCTTGGGAACACAGGTGATTTTCGAGCGCAGCGAAGAAAACGACGCAGCCTGCCTGGGCATCGTTCCGGGGTCCGTCCGGCGGTTTCCCGGAGACCTGAAAGATCAGGAAGGCCGTTTCCTCAAGATCCCCCACATGGGCTGGAATCATGTCGATTTCCCGCGGACCCACCCGGTTTTTAAAGATCTTCCCGCCGCCGCCGAATTCTATTTCGTCCACTCCTATTACCCGGCCCCGGCGGATGATAGCTGGGTTATCGGCTGGACTGATTACGGCCTGCGCTTCTGCGCCGCTATCGCCCATGAGAATCTGGTGGCCGTACAGTTTCACCCTGAAAAAAGCGGCACCCCGGGCTTGCAGATCCTGGCCAATTTCTGTCGCTGGGGAGGTCAGGATGCTCAGTAAACGTATCATTCCCTGCCTGGATGTCCGGGACGGCAAGCTGACGAAAGGCATTAAATTTAAAGGCAATATCGACATCGGCGATCCCGTGGAGGCGGCCCGGGAATACTACGAACAGGGGGCCGATGAAATTGTTTTCTATGACATCACCGCCTCGTCGGACGCTCGCAACATCATGCTCGACGTGGTCCGCCGGGTGGCGGAGACGATCTTCATTCCCTTCTCCGTCGGCGGCGGGATTCGTAGCGTCGAGGACATGCGGGCCGTCATTCTGGCCGGGGCCGAAAAAATAAGTGTCAATTCCGAAGCCGTGAAGAATCCCGCCCTTATCGAAGAAGGGGCGAAGGCCTTCGGCAATCAGTGCGTGGTTCTGGGTATGGACGTCAAGAAGGTCGCCATCCGCCCGGAGATCCCTTCGGGATACGAGATCGTCATCCACGGCGGCAGGATCTACACGGGACGGGACGCCCTGCAATGGGCCAAGGAGGGGGAAAGCCGGGGGGCGGGGGAGATCTGCCTCAACTCCATCGACGCCGACGGCACCCAGGAGGGATATGAAATCGAGCTGACCCGGCTGGTTTCATCACAGGTCAGGATTCCCGTTATTGCCTCCGGTGGAGCCGGCAAGCCGGAACATCTGCTGGACGTCCTGAACGAAGGCCAGGCCGATGCGGCCCTCATCGCCTCCATCGTCCATTACCGGACCCATACTATCCAAGACTTGAAGACCTATCTGAACGGACATGGTGTAAAAGTGCGGATGCAATGGTAAAGTATCGCTCATGCAACCCCATCCCCCTCCTAACCTCCCCCTTGAAGGGGGAGGAATTAAGTAGCTCCCGTCAGATTCGTACTAATTTCAACAGTTTTATCATAATCTTCGTCGCGATCTTATCTATCCTTTGCCTTCTCCCCACAATCACGGCGGCCAGTGAACTCCGCACCATGACCTTCCTGCCCCAGTGGCTTCCCCAGGCCCAGTTTGCCGGCTATTACGTCGCCTACGAAAAGGGATTATATAGTAAACACGGGATTGATCTGAAGATCCTCAAGGGCGGTCCGGACTTTCCTACCGGGGAGATGCTTGGCAAAAACCGGACTGATTTTACCACCATGTTTCTCTCCGAAGCGATCCAGCAGCGGGATAAAAAAATCCGTCTGGTCAATATCGGTCAGCTCATGCAGCGCTCCGGGTTCATCCTCGTCGCCAAAAAAGGTAGCGGCATTTCCAAACCAGCGGATTTACAAAACAAGAAGGTTAGCATGTGGCCGAATTTCCAGATTCAGCCCCGGGCCTTTTTCCGCAAATACGGCATCGAGGTCAAACCCGTTTCCCAGGGGGCAACGGTCAATCTGTTTCTGAGAGGAGGAGTCGATGCCGCTTCCGCCATGTGGTACAACGAGTATCACACCATCATCAGCTCCGGAATCAATGAAGATGAGCTGACCACCTTCTTTTTTGACCGGTATGGCCTCAATTTTCCCGAAGACGGGATTTATGTCCTTAAAGAAACCTATGAGCGCGACCGGGAGCTCTGCTGCAAGTTCGTCAAGGCCTCTCTTGCGGGCTGGAAATACGCCTTTGAACATCCCGACGAGGCCACGGACATCGTCATGAAATATATCAAAGACGCCCATGCCGGCGGCAACCGGGTCCATCAGCGCTGGATGCTCACCAGAATTAAGGATCTGATGCAACAGGTGGATCCCAAAGTTCCCATCGGCGCCCTAAACCCAAAGGATTACGATACGGTTGCCGGAGAATTGCAGAAAAGCGGTCTCATCCAGACAATCCTCCCCTTCGGTGAGTTCTATGCCCCTTGCCTTGAATAACTTTAAAGCGACCGGAAAGGGAGGACTGGCCTTCCGGATGTCCCTCTTCATCCTGACCAGTGCGGCCTGCATCTTTATTGCGGCCTTCGGTTACAGTTATTACTATTCCCGAAACCAGATCCTGGCAGATGTGGAAAAGAATGCCGAGATCATCACCATCGCCACGGTGAGCAAGATCGAGATTGTCCTCAATGGCGTGGAGAAGGTTCCCTCCTATCTCGCCCGCTCCCTTGGGAGCTCAAAGCCGGCGCTGCCGGAACTTCAGAAACAACTCATCGACCTGCTGCAAACCAATCCCGAGATCTTTGGTTCCGCCGTCGCCTATGAGCCCTACGCCTTCGACGGAAAATCACAGTATTCCGCCCCTTATATCTGCCGGGGGCCATACGGCGGTCTCGTTCCGTCTTTTTTAGGAAGCGACGAATATCAATACTTTTCCCTGGATTGGTATCAGATCCCCAAGGAGCTGGGCAAGCCGGTCTGGAGCGAGCCCTACTTCGACGAGGGGGCGGGAAACATAATGATGTCAACCTATTCCGTCCCATTCTATAGCCATAAAGATGGAAAAAAGGTCTTCACCGGGATTGTCACCGCCGACATCTCCCTGGAATGGCTGATGGAGACGATCAAAAAAATCTCCTCCCATCAATCAAGTTACTCCTTTCTCATCTCCCGCAATGGCGTATTCATTTCTCATCCGAACAAGGACTATATAATGCGGGAAAGCATCTTCAGCATCGCAGAAGCCAATAATGACAGTGGTCTCAGAGAGATCGGCAGGGATATGGTCCGGGGGGGAAAAGGGTTTGTGACCCTGAAGAATCATTTCGCCGGGCAGAAGTCTTGGATGTATTATGCCCCCCTGCCCTCCCTGGGGTGGTCGATAGGGGTGGTCTTCCCGGAAGACAGGCTCTTCGCAGGTATCGGCAAACTGGGGGTCATTATTATGGCCATCGGAGGCGCCGGTTTTCTTGCCCTCTTCGTCGTCATCATCACCATTTCCGGAACCATCACCAAGCCTCTCCGTATCCTGGCCGACAAAGCGGGGGAAATCGCCCGGGGCAATCTGGAAGTAGAGGTCCCCAAGGTCAGGTCCCATGACGAAGTGGCCGCCCTTTCCAACTCCTTCCACGACATGAAGGTAGCCCTGAAGGAGTACATCTGCAATCTTGCCGAGACCACCGCCGCCAAGGAACGGATCGAGAGCGAACTGAAGATTGCCCGTACGATCCAGATGAGTTTCCTTCCCAAGCGCTTCCCTCCCTTCCCGGATAAGAAGGAATTTGAAATCTTCGCCGCCTTGGAACCGGCAAAGGAAGTGGGGGGAGATCTCTATGACTTTTTCCTAATTGACGAGGAACACGTATTCTTTTCCATTGGCGACGTCTCCGGCAAGGGGGTGCCGGCGGCCCTGTTCATGGCCGTCACCAAAACCCTGATGAAAGGGATCTGCAGTCAGGCGGTTTTCCCTTCCATGGCCCTGGAGACGGTTAACCAGGAACTCTGCAAGGACAACGACTCCTCCATGTTTGTCACCGTCTTTTGCGGTATTCTGAACTTCAAAACCGGGGAACTCCTTTTCGCAAACGCCGGCCATAATCTCCCGGTTTTGATTTCCTCGGACGGCGAGATTCGCTGGCTGGAGTCCCCGCCGGGTTTCTTCCTCGGAATCATGGAAGACGCTCAATTTGAAACCTCCCGGATGATCCTGACTCCCGGCGACACCCTGTTCCTCTATACCGATGGGGTGACGGAGGCCATGAATCCCCAGCAGGAGTTCTTTTCCGACCCAACCCTGCTCGAAACTATCGCCAGGTGCCCGGACCAGCGGACACCGGAAACGATCATTGACTGCGTCATGAAGGCCGTCAAGGCGTTTACCGGAGAAGAACCCCAATCAGACGACATCACCATGCTCGCGCTGTATTATCGGGGCAAGGGATAGAGGAAGGGAAACATGATGAAGTTAAGATAACTTCAAGTAACCGATTATTTTTATATTTCGTTTTGCCCGCACCGGGCATGGGGATTAGTGAGAGAGCCTTCATATGCGAGCCCTTTTTTTAAAAAGGATATGCGACCTGCGAACCGAACGGCGCCCCCTGACGCCAGGTTATGCACCTGACCCCGTGGCCGCAGATGGCGAGATCATTCTGAAGGTAGGGGCCTGCGGCGTCTGTCATACAGAACTTGATGAAATCGAAGGCCGTACGCCGCCGTCGTTTTTCCCGATCATTCCCGGTCATCAGGTCGTGGGACGGGTTGTCGAGAGAGGGGCCGGGGTATCCCGACTTCAGATTGGCGATCGCGTCGGCGTGGGCTGGATCTTTTCCACCTGTGGGATATGCCCCTGGTGCCGCTCGGACCGGGAGAATCTGTGCGAACAATTCCGTGCCGCCGGCCGGGACGCTCACGGCGGCTACGCGGAATTTATGAAGGTTCGGGAAGCTTTCGCCATCCCTATCCCGGCGGAATTTTCAGACAGCGAGGCGGCCCCCCTGCTGTGCGCCGGGGCTATCGGCTACCGGTCCCTGCGATTGGCAGGTATTCAGGACGGCCAAGCCCTGGGACTGACCGGCTTCGGCGCTTCCGCACACCTTGTCTTGAAAATGGTCCGTCATCAATATCCAAAGTCTGATATATTTGTCTTTGCCCGGAGCGAGCAGGAACGACTATTTGCCCGGGAATTGGGTGCCGTCTGGGCGGGGGACACGGAGGAGACCCCACCGGAACTGCTCGATGCCATCATTGACACCACTCCCGCTTGGCGGCCCATCGTCGCCGCCTTGAAAAACCTCAAAAGCGGCGGTCGTCTGGTCATCAATGCCATCCGGAAGGAAGACGCAGACAAGGACAGCCTCCTGGGGTTGGATTACCCCCACTACCTATGGCTGGAAAAGGAAATCAAGAGTGTGGCCAACGTTACCCGCCGGGATATTCGGGAATGCCTCGATCTTGCCGCCCGCATCCCCATCAAACCGGAATACCGGGAATATGTCCTGGAAGACGCGAATCAGGCTTTGCTGGAACTCAAGGAACGGAAGATCCGGGGGGCCAAGGTCCTCAGGATTTAATCATGAAAACGGTATAACACTCCTCCAAAACTAGACAGGGCAATAAGGTGCATTTTAGTCTGCTCAGGGCTACGATGCTGACTTTCAAATACAAAGTGAGAAGCGAAAGGACCGGCCAGATCAATGAATTGCGGTTGAAACATGCACATTATAGAAACCGATTTTTCTGATGAGCGGGGCCGTGAAGTGCTTCCTGTATTCAAGCATCCAGAGATTTTGACAAGTATCCAACATTTCTTTTTACATTCTTGCATTGTATTTCTTCAAATAAGGCGTATAAAAATTGATATATCGTATAATAATAAAATTTACTTTGGGAAAGGAAAGGAGGCGGGCTTTCTCGTAAAATGAAAAAACTTGTCTCAATATTATGTATATTGCTTATCGGGATTTCAACATCTGTGTTCGCCCAAATTTCTGATATAATAAACACCAGAAATGAGTTTGGCGGGGAAACGATGATGACCCCTTTTTCTGCAGACAATGAAGAATATAAGGCTGGGGTGGCCAAGATAATACTATACCTAAACGGCAACTACAAGATAGTGAAAAGAGAGATCATCCGTACCGATGAGTACAACAAGAGCAGTGGGATAATGAAGAGCATATCTTACTTTGACAACAACGAGAAGGTAATTAAAGATGAATATTTCTATAATGATAACTATGCCCTGAAGAAGGGGATAGCAAAGGATATATTTTACTTTGACAGCAACGAGAAGAAAGTAAAAGCGGAGGCCTACGACATGAACGGATTACTGGTAAAAAGTAGCCAATAATGAGGTTAAATCGCCTCCGTATAAGTAGATGGACACAATGTCCAGTACAGGGCATTATTTTATGAATAGCGGTCAATCCCTTCAAATACAACTCTACACATAGGCTGATCGGGTCGGAGCAACGAAAACTGGTCGAAACATGCACGTTTCTGAACGCGACTTTTCCGATGAGTGTAGGTATTTTTGCCTTCCTGTACTACTCAAATCGGCAATTTCGGCGAAAATGCGAGACCTCGATTGGTTATCAATAATGTCATTTCCACACTCATTATGATATGATGACATAAAATTGAGTGGTTGGATGACAAGGGAGCTTGCGGAAAACTTGGGTGATGTTGGCATCTAGAACACTCTGCACATACCAAAAAGGTGCATGAATTTGTCCTCAACAATCTATGGAGCTATTTGTAACCTCAGATGAAATGCGTAGCCAGAAAACAGTACAATAGCGCGCAGGCGGCGATGATCAAGGTTGAAAAATGAGAGGGGTATGATTATGAAAAAAATATTTACAACTATTCCAATTCTTTTTTTTATAGTTTTACTGGTAGGTTGTGGTACCGCATTGACTACGGCAGCGAGGACCGGCGATGTTAATAAGGTTAAAACATTGCTTGATCAAGGCGCTAATGTGCATGAAGGCCCGCCGAATTTTTTGCCTGCCTTGATGGAGGCATCGCGTGAGGGCCACAGTGATGTTGTGAAAATTTTACTGGACAGAGGCGCCGATGTGAATATGAATTTCGGCTCGAGGACAGCCCTTGCTTTTGCGGCTCAAGGCAGGCATGAGGATACCGTGAAGCTTTTATTGGAGAGGGGTGCAGATATAGATAAAACCATCAGGATAATGAAGGGCAATCCCAATTGGTGGAGCAATGCTGACGTCGAATATCTCAGGGGATTTAAAAGATAAACAACTGCCGACCGGTCTGGAGTTAATCACTTCCAATTCCAGAGGGGAGTGCTCCTACGATTTGATCCCTGAACCTCAGGTCAATGATTAAGGGCCAATGGCTGGTAACTATTGTATAAGACATCGCTACAGTGTTGACTTGGGATATAAAAACGAATGCAGCACCCAATTTTTAAAAGGAATTAAGTCATGAAGAATTTTATTGCATTCGTGGTAACACTGTTTTTGTTACTACCTGCCTACGGCTTTACTGAAATCAAAGACATTATCACCGAAGGCGATTACAACATGGGAGATGGAGAAACGCCGAGTGTAGCCGAAAGCCGGGCATTACTGAACGCCAAAAGGATCGCACTGGAACAGGCAGGGACCTATATTGAAAGCTATTCCAAGGTTAAAAACTTTCAGTTGGTAGAGGATGAAGTAAAGGTTCTGACCGCGGGGATGATTGAGGTTACGATCTTAGATAAAAAGAGAACGATTGTCGGCATTGGTTTTCGTTTCTGGGTGAAGATTAAAGGAAAGGTTAAGCTTGACAAGATGGAGGATATGGCAAAGACCGTCAAAGATAAGTCAATTATTGAAGATTATAAGAAGATACAGCAGGAATATGAAAAGAACCAAAGGGAAATGGAAAATCTGAAGAAGGAGTTGGCTCTGGCACTGGAAGAAAAGGCAAAGAAGAAGGTGGAAGCACAAATTGCCGCTGAAGAAAAGCTGTTTCAAGCCAATGAGTGGTTCGAAAAAGGATTACAACATACTATAGGCCGTGAAGATGACAAAGCCATTGAGGAATATACCCAAGCAATTGCTTTGAACCCGGATTTAGTCGAGGCATATATCTACAGAGGAGCTGCTTATTATAATCGTGGAACATTCTCCAGCGATTCGGGACAGTATGAACTGGCTGTTAAGGACTTCCGCAAGGTTGTTGCCATGAAACCGGGAACTTATTCGGCTAATCTTGCCCAAGGGGCCATATACGTCTATCAGAATGAATATAAGAAAGGAATTGAAGAAATCAACAAGGCCATAGCCTTGAACCCGAATGAGGGCATGGCCTATGTCATACGGGGATTCATCTATATGCAGGAGAAATACAAAGATCCGGAAAAGGCAATTGCAGATGCCAGTAGGGTGATTGAAATAGGAGGTCTTTGGAGCGCCATGGCCTACTCGAACCGTGGTGTAACATTATTGTTTGAGAAGAAACAGTATGACATGGCCATTGCTGATTTAAGTAGGGCCCTAGAAATGACCCCACGCAATGCGCCTGCTTACCTGGCGAGAGGAATTGCTCTGGCGTTTAAAGGCGAGTTCAATCGGTCCATAGAGGATGTCAATCGGTCCATAGAATTAAATCAAAAAATTCCTATCGCATACAATATACGCGGCTTAATCTACGCTCAAATGAGGAATCCAAGGGCCATCGCCGATTTTCAAAAAGCCTGCGACATGGGATTTGCAGAGGGATGCAGTAACTGGCAAAAAGCGTTAAAGAATCGCTAATTCATCTATAGAGATTCTGAATTAAGGAGTAGTATAGGCGAAATACCAACATTTCTTGCTCTATTTCGATTGTTAATTCTCAGTTGAAACCTATTCATGAATCCAGTGACTTGTAGACGTCAGGGACCGACTCATGTCATATTTTCATAAGCCACACGCATTCACTTGCAATAAATAATTGATGGTCTCCCAGCAAAGGCTGAAGACGTGAACAAGTATATGAATTCAATGAAACTTACGGCTGATAAGCACGCTCACCTTGGCATACATCGTGAGTTTCAGTTATGCTACGCCATTACATTATTTAGATATCAACTATGAAATGCGGATACCCATTTATTTCACTGGCGCCGCAAGCAGTTTTTCAATTACGGGAATGTCCGCACCGGCGACGATATGGCCGTCGATGATAAAGAAGGGCGTTCCTTCTATGCCGAGTCGCCTCGCCTGATCCCGGTGGATCTTCATCAACGTTGTCACCTCGGCGCTGTCACAGGGCGGCGTCAGGGGTTTTTTGTCAAGCTGGCCACTGAAGGCCTCCTTGTAAGCCCCGACACGGTCAGCCGCGCAGAGGATATGCTGGACCTTGTCCGATGAGGCCTTGGAGAGGGGAAAGAAAAAGATATAACGCGTCATGTCCTCCTTTTTGGCCAGCACCTGGAAGGCCTTGCGGCAGTATGAACAGTTGGGATCCGTAAACTCGATCACCGTATGCCGGCCGGTGCCGATCTTTACCGCCTTATCAAGGGGAAGGGCCTTTGCTATTTCCAGGAGTATTTTTTCTTTTCGCTTGAATATTTCTTCACTTCGCTGCTGGGTGATGTTTTTTCCCTCTTTGGTGATGATACTTCCGGCAATAAGACATTCCGCCTCCGGGGCGTAATAGATGAGTCCCCTGTCCGTTACCACTTCGAAGACCCCTTTTATCGGGGTCGGTTGCAGACTTTCAATCTTCATGTCGGGAAAAATTTTCTTCAGGGATGCTTCCGGGCTCAAATCGGCCCCCCACGCCGCGGTGCCAGCGAAAAAAACCCCTGCAATTACGGCAATCGTGATTTTATTTGACATTTTCACTCCTTCGTCGCCGGGACAGGCATGGCATTTATGCGTGTCCCGGGTCGTCAACGACTTGATGATGACGGCGTTGCCGCCTGCTATTTATCGACTGGCCGACTCATGTCGGTGCTGTTATTGATCATGGAAAGAATGTTCTTATTATTTTCCCGGCGGTACTCGACCCGGTCCATGAGCTGTTTGACGAAATAAATACCCAGCCCGCCAATATGACGTTCATCAATACTCGCCGAAATATCGGGATCATCGGATGACAAGATATTGAAGGGGATTCCTGAATCCACAATCTCGATAGTTAAGGTTCCCTCCGGTCCGGAACGGCAGGATATTTCCACCTCCCCCGATTCGCCGGGGTAGGCATAATTAAAGATGTTTACCAGAACCTCTTCCACGCAAAGTTCTATTTCACTTAACCGTCTGGAATCAAAACCCAGATTTCTGGTAAAGGATGAGACAAAAGCGACGGATTTCTGAAGAGAACTCAGATGGGCGAGGACAACGATGTTCTGCACATTATCATCCATAGAAAATAATCAGCACTGCTTCAGGGCATCTTCCTCGGTATCGTAAATGGTAAAGATGGAACCGAAGCCCGAAATTTTGAAAACATCCTTGACCGGTCCGTGGAGCTCGGAAAAAACCATCTTACCTTCCCTGGTCTTCAGAACCTTGGCAATGGCCAGGATGCTGCGGAGACCCGCGCTGCTGATGTATTCCAACTGATTCATCTTGATGAGAAAGGTTTTTTCCCCGTCCCCAATCGATTCTGAAAGGTTTTTTTCAAAATCAGGGGCGGTGACGGCGTCAATTCTGCCGCTGACGGAAACGACCAGCACATCCTTTTCTTTTTTCTTGTTGATTTCCATAAGCGCTCCTCAATCTCAGGATTTGATGAAAATTACGGCGAAATAACTGGCACATTTTATGAGCAATGTCAAAGGCAATTTCTTTTGAGGAATTGCTCTTGACGAGACCCTTGGATTGTCATACATTTTGTTTATAATTGAAACAAATGGGGAGGCTTTACAAGATGGATACAAAAAGGTACGAATTAAACGTCCAGTTGGCCCAGATGCTCAAAGGCGGCGTTATCATGGACGTGACCAATGTCGAGCAGGCAAAGATCGCCGAAGACGCAGGCGCTGTTGCCGTAATGGCCCTGGAGCGGGTACCGGCGGACATCAGAGCCCAGGGCGGTGTGGCGCGTATGTCTGATCCAACGATGATCGCGGAAATCAAACGAGCTGTTTCCGTCCCGGTCATGGCAAAGGCGCGGATCGGTCATTTTGTCGAGGCCCAGGTGCTTGAGGCCATGAATATCGATTACATCGATGAGAGCGAGGTCCTCACCCCCGCCGACGAAGAATGTCACATCGATAAGACAAAGTTTGCCATTCCCTTTGTCTGCGGCGCCAGAAACCTGGGGGAAGCCCTGCGCCGCATAGCTGAGGGTGCGGCGATGATCCGTACCAAGGGCGAAGCCGGAACAGGCAATGTCGTCGAGGCCGTCCGTCATATGCGCACCATGAACCGGGAGATCCGTCAACTCCTCAGCATGCCCCTCGAAGAGGTGACCGGTTACGCCAAGGTTAATGGCATACCCTATGAACAGGCACTGAAGGTGAGGGAGCTTGGCCGTCTGCCAGTGGTCAATTTCGCCGCCGGGGGCATCGCCACGCCCGCCGACGCCGCCTTGATGATGCAGCTTGGTTGTGACGGCGTTTTCGTCGGCTCCGGCATTTTCAAGTCCGCCGATCCCGCAAGACGGGCCCGGGCTATCGTCAAGGCCACCGCCTATTTCCGCGATCCCCTGAAGATTCTGGAGGCGTCCATGGATCTCGGCGAGGCAATGCCAGGGCTGGAAATCAGTGCCATTCCCGAAAATCAGTTACTGGCCGGCCGGGGTTGGTAATGATCTTAGCGGCGTCGCAATCATGATCGGGGTTCTCGATCTACAGGGAGATGTCGTCGAGCATCTCGATCATCTGGAACGTCTGGGGGTAGCCGCACGACGGGTCAAGGACCCCTCCCACCTTCATAATCTCACGGGACTGATCATTCCGGGAGGAGAGAGTACCTGTCTGGCTCGTCTCTTGAGGATCTTCGGTGTCGATGCGGCCATTTTGGAGGCCTATGAACGGGGCGTGAAGATCTGGGGCACTTGCGCCGGGGCCATCCTCCTGGCCACGCAGATTGTGGGTGAAAAGCCGTATCTGGGGCTGATCGACATGGAGGTCGAGCGCAACAGCTTCGGTAGCCAGCTCGACAGCTTTGTCGCTACGGCCTCCATCCCCAGGGTGTCCAGCGAGCCCGTTCCCCTGACCTTCATCCGGGCACCCAAAATAAGAAGCGTAGGGCCGGGCGTAGAGATCCTGCTCCAGATGAACGATTACATTGCCGCCGCCGAGACAGCGGGCATTCTCGCAACGGTCTTTCATCCGGAATTAACGAATAATCTCGCTTTCCACCGCTACTTTTCCAGAAAATGCGGCCTGGCGCCGGGAAAGTCCCAACCTCTTTCCGACCCCACCTGGACTCCCACCAGTTGGACGCGCCAAATCCGCATCAGTACCGGCTGATCGTCATGATTGGATCAACAGGATTCTTTGCTTGATTTTATCAGCTTTTTCACCTTCCTGTCGTTGTACATAAAAAGCCTGTAGGCGGTCTAAATAGACCAGGAGGGCCTTTTTCCACCCCTGCCGGGAAGCGGTTTCCACCGCCCCATTAAGCAGCTCTGCGTTTTCATAACCATGCCGCACCAGGAGGCCCGTCATGACCAGCCGGGAAAGGGGCTCTTCGATCTTCTGGACATCCGCCGCGACACTGTCCCTTCTGGCGGCAAGGATATCGGCGACGGTCGGGGAATATTGGGGAGGCAGCAGGTTGCGGTCTGTCTGTGAGAAGTTTCCCTTCAAGAAGGCGTAAAACGCTGCGTTTACGGGGTCCGGTTCCGCAGCCTGGATTTTCAGAAAGTCATCATCCCGAAAAGATTCCATAAGGGCAACCTGCACGGCATACCGGTTCAGATAGGCCTTGGCTAAAAGATTGAGATCCCCGCTTTTCTTGATCTCTTCTACGGCACGCTGGAAGTGGAAATCGGCAATCTCCGCTTTTCCTTCCAGATAGGCCTTCTTGAAATCCTCCATCTGGTTGAAGCTGGCATACGTCCAGTC
>JAPLJZ010000123.1 GCA_026388335.1 Deltaproteobacteria bacterium
ACGGCGCCTCTGGTCTTAGCGGTCTTGCCTTTCGGCGGACCTGGGAGGAAAGGGCCTACAACGCCGGTGGAAAGACATATAAGGCCCCCGCGCAAGGACTGATCAACTTTCTTGAGGATCGCGACAGTCCCGTGACCGGCGCTACCACCTTTCTTCCGGGAGTAATGGCCGCTTCACTAAGATCGATTCTTCCCGACTATGTATATGACTCCATACGGATGGGTATCCGGCAATTCCAGCAGGCGATGCCCGGATTCATCACCGCGGAGGCCAATCTCATCGGCGTAGAAACGCGGACGTCCTCCCCGGTCCGCATTACCAGGGGCGATGATGGACAGAGCACCAGCGTGCGAGGTATTTACCCCTGTGGGGAAGGGGCGGGTTATGCGGGAGGCATTATCAGTTCCGCCCTCGACGGCATCAGGGCAGCCCTGCATATCCTGACGCGACTTTGACGGCTTCGTAAAAAGTCCGGATGCCGCGTTGCGCTGTATCCTTCGTCACTGCGGCGTACGACAAGTACGCCTCATTCCGAAGTATTTGCGCGCCTTGCCTGCGGATCTTTTACGAAGCCGTCCATTATAACGAGGGAACTGCAATTTTAGCTTCCAGGAGGAAATCGGTTCCGAGTTTTCTAAACTTGTGTTCATGAAAGGTTATGGCCTGATCCATAAGGGTAATGCCCAGGTCGCCGACCCCTTCGATGCCCTTACCGACAATCTTGGGGGCAATGATGACGAGGAGCTTATCGGCCAGCCCTTCCCTGAGGACCGAGGTAATGACTGACGAGCCCCCCTCGATAAGAACAGAGGAGACGCCCTTTTGTCCCAGTTTCAGAAAAAGTTGAGACAGATCGATTTCCCCTTTCTTCGTCATGTTGGCACATAGCAGCTCAATCCCCATATCCTTAAGACGCTTCAACTTACCCTTGGCGGCCTTTTCGGTGGTGACGATCATGGTTCTGGCCTGATTCTGGTTTTGCAGGATTCTTGACTCCAGGGGTATTCGCAGCCTGCTATCCAGAACGATCCGCAATGGATTTCTACCTTTGACAAGCCGGACAGTGAGTTCAGGATCGTCAAGTAAAACCGTTCCCGAGCCAACGAGGATGGCGTCATGGGCACTCCGGAGCCGATGGGCATAACGCCGAGACTCTGGAGTGCTTATCCAGCGAGAATGACCTGTTGCCGTGGCAATGCGACCGTCGAGGGTCTGGGCGTATTTCAAGGTGATAAAAGGAAGACCCGTAGTCATGAACTTGAAGAATTTTTCGTTCAAACGTCGGCATTCTGCTTCCAGAACCCCCACAAGTGTTTCGATGCCCTGTTTCTGTAGGAGGGCGATACCCTGGCCGGCAACAAGGGGATTCGGATCCAAAGTGCCGATGACGACCCGACCCGGTTTATGCTTTATCAGGGCGTCAACGCAGGGGGGAGTTTTCCCGTAATGGGTACATGGTTCCAGGGTTATATAGAAGTCAGCCCCGGCGATTGCTTCGACACACCTTTCTATAGCATTGATTTCAGCATGGTTCTCTCCACAACAGGCATGATAGCCCTCTCCGATGATCCTGCCGTCTTTAACTATTACGGCGCCGACCATGGGATTGGGACTTGTCCGTCCTGCCCCCTTTTTAGCTAACTTCAGCGCCCTGCGTATGTAATATTCATCATTCTTCATTGATAGGGAGACCCTTCACTTTTTTTGTCTTCCCTTATAACATGTCCGGGCCGGATTTACATCCCCCATTCACCCTCGGGAAATCCAATTTGCCTATGACATATTTTATGATTGACCTTCATGGTGAATTTGTAATAGGGACAGCGATAAAAATTCGTGAAAGGAGATTTCAATGAAAGGTATCGTACTGGCAGGTGGTCTTGGAACCAGGATGTTTCCCCTGACAAAGGTGACAAATAAACACCTCCTTCCTATATATCATAAGCCAATGATTTATTATCCCATAAGTATTCTCGTAAATGCCGGGATTGACGAAATATTGATCGTGACCGGCGGAAACAGCGCCGGTGATTTCCTGCGGCTCTTGGGCAATGGCAGGGAGTTTGGCCTGAAACATTTGAACTACGCCTACCAGGAAGGGGAGGGCGGTATCGCCGCCGCGCTGAGTCTTGCCGAGTATTTTGCGGATCAGGACAAGATCGTTGTAGTCCTCGGGGACAATATCATTGAAAAAAACATCCATGCGGCAGTTGACGCCTTCCGACAACAAACCGAAGGGGCAAAGATTCTCCTCAAGGAAGTGACGGACCCGCAACGTTTTGGCGTTCCCGCCTTTGAAGGAGATCGGATCGTCAGGATCGATGAAAAGCCCTCGGCCCCGGCATCCAATTATGCGGTGATCGGGATCTATATGTATGACAGTAAGGTCTTTGATTTTATCCGCACCCTCAAACCTTCGGAAAGAGGGGAACTGGAAATCACGGATGTCAATAATTATTACCTCCGTCAACAAAAACTGACCTGGGATCTCCTTGACGGTTGGTGGACGGATGCGGGAACATTTGATTCCCTTTTGGCTGCCGGAAACATGGTCCAGCAAACGGGGGCCAATAAGGTAATATAAGAGAGCAGTCCCCTCAACAATGACTTTGGGAGATTATTTTGATGGTGCTTTGGTGGGCAATCGTGCTGTTTATTCTGGGGTCCGTCGTGGGGAGCTTCCTCAACGTCTGTATTCACCGCCTTCCCCGGGAAGAATCGATTGTTTTCCCGTCGTCCCGTTGCCCCCATTGCCGCCATGCCATCGCCTGGTATGATAACATTCCCCTCTTCAGTTATATCTTTTTAAGAGGACATTGCCGGAGCTGTCATGAGGCCATCGGCGGTCGTTATTTACTTATCGAGGTCCTAACTGCCGTCATGGCCTTGTTTACCTATTGGAAATTCGGAATTTCTCTTGCCTTTCTTGCCGCCTTTCTGTTTGTGGCGACGTTGATTGTGATCACCTTCATAGATTTTGAACACCAGATCATTCCCCATGAGATCGTCCTCCCGGGGATTCCCCTTTTTCTCCTTGCCGCGGTATTTATTATGGGAATTCCCTTATTTGATGCATTCTTAGGGATCATGATCGGGATCGGGTCCCTTTATCTGATTGCCGTCTATTATGAACAATTAACAGGGACTGAAGGCATGGGAGGCGGTGATGTCAATCTCATGGGGATGTTAGGAGCCTTTCTGGGATGGGAATCTCTCCTCTTTATCCTGATGACGGGGGCTTTTACCGGGGCCGCTGTTGGGATCATCATGATCATAAAAAAAGGCAAAACAATGAAATATGCCGTGCCGTTTGGCCCTTTTCTATCCCTGGGGGCAGTGGTTTACCTGTTTTGGGGCAGGGCAATCATTAACTGCTTCTCCTAAAAAGCACGGTCATCGTCAAAAATCTTGACTTCCACCATACGGTAAATATATGGTGTCAACCTGTAAAATGACAATGGCAGGCGAGGAAGGATCGGTATTTATCGACCGGATTCAGGTTAATCCGGACAGGGGAAAGTTGGCTTCCCGCCAACTTTTTTTGCGATTAGGCCGGATGACACATAAATGAAGAATCGTATCATCAGTATTATTGAGACAGCTCTCGGCAGAATATCAGCGAACGGTCAAATGGGCGACATCGCCGTCCCCGCGATCGAATTGGAAACAACCAGAGACCCGGTTCATGGCGATTATGCCACGAACATAGCCATGATCCTTTCGTCACGGCTCAAGACTAATCCCCGTCAGGTTGCGAAGATGATCTGTGATCAACTCCATGAAGACGAGGAGATCATCGCAAAAGTGGAAATTGCCGGACCAGGGTTCATCAACTTTTTCATCCGGGACGAGGTCTGGCAAGCTGCCCTGGAGAAGGTGGACAGGGAAGGCGTTCACTATGGATACTCGGACATCGGCAAGGGGCAGCGGGTGCAGGTGGAATTTGTCAGCGCCAATCCCACGGGTCCGTTGCATATTGGTCATGCCCGGGGCGCCGTGGTGGGGGATGTGCTGGCCAATATCCTCCAGGCGACAGGATATCAGGTTAGCAGAGAGTATTACATCAACGACGCCGGCAACCAGATGTTCAATCTCGGACGATCCGTCCTTTAC
>JAPLJZ010000199.1 GCA_026388335.1 Deltaproteobacteria bacterium
CGCCGGTCACGGGACTGTCGCGATCCTCAAGAAAGTTGATCAGTCCTTGCGCGGGGGCCTTATATGTCTTTCCACCGGCGTTGTAGGCCCTTTCCTCCCAGGTCCGCCGAAAGGCAAGACCGCTAAGACCAGAGGCGCCGTAGTCTTCATAGTCTTCGGGATGGACATTCACGACAATAGCGCTATTGGCGTAAATCCCATTGCGAGCCGACAGGCTCATCCCATTGGTCACGATACCTCCTTCCCCGGAACTGCTGCCGATTACCTGGCCGCCCGGACACATGCAAAAGGAATACACGGACCTGTTCAATTCCGGTACGCGCGCCGTCAAAGTATAGTCCGCCGGGGGCAGAACGGGATGGCCTGTCCAGCGGCCATACTGAATCCGGTTGATATGCTCCTGGGGGTGTTCGATGCGCAACCCCATGGCAAAGGCTTTCCTGACGAGATCAATACCTCGATCTTCCAGCAATCGGTACGTCTCTTCAGAGCTCTGGCCAATCGCCAGCACGAGATGGGCGGTCTTAATTTCCCCGGCGCCGTTGACGATGATCCCTTCCAGATGATTTTTATGGATAATCAGGTCCGTCATTTTGGCATTGAAACTGACTCGACAGTTCATTGACAAAAGACGCTTGCGAATATTAACGAGAACCTTTCGCAAACGATCCGAACCGATATGAGGTTTCGCATCCGTTAATATTTCCGGCGCGGCCCCCATATCCACAAGGGTCTTCTTCACCCAATCGGTATAGGGATTACGGACGCGGCTTGTCAGTTTGCCGTCGGAAAATGTCCCGGCGCCGCCTTCACCGAAATAGACGTTGCTGTCGGGAAGTAACATTCCCTGATTCCAGAAGGATTGCACGTCCCGATGTCTTTCCTCAACCGGCTTTCCCCTCTCCAGGAGGAGTACGGGACATCGTTGAAGAGCAAGGAAAAGAGCGGCAAAAAGCCCGGCTGGACCGCAGCCGACAACAATGACCTTTTCACCTGCCGGCAAAACAGGAACATAAGAAACGGGCGCCGGTTCTGCCGGGACGCTGCTTAACTTGACTCCGGAGGGGAGATCTTCGGGGGCCGACCAATCGTCTTCCACGGTAAAAGCGACGTTATAGATAAAATGGGGGGGGCGATTACGCCTGGCATCCAGAGATTTCCTGATCACCTGCAGATCCCCGATATTATTTTCATTAATATGCAGCATCGCGGCGACTTTAGAGTTTAATAACTGCTCATCTTCGTCCAGGGCGAGAGGAACGCCCTCAATACGCCAGCGTTTCATGAATTTCTCCATTGCAAAAAATAATGGTTTGATATAATCAGCCCCTTCGCAGATTCAAAACTTTGCAGCAAGGATTTTTTTATGGCCTGGTATGCCGTCCACACAAGAAGCCGTCATGAAGACCGGGCATTCCTTGGTCTTGCGCAGAAGTCATTAAACGTATTTCTGCCCAAGATAGAGGTATGGAGCCAGCGGAAGGACCGGCGCAAGAAGATCCTTGTCCCCATGTTTTCCGGTTATCTCTTCGTGGAGCTGATGAATATCGACAATGATACCAAGCTGGAGGTCCTTAAAACTTTTGGCGTCGTTCGAATCCTGGGCAAACCTTATGGTCATGAACCCATTCCCGTACCGGATTATCAAATTGAGGTCATTCAGCGCATCGTCCATTCGAAGATTGAAGTCCAGCAGTTCCAGTATCCCAAGGTCGGTGAACGTGCAAAGATTGTCAATGGTCCCTTCCAGGGCATCGAAGGGCTCGTGGTCAGCACTGATCTCGAAAGGGAGCTTTTCGTCATCACCATTGAACTTCTTCAGCGCTCTGTGGCCATAAAATTGGAGGGTTTTCAAGTCGCCAAGGTCTGACGTCCATAAATTTAACCTTGACATTCGTCCCAAGATGCGCAAAGAGCCTTGACATATTTTTTCTGTGAAGAGCGGATCGGTTGGACGCTGTGCCGTTCTCGGGCCATAAAAATTAAATTTTAGTGAGATTAGCGCGAGTGAAGGGAACCATTACAATCAACAGTGAATTGTGTAAGGAATGTCTTCTTTGTACAATATCATGCAAAAAAGAGAATCTCCAGCCTGCCAGTGAACTCAATTCAAAGGGATTTCATCCCATTATTCTAAAGGCGGACGCCGACTGTAACGGCTGCGCCCTCTGCGCCATCATGTGCCCGGACATCGCCATCGAGGTATACCGTGAATAGGATTCTGATGCAGGGCAACCGTGTTATCGGGGAAGCGGCCATCCGCGCCGGATGCCGCTTCTACGCCGGATACCCCATCACCCCTCAAAATGAATTGACTGAATACATGGCCGACAATATGCGTCGCGCCAAGGGTGGCACCTTTATTCAGGCAGAAAGTGAAATAGCCGCCATTAATATGGTTCTGGGAGCCGCTGCCGCCGGTGCTAGGGCCATGACATCATCGTCCAGCCCCGGCATATCTCTTAAGCAGGAGGGTATCTCGTCCCTCGCCGCGGATGAACTTCCCGCCGTTATCGTCAATATTATGAGGGGCGGACCGGGACTTGGCAATATCCTTCCCTCCCAAGGGGATTATTTTCAGGCCACCCGAGGAGGCGGCCACGGCGACTATCGCACCATTGTCCTCGCCCCCGCCTCCGTACAGGAATTAGCCGATCTTACCATGGATGCCTTTGATCTGGCTGACCGCTACCGGAATCCCGTGCTCATCCTCGCCGATGGCATGATGGGTCAGATGATGGAACCCGTCGAGTTCAGCGATCCCTCCTCTAGACAATACCCTGAATGCTACATCCTCAAGGGCAAGGGCAAGGGGAAAAGCAAATTCATCCGGGGTCTGATCCTTGACGCAATCCGCATGGAGGAGCACAATTGGAAGCTCTACCGGAAATACCAGGTAATCACCCAGAAGGAAGTCCGTTTCGAGACCTTCTGGACCGACGATGCGGAGATTTTGATCGTCGCCTACGGAACGGCGGCAAGAATCGCCAAGGGGGCAATCAAGCGCAGTCGGGAGATGGGAATCCCGGTCGGACTGATCCGGCCCATAACCCTCTGGCCATTTCCCATGGAGGTCATTCGATCCTTTGCAGAACGAGTGGAAAATTTCCTCGTTTTCGAGATGAACACGGGACAGATGGTGGAAGACGTTCAATTGGCCCTGGGTGGAATTGGCAAGGTTCAGTTTTATGGAAGGCCGGGGGGAGTTATCCCGACGCCTGCGGAACTCGCCAAGGTAATCGCTTATCAGGCCCGAAAGAAATGATATGAAGAAAGTATTTTCCCGCCCCAAATCACTGAAAAATACGGCCTTTCACTATTGCGGAGGCTGCGGCCACAGCATTGCCCACCGTCTTATTGCCGAGTCGATTGATGAACTGGACATCCAGGACCGTATTATCGGCGTGCCGCCGGCAGGATGTGCCGTCATTGCTTACAATTATTTTGACATCGATATGCTGGAGTCCCCACATGGCCGTGGTTGCGCCGTGGCTACGGGTATCAAGCGCGTCCTTCCCGACCGGGTGGTCTTTTCCTATCAGGGAGACGGCGATTTAGCGGCCATCGGCACGGCGGAAACCTTTCATGCCGCCAACCGGGGAGAAAACATTACGGTGATCTTCATCAACAATGCCGTTTACGGGATGACAGGCGGACAGATGGCCCCGACAACCCTCCTGGGACAGGTATCCACAACCACGCCGCCGGGGCGGTCGGCCCTCCTCGATGGACACCCGGTTCACTTCAGTGAGATTCTCGGCCAACTCCCCGGTACGATGTACGTCGAACGCTGTGCGGTCAATACCCCGGCTAATGTCATGAAAGCAAAAAAGGCCGTTAAAAAGGCCTTCCAGTATCAGATGGACAACGTTGGCTTTTCGCTCATTGAAATCCTGTCCCAATGCCCTACAAACTGGAAAATGTCTCCCGTTGAGGCCTGTCGATGGGTGAATGAAGTGATGATGAAAGAATACCCCCTGGGAATAATAAAGGATAGCAAACGGTAAGGTTCAGAGAGATATGATCAGGAAGACCATATTTGCAGGTTTCGGAGGTCAAGGTGTGCTGATGATGGGCTACATCTATGCCCATACCGTGATGAACGAGGGCTACCATGTCACATATCTACCCTCCTATGGCGTCGAAGTAAGGGGGGGAACGGCCAATTGTACAGTTGCTGTGTCGGACGAAGAGATCGCTTCGCCCATAGCCTCCGAACCGGACTATCTGGTGGTCATGAATAAACCTTCATTATACACCTACCAGAACCGCGTCGCCCCGCAGGGAATTATCTTTCTGAACTCTTCGATAATCGATACCAGGCCGACGCGGAAAGACTTGAATATCCATGATGTCCCCGTCGGAGATATCGCCGGTAAATTAGGCAATCCCCGGGTACAAAATGTTGTCATGATGGGATCCTTCATCAAGAAAACCGGTCTGATCACCCCCGAAGCTTTCCTGAAGGGTTTGAAACAGATTCTGGGGGAAAAGAAGAAATCGGCAATGGAAATCAACCGCAAGGCATTTGCGGCCGGATACGAGCTGGAAATCTAAAAAATGGGAACTTTCAATACCATGGCCATAAAACAGGTGTCTGTACATCTTGACAACGTCCCCGGCGCCCTGACGAAACTTGTGGATATCCTCGACAAGGAAGACATAAAGGTAAAGGCCATGTCTGCGGCCAGTACTGAAGAGCACTCTACCCTGCGCCTGGTAGTCAACGATCCGCAAAAGGCCGTCACCATTCTGGAAAGTTTCAATTTCAGAATTGAAGTCGCCCCGGTCATCGCAGTTGAGGTACCATGTCATCCCGGGGGCATGAATGCGATTGTAAAGCCCCTGTCTGAGGGAGACGTCAACATCCATTACATCTACACAACCATTGAAAGAATCGGGAAAGAAACCATTCTCATTATAGGTTGCGACAGTATCGAGAGAGCGGTCGAAATTCTGAACCAACACTGGGTTAACTTCATCGGCGACGAGATCTATTCTCTCTAATAAATAACGCTATCATCTCATGGAACAAAGGTAACCTTCCATATCCCTTGTGACTGCTACCCCACACGATGGTTTAGAATGTTTTTCAAGTCGTTATGAACATGTTTACCGTCTCTGCGGAAAAAGAAACTCTCCTGCAGGAAAGAATGACACAACTTGGCGTCTCAGAAGATGAGCTGAGGGAAACCTTTGTCCGTTCTTCCGGTCCCGGGGGACAAAATGTTAATAAAACCTCATCTTGTGTACAGTTGGTGCACGTGCCTACAGGCCTTTCCGTCAAGTGTCAGCAGGAAAGATCCCAACTCCTTAATCGATTTTTAGCCCGGCGTCTCCTGCTGGACCGGATTGAGCGTCTACAAAGGGGATTGGTTGAAGCGGAAAAGATGCGTAACGAAAAAATTCGTCGCCAGAAACGGAAGCGATCAAAAAGGGCTAAAGAAAAGATCCTGCAGGATAAACATCATCAGGCGGAAAAGAAGGTCCAGCGCACCCGTCCCCTGATTTCTGACGGGGCCTGAATCATAGCGGATTCGCGACAAGTATTCATTTCCACTTATTCCAATTCCAAATCAAAGCGCTATCTTCGTTGGCTTCGTCATCGGCTCCTCGACGTATTTCCGTATACGCCTGCGTCGCCTCTTCCTTGCCGCCTTGATTTCATCTTTGATTTGGAATTGGAATTTTATGTGGGTAATGGCAAAAGAAAAGGGAAAAGGAGTCTGTTTTTAGTGCCCCTTTTCCCTTTTCAATAATTACAGGAATATGTATGTTCTAATTATCCGCCGATGCCTGCAAACTTAAGAAGCGGATTTGCATACAGGATGACGAGTGAAACAACCAGCGCGTAAATAGCGACTGATTCTGTCATGGCCATACCGACCATCATGGTAAGCATAATTTTACCCTGGGCTTCCGGATTTCTACCCACCGCATTGTTCGCACCGCTTGTAGCCTGACCAAGACCGAGACCAGCGCCCACAGCTCCGACTCCCATGGCCAAACCGGCAGCGATGACACTGCAACCCAGAACGATCGCTTTGGTGTAATCAACCGCACCACCAGGAGCAGCCGCTTCTGCAGCCATCGCCAGCGGAGCAACAACCAGCATCAACACCATACCCAAAAGCCCTCTTACCAAACTTTTCTTCATTGTTTTCCTCCTTTTGATTAAATTTGTTTAATGTTGACCAACACCGATTCCATCTATTTATATTCCTGCCCGATCATCACCTCCTTATCATCATACTTTCTTGGGTCTCATAATAAGAAAACAGCCCCATTTGCGCCTTCGTGCATATAAAAGTGGGAACAAATTGTCAAGAAATATTTAAATCCATGATAGTGTCCAAATTTAATTCATCCCACTAATAGCCTTTTCCTGGAAAAGTCGGAGGCAGGCATCCACTACACTTGTAATCAAGAACGTTATTTTCTTTGTAATTATGATATGAATGATGATATGTGTTCACTGATAAGGGGTCGGGGAGTACGGATACTGGTTGAGATATTTAGCGCCACAGGGAAACCAAACATCAACCTGCTGTATCTGGGAGGACAGGACTACTCGGCTCAAATAGATAATATATCAGCACTTATTTAAAAAATAATTTTAAAGACTGATTCATATGTCACAGATATGGTCCATAGGCGGTGGAAAGGGGGGCACCGGAAAGAGTTTTATTGCCGGTAATCTCGGAATTCTGCTCGCAAAGCAGGGATATAAAACACTTCTTATCGATGTTGACTTTGGTGCGGCAAATCTTCACACCATTATCGGGATTTCCAAGCCGGAAAGAAGCATCTCAGACTTTTTAAGTAGAAGGTTTGGCACTCTTGACGAGGCGGTTGTACCCACAGCCATTCCAAACCTCTATCTCATAAGCGGCGCCATGAATAACCTGGACATCGCCAATCTTACTCATCAGCAGAAAATGAAACTGCTGCGAAACATTGCCAGACTTTCTTACGACTATATTCTACTGGACATCGGCGCGGGAACCTCTTTTAACACAATCGATTATTTTATGGTTGCTGATTCGGGCATTTTTGTAACAACGCCTGAACCGACTTCGATAGAAAATGTCTATCGTTTCATTCGTTCTGCATATTTCCGCAAAATACACCACGTGCTTAAAGCACATGATTTCCGTACATTGGCCGAGGAGGCCGAAAGGCAAAACTGCAATGCCACCGTCAGCAATCCGGAGATTCTCCTCCACGTTATTAAGGAGCTGGATCCGGGAAAGGGTGATATTGTGGAAAAGGCGCTGCGGACCTTAGATTTCAAACTTATTCTCAACCAGTTAAGAAAGCAGGATAACCCAAATATCGGGGAATTGATCTGCAAAATTATCGAAAGACACCTTGCCCTGAAGATGTCTTTTATAGGAAACATCAGCTATGATGACCACGTTCATAATTCAGTCTGTAAAAAGCTTCCTTTCGTCGATCTCTATCCATACACCCGGACTGCCCTTGATCTCAGAGAATGTTGCAAAAATCATTTATCAATTTATACTGAATTGCAAAAAAATGAAAAACAAAGATCAAACCATCAAGCATAATTTCACTGATTGACGATGAATAAAGGATAAAACAAGTGCCTATGAAACTCTACCAGGAGAAAAATCACTATGAGTTGCTGGAGATTCATTCTGACGTAGCTCCGACAGAAATCCGCCAAGCCTACAAAATACTCTTTGATCTTTATCAGGATGAGTCCATAGCCACTTATTCTTTTTTTTCCGAAAAGGAAAGAAAGGAGATCCTTTCCAGCCTGGAAAAGGCTTATCTGACTCTGATCGACCCTGAATCAAGGAAGGCATATGATCGCAATCGGATTGAACTCGGAGGGTTAGAAGGAGAGGAAAGGAAACATTCCAATCACAAGAAGAATCCGTCTTCTATTTATGATTTCAAAAAAACCCATCTGCAAGGGTTGGTGACGATAAGAAATCCAGAGGAACTAAAACATCGCGCCTCACAAAACCCGGTGATTCAAAATATCCTGGATCAGGACACCATTACCGGAAGGGATATAAAAAAAATACGGACAGAACTTAAAATCACTCTCGAAGAGATTGCCGAAGCAACAAAGGTGAGAATTGAAATGCTCAGGATTATTGAAGAAGACAACCAGGAACTTTTTCTGCCTATGGTTTACATGACTGGATTCTTGAAATCTTATGCGCGATACCTTCAGCTTGACGAGAATGCTATTCTAAGTGGTTTCATCAAACATATCAATAAAGGAAAGTGCCCTTAATAGGTGTTTTATGAAAAATAAAGAGCCCAAAGATGTTGACCTTGAACAGGAATTGGAAGCCCTTTATCGGAAGGTCGCAAGTGCAGATCTTCCGGGAGATTCATCTTATCCTTTACAACAGTTAAAAACAGAAACTGCTGCACCTGAAGAACCGGGGCTGCCTGAGCAGACGAACGATTGTCCCATACCAAGAAAAGAAGGAAGCGCACGTCGATTTCTCCTTATGGCCATAGGGATGTTTTTTTTCCTTAGCCTTCTCTGTCTGGTCGCCATCTTCTTCTGGCCAACGATCTACAACTATGAATCCTTAAATTTGGGGGAGAAAGTCTATCCGATCATGATTAACAAACTGACCGGAGAAACACCGTTAAATCCGCCCGTTTCCGAAGCAATTAAAAATCCTGTTTCCGGAAATCTAAATAACCCATCAGCCATTATCCCTCCCGAAACGAGTAAAATTAAAGCCCAAGCAGAGGAGTCAACAGCCGCACCTGCACCTTTAAAAACTCGCGACAAAGCGAAATACGTCATCCAGATCAAGGCCTTCCCCGAAAAGAGGGAAAAAGACGCCTATGCATTTATGGAGGATGTTAAAAAGAGAATGCCCGATATTCAGATGAAAACCACCCATATCGCGGGACATGGTGTCTGGTATCGGATATGGGTCGGAAATTTCACGAGTATGAAAGAAGCTTCCAATAACATGAAGAAACTTAAGCTGTCCGAGTCATATCCTGACAGTTTTATCCGGATGCAATCCGAGGAATAAACCCTTTCAACTCTGGCAGAGTACCATTCAACAGGCCTGTATCGCCTTGTCTCATCGGCGGTCATCTCCGTTTAATGTCAATTCCTTTTGTATTCACCGTGAAATATGATATAGGCGGCTTTAAATGATAGCACGATGTTTTGATCGTCGTATGTGAGGCCCATGATTTCAGATAAGGAAAATCAGATTGCCCGGCGTCTGCAGAAGGATATTTTCATCGTAAGCCGTCCGTTTCAGGACATTGCCAATGTCACAGGTACAACTGAAGAGGATGTCCTGCAGATTACCCGTAATTTCATGAGTCTTGGGTGGATTCGGAAATTCAGCGCCATCGTCCGGCACCAGAAGATAGGTTTCACCAGAAATGCCATGGTCGTATGGACGGTCCCGGAAGAGCGAATGGATGAAGTCGGGAAGGCTATGGCATCGCTACGAGAAATTACCCATTGCTATGAAAGGGCGCCTCTTTTTCTGGAAAAGTTTAATTTATTCTGCATGGTCCATTTAAAGGACACTGATCCGGAGTCATTCATCCATGGTATCGCGGTAAGACTGGGCATCCCGGACTATCAGATCCTGTTGAGCGAGGAGGAACTGAAAAAGAGCTCTATGGAGTACTTCACATGAACGAAATGTCGACGCAGCTGTTCGAGCAGGCAAAAAAAATTATCCCCGGTGGTGTAAACAGTCCCGTCCGCGCCTTCAAGGCGGTGGGAGGCCTGCCCGTATTCATGCGTGAAGCCCACGGTGCGCGGATCACCGATGTCGACGGCCGGGAATATGTGGACTATGTCATGTCCTGGGGCCCCTTGATTCTGGGCCATGCCCATCCGGCGGTTGTCGAGGCCATTAAAGACCAAGCCGGGAAAGGAACAAGCTATGGCGCCCCGACGCCCTTGGAAGTTGGTCTTGCCGAACTGATCATCGAGGCCTTTCCTGCCATGGAGATGGTGCGCATGATGAGCTCGGGAACGGAAGCGGTAATGACGGCCATCCGCCTCGCCCGGGCCTTTACAGGCCGGGAGAAAATCGTCAAATTTGAAGGTTGTTATCACGGACATGCCGATTCCCTGCTTGTCAAAGCGGGATCCGGCGTCGCCACCCTGGGGATTCCCGGCAGCCCGGGTGTCCCGAAACACCTTGCAGAACTGACACTCACCGTCCCCTTCAATGATCAGGCATCCATTGCAAATGTTTTCGAGGTACACGGGCAGGAAATCGCCGGGGTCATTGTGGAACCGGTGGCCGGCAATATGGGCGTCGTAACGCCCAACCCTGGATTTCTTAAGAAGTTGCGGGAACTTACAAAGGCACATGACAGTCTCTTGGTTTTCGACGAGGTCATTACCGGGTTCCGTTTAACTTGGGGGGGCTACCAGGGAATCGCCGGTATCGACCCGGATCTGACTTGTCTGGGAAAGATAATCGGCGGCGGTCTACCCGTAGGCGCGGTCGGAGGCAAGCGGATCATCATGGAACAGTTGGCCCCTCTCGGTCCTGTTTATCAGGCGGGAACCCTATCAGGAAACCCGCTGGCCATGACCGCCGGGCTCACCACCCTGGCGCTCTTGCAGCACAGCACGGATTGCTACGAAGCCATGGATCGCCTTGCCTTCAGTCTCTGCGAAGAGATGAAACCTTTATTCAGCCGAAAGGGAATTCCCGTAACTATCAATCGCATGGGTTCCATGTTTACCGTATTTTTTACCTCTGAACCTGTCAGCGACTTTGCCTCGGCAAGCCGTGCGGATAAAGAGATGTTTGCCCGCTTTTTCCGGGGGATGCTGAAGAACGGCATCAGTCTGCCGCCGTCCCAGTTTGAGGCATGGTTCCTTTCTCTGGCCCATAACCATGAGGACATGGACGAGACCCTGGCAGCCTGCGCCTCAACCCTCAAAAACCTGTAAGGAACAGATTTATCATGATCATAAGACCGAAACTTGAAAATTTTGTCGCCCATTCCGAGAAAATCGCCGTAGTCGGGTTAGGCTATGTCGGCCTGCCCCTTGCGGTTCATCTTTCCCATCATTTTTCTGTCATCGGTTTCGATGTCAAAGATTCCCGGATCAGAGAACTGCGGCAAGGATTCGACCAGACGCTTGAAATCACCCTTGAACAGCTCAAGGCCGCAGCGCTGACATTCACGAGCGACCCCCGCAGGCTTGCCGAATGCCGGCTGATTATCGTGGCTGTTCCTACCCCGATCGACGGTTCCCGAATTCCCGATCTCAGCGCCATTCGCGGCGCCTCAACCCTGGCGGGAAGACATCTGAACCCCGGTTCCTGCGTGGTCTATGAATCAACCGTTTATCCAGGCGTTACGGAAGAGATATGCGTTCCCATCCTGGCATCGGAATCGGGATTAAATTTTGGACAGGATTTTTTCGTGGGCTATTCACCGGAGCGGATCAACCCCGGCGACAAGGTCCATACCCTGGAGAGCATCGTTAAAATCGTCTCCGGCTCCGACCAGGACACAGTGGAGCTTCTCAAGGGAATCTATGGAAAGATCGTCAAGGCGGGCATTTATGAAGCCTCCTCCATTAAAGTGGCGGAGGCGGCCAAGGTCATTGAAAATACACAGCGGGACATAAACATTGCCCTCATGAACGAGCTGTCCATCATTTTTCAGCGCATGGGAATAGACTCCCTCGAAGTCCTGGAAGCGTCAGGAACGAAATGGAATTTTCTCCCCTTCCGCCCGGGACTGGTCGGAGGTCATTGCATCGGCGTCGATCCTTACTATCTTACCTACAAGGCCGAAAGCCTGGGTTACCACCCGGAAATGATCCTGGCCGGACGCCGGATCAACGATGGCATGGGAAAATACATCGCCGAACGGACGGTCAAGATGCTCATCGCTGCCGACAAGCCGGTCCGTAAGGCCCGCGTCGCCGTCCTTGGCCTGACCTTCAAAGAAAACATCCCCGATATCCGTAATACCCGGGTGGTTGATATCATTACGGAACTGGTGGGATACGGCATTGAAGTCCTCGTCCACGATCCCCTTGCTATCCCGGAAGAGGTCCACGAACATTACCACCTCAACCTGACACCCCTGAGAAATATTACAGACATGGACGCCATTATCGTTGCCGTGGCCCATGACGAATACCTCAAGCTGGGCGTCGAGAAAATCGCTACGCTGTGTAAGACGATGCCGCCTCTGGTGATCGACATTAAGGGTCTCTTCAAAAGCCGGGACATGAGGGGCCGTGACATGGAAAAGCAGAATATACAATACTGGAGCTTGTAAGATATGGCCGAAATCCTCATCACCGGCGCCGCCGGATTCATCGGTTTCCATCTGTCACGCCGACTGCTGGCGGCGGGCAGAGCCATTGTCGGCATTGACAACCTCAATCCCTACTACGATGTCCGCCTGAAAGAGGACCGTTTGCGGAGGCTCCAAGAGAATGACGCTTTCCGGTTCATCCGCCTCGATATCGCCGACAGAGAGGCTCTTTCATCCTTGTTCGCCCGGGAAAAACCACGTCTGGTGGTGCACCTGGCCGCCCAGGCCGGCGTCCGCTATTCCCTTACCAATCCCCACGCCTATCTGGACAGCAACCTGTCAGGATTCCTCAACATCCTGGAAGGTTGCCGGGCTATTAAGGCAGGTCATCTTGTTTTCGCTTCTTCGAGTTCCGTATACGGGGCAAACAAAACCATGCCCTTTTCCGTTCATGACAATGTCGATCATCCCGTCAGCCTCTACGCGGCGACTAAGAAGGCCAATGAACTGATGGCCCACGCCTATGCGGCCCTTTATAATATACCTTGCACGGGACTGCGCTTTTTCACCGTTTACGGACCATGGGGGCGGCCGGACATGGCGCTGTTTCTTTTCACCCGGGCCATCCTTGCCGGCAAACCCATAGACGTATATAACGAGGGCCGGATGCAAAGGGATTTTACCTATATCGACGATATTGTTGAAGGCATCGCTCGCGTTATGGACAGGACACCCGCCCCTGATCCTGCCTGGAAGGGAACTCATCCCGATCCCGCGACGAGTTTTGCCCCTTATAAGATCTACAATATCGGGAACAACCACCCCGTCGCCCTGCTTGACTTCATCGCAACCCTGGAGAAAAAACTGGGGAGAAAGGCAACTCTGAATCTTCTTCCCATGCAGCCCGGCGACGTTCCGGCGACCTACGCCGATGTTGACAACCTGATGGCCGACGTGGGATTCAAGCCCGCTACGTCGATCGAAGAAGGGATACGACGGTTTGTTGATTGGTACAGGGACTACTACCAATTGTAATGACACCTTATTGTAAAAAGATGGTGTGACCATAACAACATAACAGGAGGCTAAGCCCTTACATGAAAAAGGCATTTATTACCGGCATTACCGGACAGGACGGATCATATTTAGCCGAGTTTCTCCTTGGCAAAGGTTACGAGATCCACGGTCTGATCCGTCGGGCCAGCACTTTCAATACTGACCGCATTGATCATCTCTACAAGGACTTTCACGATCCGGAAGCCCGTGTCTATCTCCATTACGGGGATCTGGCCGTTTCGGGGCAATTGACGGACCTCATCAACGGCATCAAGCCCGATGAAATATACCACCTCGGCGCCCAGAGTCATGTCCGGGTTAGTTTTGACATGCCCGAATATACAGGCGACGTTACCGGCCTGGGTACCCTCAGGCTTCTGGAGGCAATCCGCAAGTCGGCGAGCAAGGCCCGCTTTTATCAGGCATCGTCGAGTGAGATGTTCGGAGCCGCCCCGCCGCCTCAGAGAGAGGCGACCCTTTTTCAGCCCCAGAGCCCTTACGCTGTAGCCAAGGTCTATGCCTATTACATCGCAAAGAACTACCGCGAGGCATACGGGATCTTTGCCACCAACGGCATCCTCTTCAATCACGAATCCCCCCGACGGGGAGAAACCTTTGTCACCCGAAAGATCACCCGGGCGGCGGCCCGGATCAAGCTCGGTCTTCAGGACAAGCTCTTTCTGGGAAACCTGGAAGCCAAGCGGGACTGGGGCTTTGCGGGGGACTACGTGGAGGCCATGTGGATGATGCTTCAGCAGGACAAACCCGACGATTATGTCATTGCTACGGGAGAGACCCACTCGGTCCGGGAATTTGCCCGACAGGTCTTCCGGAAACTGGATCTGGACTATGAGAAATACGTAATTATCGACAAGCGTTATTTCCGCCCCACCGAGGTGGATGTCCTGCTGGGGGATCCCACAAAGGCGAGAAAACAGCTTGGCTGGCAACCCCGGATCGGTTTTGAAGCGCTTATCGACATGATGGTCGCCGCCGACATGGAGAGCGCCGAGAAGGAAAAAACCCTGTACAACGCTGGCTATGTCACGGGAAACCATCACATGCTATGAGGCAACCATGAAAAACAAGCGCATTACCATTACCGGCGGTAAGGGTTTTCTTGGTAAGCACCTCATCAAGGCCTTCCGGAACCATGGTCATGAAAACATCACCGTCGCCGACCTGCCCGATTACAATCTGATCGACTTGGGCGACGTCCGGCGTCTCTATGAAGAGACAAGACCGGATATCGTTGTCCATCTGGCCGCCAAAGTGGGAGGAATCGGCTTCAATCGGGAGAATCCCGGGTCGCTTTTCTATGATAACATCATGATGGGGGTCCAACTCATTCATGAGGGCTATCTGCACAAGATAGATAAATTTGTGGCCCTGGGAACAATCTGCGCCTACCCGAAGTTCACCCCCGTTCCATTCAGAGAAGATGACCTCTGGAACGGTTACCCCGAAGAGACCAACGCCCCTTATGGCTTGGCTAAAAAGATGATGCTCGTCCAGTCCCAGGCCTACCGCCAGCAATACGGATTCAATTCCATTTTTCTCCTGCCGGTGAACCTCTACGGGCCGGGGGACAACTTCGATCCCCGTTCCTCCCATGTCATCCCTGCCCTGATCAAGAAGTGTATCGATGCAAGAATCCGTGATGAAAAGGAAATTAGCGTCTGGGGAAGCGGAAAGGCCACCCGGGAATTCTTTTATGTTGAAGACGCGGCTGAAGCCATCGTTCTGGCCACGGAACGATACAACAAGTCCGAACCGGTCAACATCGGCGCCAGCTTCGAAATATCCATTCATGATCTTGTGGAACTGATTGTAGAACTTACCGGCTTTCAAGGAAATATCGTCTGGGATGCCACCCAGCCGGACGGCCAGCCTCGCAGGATGCTCGATACCACCAAGGCACTCGCGGAAATTGGTTTCCGGGCTGCCACCGACTTCCGTGAGGGTCTGCGGAAGACCATCTCCTGGTACGAAGCGGAAGGTATCGAGAGAAGCTAAGAGCGATCGCTCCATTATTAATAAATGCCCGGACGTTACGAAAAGATAATGAAGAGTCCCTGCCATTTTGTGTTGACTTCACTTCTCGTCCGTGATAGAAGGCGCTGCGCCGATGGATAAGGAAGATAGGAAAGCATACGTTCAGATGGCTTATGCCAGCAGTATTGGCTTTGCCTTTGTTATTTTGATCTTTGGGGGGCTCTTTGTCGGCAGTTGGCTGGACAAGAAGATGGGCACGTCATTCTTCTTTACAGTCCTGTTTTTCATCATGGGCGTTTTTGGGGGCTTTAGAAATTTGTATGTCCTGATCAGCAGATCCATTCAGGACGATAAAACGATTATCAAGAGTGTAAAAAGTGAACCACACCGGAAAAGACCCGCTCCAGCAAAGGCTTGAAATCGTTAACTGGGTCATGCTTGGCGTCTTTGTCCTTGTCAGCGCGCTTCTGTTTTCTCCAAGATTCACCCTTGGCGTTCTGCTTGGCGGCCTGATCAGCATCGTCAATTATCACTGGCTCTATCGGGATGTCAAAAATGTCTTTCAGCACCTCAATGATCGTGCAAAGTCACGGATCATGTTCAAATACTACATTCGCTTCGGCGTCACGGCGATTGTCCTGTTCTTTATCGTTTCCAGTCAGATCGTGGATGTGATCGGTCTTTTGATCGGCCTCTCCACGGTTATTATCAATATTGTTTTGACTGCCATTGTGGCATTAAAAAAAACTTGCGTTGAGGAGGTCAATTAGAAGATGCACACTCTGTCTTTCCTGCAATTAATCTTTCCCGGTATTCCCACTTACATTAGCGCTACGTGGTTTGTAATGGCCCTGCTCGCCCTCTTTTCGTTCCTGGCAACACGCCGGCTGCAACTGACACCGGGGGGGTTTCAGAACACTATGGAAGTTTTTGTCAGCGCCATCCAGAAACTGCTGATCGATACCATGGGGACTCATGGGATGCGTTTCTTCCCCCTGATCGCTACGCTGGGTTTTTTTATTCTGGTTTCGAACCTGATCGGGTTGATTCCGGGGCTGGACTCTCCCACCGCCAATCTGAACACAACCGTCGCCATGGCCCTCGTCGTCTTCGTCCTGACCCACATCGTGGGCGTTCAGATTCAAGGACTCAAGTATTTCAAGCAGTTCCTGGGACCCATTTGGTGGTTGACGCCCCTGATGCTGCCCATTGAAATCGTAAGCCATATCTCCCGTCCCGTGTCACTGTCCATGCGTCTCTTCGGAAACATCGAGGGTGGCCATATCGTGCTCTTCGTTCTGTTCATTCTCGTTCCGCTCTTGGTGCCGCTGCCCATCCTCGTCCTCAAACTCCTGATCTCTTTCATCCAGACCCTCGTTTTCATGCTCCTGTCCATGATGTACATTGCCGGGGCGATGGAAGAACACCACTAATCAGAAGAACACAAATCCGTTTAAAGCAGAAGAGGGGTTCCTGGAAAGGAGCCCCTCTTATTTTACTCATTCAGCATCTATTGCTGCTGCTAATCTATACCATCCGTTGGTTATTCCCGCTTGATTGCAAGGACCCATAATGAGGGCATTCTTTACTTTTTGACCTCCTCATCGTAGGTATCCCGAGAGATCTCTTTTATCTCCGAGTTCTGAATGGTAACTATTGCTCCGGTTTTGGCGTCTTTAAATGCCAGCCCGCCTGTTGTTTTGTTTTTTTCATAATCCTTTGAATAATAAACATTTTTCGATGTTGGATCTGTAATTTTGTAATAGGAACCACAACCTGATATTGCCAGCAACATCAGGCCTGAAACAACTAAAGAAACCAATCTGATCATCATAATAACGCTCCTTTCTAAATACCTTATTATTCCCTTTTATTATGAGTCTAAAATCCAACCGTTAACGCTACATAAGGACCGCTGAACTGGGTGCTCATATAGTAATCGCTAACATCCACCTGTAAGCCTATGTATTTATAGCCGCCGTGGATATCAACAAACGGAAAGGGGGTCACGGAAATATCCGCAAGAGCTTCAATAACATAATTTCCCGAATATCCCATTCCCGTAACCTGCGCTCGCGCCTCTAAAATGTTGGCAATCAGCCCAATATGGGCTCCCAGTCCCACCATCGGGATCGGGGCGCTGAAGCTCTGCTTGATATCCTTTCCGGCAACTGCGGTGGTTTTCATCTCAGCAGATCCGGAAACGTATTTCACCTGCAGCATGGGCCCTATGGAAAAACCCGCCAAGATATTTTCCATATTAATGATATCGTAAAGGTATTTTACATCCATCATGTAAAAATCAAGATTATAATTGACCGCTGAATTGGCCGCAAAATTTGTCCCGCCAAAGTTGATCCCAGATGTTAAAGTAGTATCACTTGAATACTTAATGGGCGTATACATGGCACTCAGGTGATGCTTACCAATACCCCCGTAAACCTCGCCAGACCAGAAAGACTGGTTACCGACACCCAGGGCATCTTTTACGTCAAATTCCGTCCCTTTCATGGATGCCGTATCAACCCGTTGCTTGGCAGAAAAGGCAGGAAACCAGTAATACCCCCTAACCCCTAATTCCAGGGCCTGGGCAAAATTTGCCACCCCGATTACCACAATTAAAACGATTCCAAGCAGCAACAGGGAAAACTTTTTCTCACTCATCGATGTACCCTCCTCATTACGGATTTTGACAATTTCATCTTCCATCCCCTGTATCTTTATTAGTCGGATTATGAATAAAGACGTCCTTTCTTGTCAAGCAGAAAGAACCTGCACAGAGCATCTTTTCACTGAAAATCCTCCTTGGTATCAGAATATAATCATTTATCAGGAATAATCTTTGATGAAGGGTTTTTCTTGCCATAAAGCCCTGAATTGCATTACAAGATAACTACCTTCGATTGAAGAATAGATTCCGGGGAGAGATATGTATGCGAAAAGCCATGTTCAATGCGGCAGTTGGCTATATTTCCTTCTTGATCATATTAGGCGTTGTCTGCATTCCCGGCAACGCACTGGCAGAAAAAGCAAGGCATGCCGATCATAAACCAAAGCAACCTGTCATTGTAATGATCCACGGCATGTTTGTCGGTTCCTGGTGTTGGGATTCATATCGAAACTATTTCGAACAGCGGGGATATCGTGTCATTACCCCGGTCCTGAGATACCATGACTTACCCCTGAGCTCACCTCCGAATCCCGGACTGATGGAGACAGGAGTTCTCGATTATGTCGCCGATGTAGAAAAAGAGATACGCGCCCTGGATCAGAAGCCCATCATCATTGGCCATTCCATGGGCGGACTGATTGCCCAGATTATGGCAAGTAAAGGTCTGGCCCGGGCAACTATCCTGATTGCACCGGCAGTTCCCCGGGGTATCAACCCCATCTCCTGGACAGGGATCAAGAGTTTCTGGATGAACCGGCAGCGGTTCGGACATTGGCGTGAACCGCTCCGCCCTACTTTTGAGGGGGCCGTCTATTCTTCCCTGTATCTACTACCCCCGGATCAGCAGAAAACGGTATTTGACAAGTTTACCTACGAATCCCCCCGGGCTGCCGGGGAGATCAGCTTCTGGTACTTCGACAGGCATAAGGCCACGTACGTGGATGAATCAAAAGTAACCTGCCCGATCCTCACCGTTGTGGGCGCCCAAGATCGCCTCACACCACCTTCAATCGCCAAAAAGATTCACAATAAATACAAATCCTTATCCACATATCGTGAATTCGATCGACACTCCCATTTCATTATTGCTGAACCAGGATGGGAGGAGGTTGCGCAATCTATCGAGGCCTGGATCGCTGAGCATAAGCAAAGAATTTAAAAACATGGATGGCTTTGAAATCTAATGAATATTATTTGGGTCATTTTGATTGCAGTGAGCATTGTTGCCGCCTTCTGGACGGGCGGTCTTGAAGCGGTTACCAGGGCCATGTTTGACGGGGCCAAGGCAGCGGTTGAAATATCGCTTTTTCTGCTGGGGATAGTCTCGCTATGGCTTGGCATAACAAAGATTATCGAAGATTCAGGACTGATCTACCGGATTTCCCGTGCTTTCAGGCCTCTAATTACCCGGCTCTTTAAAACGGTTCCCCCAGACCACCCCGCAATCACCTCTATTACGCTTAACATGCTTGCCAACTTTTTCGGCCTTGGCAATGCCGCAACCCCACTCGGAATCAAGGCCATGCAGGACCTTCAGACACTCAATGAAGACAAGGACTCCCTTACTTTTGAAATGATGCTCTTTATAGTTCTAAATACCGCAAGCGTCCAGTTGATTCCCTTTACAGTGGTAGGTATCCTTTCAGATTTTGGGTCTGCAAACCCCTCGGCCATTGTTTTTCCCACGATAATCTCCACCGTAATCTCTGCTATTATCGCACTTGGCGTGCTGTTGCTTTTCAGGAGGCTTATGAAATGAAGACCGTTGCTTTTATCTCCCAACTCGCAATTCCTGCGTTTATACTTTTTGCGGTGCTGTACGGCGCCTTTAAAAAAGTGCGCGTCTATGATTCATTCGTGGGAGGTGCAAAGGAAGGACTACAGGTCATTGTTAAAATCTTTCCCTACCTGCTGGCCATTTTTGTTGCGGTCAAGGCCTTTCAGGCATCAGGGGCGTTTGATCTCATCAGGCAGGCTCTTTCCGGATCTTTCTCGGCTCTTGGCATTCCGCCTGAGGTTCTGTCTGTGGCAATCATCAAGCCTCTTTCCGGAAGTGCATCAACGGCTATCTTTACCGATATTGTCAAGACCACAGGCCCGGACTCGCTTGCAAGCAGGATTTCCGCGGTGATCATCGGAAGTGCGGAAACGACTTTTTTTGTTCTTGCCGTGTATCTTGGCGCCGTGAATATCCGCAGGACAAAATATCTGGTGCCTGTGTGCCTAATTGCCGACGGCGTGGGAATTCTCATTGCCATTGCAGTTGTAAAATTGATGTTTTAATAAAGAGGAGAAAGGAGTCTACTTATGGGCTTTCGCTGTGGTATTATCGGCCTTCCCAACGTTGGAAAATCAACCATCTTCAACGCCCTTACAGCCGCAGGGGCCGAGGTGGCCAATTATCCATTCTGCACCATCGATCCGAATGTCGGGATGGTCGCCGTTCCGGATCCCCGTCTTGACAAAATCGCTGCAATTCTTCACCCCCCGAAAAAGACATATACCACCATGGAATTCCTCGATATTGCCGGTCTTGTTAAAGGAGCGAGCCGGGGTGAGGGACTGGGAAACAAGTTTCTCGGCCATATTCGGGAAGTGGATGCCGTGGTCCATATTGTCAGGTGCTTTGACAACCCCAATGTTGTCCATGTTGACGGGATGGTCGATCCCGTCCGTGACATTGAGATCATCAATACGGAATTAATGCTTGCCGACCTGGAAACTCTTGAAAAGCGTCTCGCTGTGATTGATAAGAAGACCAAGGCCGGCGATAAATCCGCGACTCATGACATGGAGTCGATGCGTATTCTTCAGGACGCCCTGGGAAGAGGGATTCCTTGCCGCAATCTTTCTCTAGAGGAGGAAAAATCGACCGCATTGAAAGATCTTCACTTATTGACTGCCAAGAAGGTCCTTTATGTGGCCAATGTCAGCGAGGAGGTTCTGAAAGGTGACCAGGGCTATATAAAAGAGGTTAAAGAAATTGCCGAAAAAGAAGGATCATCCGTCATTACAATCTGCGGGGATCTCGAAGCGGAAATCACAGAATTGGCGGTGGATGAACGAACAGCTTTCCTTGCGGATCTGGGCCTCCATGAATCGGGTTTGGAGCAGCTTATCAGGGAAGGCTACAAACTTCTCGGGTTAATTACTTTTTACACCACCGTCGGGCCTGAATTGCGCGCCTGGACAATCCCCAAGGGAACACGCGCGCCGATGGCAGCGGGCAAGATTCACACCGACATGGAAAGGGGATTTATCAGGGCTGAAATCCTGCATTATGCCGACTTCCTTGCTGTGGATAGCATTACCCAGGCCAGGGACAGAGGGTTGATCCGTTCAGAGGGGAAGGACTATGAGCTCAGGGATGGTGATATTGTACTCTTCAGATTTAATGTATAAAAAAGGCGGATGGAAAAGGAGGGACTTAAACCATCCGCCTGTATATAAACTGAAAGGGGTTATAAAATGCTCCCTCTCAGATCGCCCATTAAGGGGGGTCGGTGAGTGGAAAGGAGGGACCAAAACCACCCACCGACATTAAAAAACAACTTTTTACTGCAGGATCACTCAGGTAGAAAGAAGGTCACACTCTTGTCTTCTATTACCTCTTTGTTCTTTTGATCACCTGTTTTATCCATGGTTAACTTTTGATCAACTTTGCCGCTATCTACAGAAAGAAAAAAATCATACACTTTTTGCCTGTCAAGCCTGATATCTTTAACGCCTTCTTTCCCACCTGAGTCCTGCCGTGAATGATTTCTCTCCTCCTCGTTCATCTATGGAATCTATGTTTCATTTTTTCATTATTCTATGCAACTTCGATGCCATGATGAGAAATATGAATTCGGAAAATATTTTAAAAAGATAACTAATAGGCTTTAGGATATTTTATAGTCTAATATGCCAGGCATATAGGCAGTTCATTCCTAATTTTTACAAGATGATTTTCAGATGGAACTGGAAGCATTAGGGGGCAGGCGTTCGATTATCGAACACCTGCCATTGATGTAACCGCGGGAGTTGCCTACTACAGGCCTTCAGCAAAGAGTGCATATTTCGCACAGCCTGTGCATTATACGCACACAGGACTGCTTCAGGACAGCTTTTGAGTCAGGTTATCAAACTTCTTCTGTTCTCTAATAAATTTATACCTGGAAATACCTAACTGTTTTGCTGCCTCTGACTTGTTTCCACCTGATTTGGTAAGGGCGTTTTTCAATATTTTTGCTTTGACATCTTTGACTATTTTGTCTGTTACTACATCATAATTAATCCCATCCAACGGCAACTGTTGAAGAAACGGCTCAATTTTAATCTCAACGCCTTTCTGGTCCAGGGACTTTAACTCGGAGGGCATATTATCAGGGTTTATAACTGTTCCCAAACTCTTTAGAATCATGATCCTTTCGATGATATTTTTTAATTCTCTGACGTTTCCCGGCCATGGATAAACCTGAAGGATCGTTTCAGCGTCTCTGCTGAATCCCTTGACACGTTTGCTGAATTTCTTATTGAATTCCTGGACGAAGTACCGCGCCAGTATAATTATATCGTCTGCCCGTTCCCGCAGGGGAGGAATCAATACCGGAACGACACTGATACGATAATACAGGTCTTCGCGGAAAGTTCCCTTGGCCACCATATCGCTGAGATCACGATTAGTTGAGAATACAAAGCGAACGTCGTTGGGAATATTTTCATTCCCTCCCAGGCGCCGGATATGTCCGTCCTCAAGCATCCGCAGAAACTTTGCCTGAAGCTGGATCGGCATCTCCCCTATTTCATCAAGTAAAATTGTTCCCCCGTTGCAATATTCGAGGAGCCCGATTTTTCTTTTTCTGGCATCGGTAAAGGCACCGGCCTCATAGCCAAATAGTTCGCTCTCCAGGAGCGTGGGGGGTATTGCCGCACAGTTGATGTCCACGAAAGGTTTCAGGCTCCGGTGCGAATGCCGGTGAATGGCCCGGGCAATGAGTTCCTTGCCCGTTCCGCTTTCTCCCTGGATGAGAATATTTGTATCATGACCCGCCACATCAGCAATGATATGAAAGATATCAATCATTTTTTGTGATTTGCCAAGGATATCGTGGAACCCCATTATCTGGTCTTCCCGCTCCTTGAGTTTCTCAACCTCCGTCTTCAAACTTTCCGCTTCGCGGGAGAGCAACGAATGCATGATGGCATTGTCATAAGAAGTAGCGGCATTTTTGACTAGGACATCAAGAATGTTGATCTGATCAGGGGTATAACCGCCCTTTTGCTTCGCAAGATAGAGGGCGCCGACAAATTTATTCTTGATTTGGAAAGGAATGGCAATTTCTGATGGAAATCCCGCAAACATGAGCTGGTTTTTTTCTTCACCAGAAGTCTGCCTAACAACAATCGTATGGCCTTCGATCGCCTCTTTGATAATGCTCGTGCCGATCTTTTCATCACATTCCTCTTTGCCTTCAATGAAGATATGCTTTCCATCATTAACAAGGCATCGATTTCTTTCAATATCCCAAACATAACCCATGACGCGCTCGGCATAGGCAATCTTCAGGGCGCTGTTGAATACAATTTCAAGGATTCGATTATCAAGAGAATAACTCTGATTGAGCCCCGAAACGGCTTCCTGTAGAATCATCAACTGACGGATCTTCTCGGCATTCGTCTCCAGGAGCCTGGCATTATGAATGATGACGCTAACCTGGTTGGAAAAGGTAAGAAAAAGATTTATTTCCTCGGCGAAAAAATGCACCTCCTCCTCACGCCAGGCGGCAAGAATGCCGATAACATAATCTCCGATCTTCAGGGGCGCACAGACGATGGAACCATGACCGATTATTTTTGTAAGCATCTTGTCGGTATCCGTTATCCTTGGATCCGTAGCAGCGTCTCTGATGGTAATCATGTCTCCGGATCGCGCTACCTTTGTGGCCAGGCATTCATGTTCTTTTATGTCTAATGGCGTTTTAAAAGCCCTTAGGGCTTCTTCCTCACTGTAATTCTTCACTACTCTCGCCACCAGGTACTGTTGGGATTCATCAAAAAGACGAATAATGCCCCGGTCAAAACCGATGGCGTCAATCAGTTCATCAAGAATTTTCGCGAGAATCTCATCCTGATTGGCCTGAGCAGTCAGCAGGGTACTGATCCTGAAAATGCTTTTCAGGAGTTTGTCCTTGTCGAGGAGAGGACCCGGCACCCAGTCTGAAAGTTCGATCATCCCGTCGGTTTCGGAAGGAATGGGCATGAATTCTGTCATCGCCATAGGCCTTTACGATTATATTTCCTTCAGGATGATACTGAGGGCCGTGGTCAGTTTTACCGTTTCCTCATCTGATTTCCTCAGGCGGGTACTTACAATTCTTGCCAGATTCAGCAGGATTCTGTATCCTAGAGCGCAATCACCCTCTGCCAGATTCAGGAAATCATCCTTCCGAATTTCGTAGAGAGTACATTCCGTGACGGCCTTGATTGTCGCTGTCCGCCTCTGGGCTTCGAGAAGGGCAATCTCTCCGAATACTGCATGGTCACTGGCATCGAGCCGGGTAAATACCTTATTATTCGCCGTTTCCTGTTCATCATCGAAATCCCCGAGGATCAGACTCTTCACTACCTCGACCGTTCCCTCCATCATGATATACATGGTATCGCCAATATCGCCCTCTTTCATGATGATGGCCCCGGCAGGGAAGGATACACGGCGGGCAATACTAATGATTTCCCTGATCTGATCAGGTGAGATGTCCCTGAATATTTCCGGTTCTTTTAATAAAGTCGCTTCATCCTGCATGGATACGCCTCTGTACAATGTGCGATCGGTCTATAATTCAGGCATGGATCTGGAGAGGACAACCGCCAGATCATCCGCCGCAATCATATAATCATCATCGGGATTGATGTTGATCTTGACGGCGTCCTTTTCCACGGAAAATTCCTTCTTTGATTCACGGATCTTTTCCCTTATGAAGGTATCAATCATCGACGTATTATCGGAAAGAATATCCTCTAATTTGATCGCCTTTTTTTCCTTCATTATGCCGATCAGAATAGTATGATCCTTCTCCCGATAATAGGAAGATAATTCTTTAAACGGCTTGTTAACAAACATGCCGGGAATGTGCGTCCGCCAGAGCTTGTTCTTGTCCCCAAGGGATACGATACTGGATATCACCCTGGGTAGTCCCGGGGAATTAATGGCACTGGCCAGTAAGGAGCCGATATGTTCGCCCCGGACAACAATCTCATCCACATTGGCTCTCTTGAGATGGGGGCGACTTTCTCCATCCAGGAGTTCTGCGATTGTCTTGACATGAGGAGCGAGTGACTTTACGGTCAAGGCCGCCAGAGCAGTCCTTTCATCACTGCGCTCGCGGGGATGCCCGCCTGACTGATCCGCCATGATCAGAACAAAAGTGGCCCGGGAAACATTGGCCCGGACTAAGACCTCCTCATGTACATAATCACCCCGCAGAAATTTCAGGTTGTAACGGCTGTATTTAGGACGAAGGGCCTCGATCTCATCCACGGTCAATTCGTTGATCAACACAATGGCCTTCTCCCTCATGGCGCCATAGGTCGTAAGACCCTGAATAACGTCATCCGTATGCTGGTTCCATCCGCAGATAATTATATGTTCCTTAGCTTTGATGGTCTCCAATCCCCTGCCCTCCTTCATTCTTCTTTCTATAAAGGTCGACGCAATGGTTGCGGTAAATAGCGACATCAGTCCTACTCCCGTGAAAATGAGAAAGATCCCCACCATTCTCCCACCCGTGGTGACAGGATACTTATCTCCATAACCGACCGTCCCCATGGTCACAATGGCCCACCAGATACCATCCCAAACGGTGTTGATATTGGAGCCCGACTCGACGTTTTCGAAATAATGAACAGCCAGAGCGCTCATAAAGAGAATCGCCAGGGTAATCGCCGCTACTTGAACAATGGTTTTTCTATAGATACCGGAGAGGATCTTAATGAATTGCTGAATAGACCTCATCCGCCCCATAGTTATGCCTTGTCATAGACGAGAAAATGCATGGAGAAGATTGCCCGCCCCTGGGTTGCCGAGCGAAGATCCGTCGAATAACCGAAGAGGGCTTTGAGAGGAACCTTCGCCTGGATTTCACTGACGGGTCCCTTTGGGCTTATGGACTGGATCTCCCCGCGCCGGGCATTGATGTCACCGATAACATCTCCCATAAATTCACTGGGCGTTATAATATCCACCACCATAATCGGTTCCAGCAATAGTGGGTCCCCCTGGGAACAACCATCCCGAAAGGCAGTGGAAGCGGCAATTTTATATCCCAGTGCAGATGATTCTCCATCTTTGAAGGACCCGCCCTTGACAATGACCTCCACATCCACTACGGGATAGCCGGAAAGAACGCCACTCATGATGGCTTCCTGGACCCCTTCCGCAATGGCCGTATGAAATTCCTCCGGGATCATTCCCGCAACTACGTTCGACACATAAGCGTTTCCCGTTCCCCGTTCCCTGGGTCGTAATTGTAGTAAGACATGACCAAAATGCCTTCGCTCCCCGAGTTCCCGTTCGAAACGCCCTTCCACCTCCACGGGCGACTGAATGGTCTCCCGATAAACCACCCGGGGCTTGCCCACGTTGACATGGGCATTAAATTCTCGCTGCAGACGGTCGATCACTATCTCCAGATGGAGTTCCCCCATTCCGGATAATACAGTTTGTGCGGTCTCATCATCATATTTCAAGCGCAAGGTAGGATCTTCTTCCATCAGCTTGACGAGCGCGAGAGAGACCCGTTCCTGATCGGCCGGAGTTTTGGCCTCGATGGCCTGACTGATCACGGATTCATAAAAATCCATGGTTTCCAGGAGAATTGGCTGAGTCTCATCACAGATAGTATCCCCTGTCTTGCCTTCTTTTAAACCCATAACGGCAATGATATCGCCTGCCTGGGCCTGATCCAGTCTCTCCCGTTTGTTGGCGTGCATCTTCAGAATCCGGGATGCCTTTTCCTTCTTGCCCTTCGAGACATTGTAGAGATCATCCCCGGCCTTTATCTGTCCCGAATAGATCCGCAGGTAAGACAGCTTCCTGCCCTCATCCTGCATGATCTTGAATATAAGAGCGGCGAGGGGCCCTCGGGGATCGCTGGTTCTCTCCTCTTCCAACCTGGTAAGGGGATTTATTCCTTTGATCGGGGGAACATCTTCAGGGGACGGTAAAAAAGAGATTACCGCATCCAGAACAGGCTGGATGCCTTTGTTTTTCAGGGCAGACCCGCACATCACTGGAACCACCTGCAGGGAAAGGGTGGCCCTCCGAATCGCTTCGATTAGTTCCTCTGCCGTTATATCTATGCCTCCCAGATACTTTTCGGCAATATTATCGTCCAAATCGGCAATGGTTTCTATCAACTTGTCTCTGTACTCACGTACTTTAGGCTGCATATCCTGCGGTACATCCGACAGGGAATAAGTAGCCCCCAGCGAGGTATTGTCCCAAGTAATGACCCTGTTCCAGATCAAATCAATAGCACCCTGGAACTGATCTTCTTCACCCAGGGGTATCTGAACAGGCAGAGGCGTGGAATTGAATCTTCGGCGCATCATATCGATGGTTCCAAAGTAATTAGCGCCAACTCTGTCCATTTTATTAATAAAGGCTATTTTGGGAACGCCATATTTATCGGCTTGATGCCAGACCGTCTCCGACTGCGGCTCGACCCCGCCCACAGCGCAGAAAACCACCACGGCCCCGTCAAGCACCCGCAGGCATCTTTCGACTTCAATTGTAAAATCTACATGGCCAGGGGTGTCAATGATGTGAATATCGTAATCTTGCCAATTGCAGGCAGTAACAGCCGAAGTGATCGTGATTCCCCGTTCCTGCTCCTGAGGCATCCAATCCATAACTGCTTCTCCATCGTGCACCTCGCCCATTTTATGAGACCTGCCGGTATAATATAAAATCCTTTCCGTAACGGTCGTCTTGCCGGCGTCAATATGAGCGACAATGCCGATATTTCTGATTCTGGCCAGCTTGGATTTGGGGGGCATAACTCTATATCCTACTTCTCTTTTGCCGCTTGAACGATCAATTCCTTGTTGGCGCCAAAGGCTTGCCGGGTATCTATATGTCCCTTAATGGACTCTATTTCTTTACCGGCAACCATAATTTTAACCTTTTTTATGGTGGGTATATTGATCGTCAGGGTATTGGTCAGGGAGTATATGGTCGCCATCTCGCTGGCGCTGCCGCCGGGATGATTTTTTATGAGATTCTTATTGAAACTTACATAGGCTATCCCGTCGTCGATCTTGACATTTGTCACCTCCACCTTCTCTGGGAAGGTATTGACGAAACCCGTCCTCGATCCGTCTAAAAGTACTTTCACTAGCTCCCGAGCCAAGGCGGAAGGCGTCTCCTCTTTGGAAACATATCTCTTTTCCGGGACAAGGAAACGCTCATTTGCGTCGGAAAAATAAACTGTGACTTCTTGCTTGTCCTTCTTTTTAGCGACTTTACCCTGACCGTCTACGGGTGGATAAACATAATCAAACAGGGTCAGAAAGAAAAAAACCAGGAACCCCACCAAGGTAGTAATCACAAGAAAAAGAACCGACTTTTTCATCTTTCTCTTTTGCTGCTTGGTCTTGACCGTAGCTGTCCTACGCTGCTTCTTTGAGGCCATGTAGATCTCCCTTTTCAAAAAGATCAGTGAGGGTAGGTCATTTTGCTATTGCTGTCAAGGAAAGATGGATACCTCAGAAGATAGGAAAATGGCCCGGCAACTCAGATATTGATCAATTGCAGGGCCTGCTTAGCCTTCAGACCGAAATCTGAACCTGGGGCAAGTTTGACGACCATTTCATAGGCCCGTCTCGCCTCCGACATTCTCCTTCGCTTGGAATAGCACTCACCCAGCCAAAAATAAGATTCAACAAGATTGGGCACCAACTCCGTTGATTTTTTGAAATGACCAATAGCACCGTCGATGTCTCCTTGCGCATAACTGGCCTTTCCCATTTCCTTTTCGATCAGGGGAAGAAGCTCAGGTCTGGTAGCCTTTACGGCGGCCTCCTGGTATTTCGTTAATGCCCGCTGGTAGTCGCCTTTGCTTGCATAAGCCCTACCCATATTGTACAGGGACATCTCGGGCGTCTCATAGAGGATATTGGCCAGAGCGCTGTTAAAGGCAGTTATCGCCTTGTCATACTGCCCACGATCATAATAAAGAATCCCCAGAAAGTGATAAGCAGTGGAGTAATCAGGCTTGAGCCTGACTGCTGTTTCACATTCCTCAATCGCCTTTTCGTTGTACCCCTTTCCGAAATAGGCGACGGCCAGATTATAATGAATCGTGGGGTTTTCCGGCGTATATTTTTCCGCTTCCATGAGTTCCTTGAGGGCTGCGGTGTAATCTTCCCCCTCCACATAGGCCTTACCGATATTCAAATGGTTTTCCGCCAGCTCCCTTCGCTTTTGCGACCCGGCACAAGACAAGAGACTCGCAACCATGAATAGTACGAGACAAACAGCCGCGCATGCAAACCATGTCCCATGCTTGCCGCGATCATATCCGCATGCCGCTTTACGCTTCTTTGTTGTTATTGCCATTGATCCACCAGTCCCCCTTATCTTTGAACCACCAGGCAGAAGAATCTGTTTTCAAAATGCTGTCAGCGAGTTTCTTTGCGTTCTCCGTACAGAGTCGCTTGACGGCGAAGGAAATCCATTCCTGACTGTATTTGTTCCCCAAATCACCATATTCTTTCAATTGTATGATCAGCGCCAACTGATCGGCGTCATGGGCGATGCGCGCCTCTCTGGTCTTTTTCTCATTGAATTCATAAATGGCCGACGCAATATCGTCGCCAAAAAACAGCGTTTCCGCCAGTTCCTCAACGGCCTTTTTCTCGTTTACGGCCACATACTTTTTATTGACATAATTCATGTCCCCGGTTCTCGCTTCCGGCAGATCATGGACCAGACAAATCTTGAGCACCCGATGCTCATCGGCTTGACGATCAAGCTTGCAAAGGGTGTAGCCGATATAAATTGTTCTCAGAATATGCTCAGCAACCGACTCACAGCCGGAGCCGAGAAACTGATATCCCGAACGGGGGGTCTTTTGCAGCATGCCTACTTCGAAGAGAAAATTCGCAATATTTTTCATAAATTTATATGCAGTAATGGTTCTTTAATCATTCTGAGTCCTTTTTATAATCATGATCCGGTTGTTCATCATATCCGACACCTTTTTAATCTGGGTCTGGAGAGCCCCGACGCCTTCCGGTTTCATCATCAGAACCCGCGTTAACTGCTCACGCCAGTGTTCAATAACGCTGATCTCATGTTCCCGCAATTTTTTATCGAACCTGGTTTGCATCTCCTTAATAAAAGATTCCTGCCCCTTGTCCCCCATTTTTTTCTCCTCACGCAATTTCGTTCTTCCAATTATGAGCACATCCTTATATCAATTTCCACCTTCCTTGCAACCTCGATTTTTCTCAGAAAACACCTTGACACTCTGCCTGCATTCATATATATAGCCTTCCGCGTTTCGGCTAATTTTCTTCAGAATATCGCTTCTTGATTATTCCTGAGATGACACGCAGATCGTAACCAATATGCGGGATGAACTCACCTTGCCAGGGATGTGTCTAAGCAACACCCGACAATCTGAGCTTACTCGTGTCAGGTTATATAAATTCTTTACAAAAGGGAGGTAGTGTTATGGCGTTAGATTTTACATTTACAGATGAGCAAAGGATGCTCGAGGATTCAGTTTACAAATGGGCGATCAATTGGCTAGAACCCCAGATGGAACACATGTATGAGATCGACGAAATGCCCAAGGATCTCTTCAAGCAGACGGGCGACCTCGGTATCAACGGTATCGTATTCGAGGAAAAATACGGCGGCGCCGCTTTGGGTTACGTAGAAACCCTGCTGGCATACGAGACCATCGCCCGGGTCAGCAACGCCCTGTCGATGACCGTAGGCGCCAGCCAGTCGCTGTGCTTCGACAACTTCCGTAGAAACGCCACGGAAGCGCAGCGAGCCTATGTCCTTCCCAAGTCCGTTACCGGGGAATGGATCGGCTGCCTCGGCATCACCGAACCCAACGCCGGTTCCGATGCCATGAGCATGGCAACCAAGGCGGAAAAGAAGGGCGACAACTACATCATCAACGGCAGCAAGATTTTCATCACCAACGGTCCCGTGGCAGATTTCATGGTGTTCTACGCCAAGACCGATCCCGCAGCGGGTCCCAAGGGCATCTCGGCCTTCTTCTTCGAAACTGCAGCGCAAAAGAAGAAGGGCGCCGTCAAATTCGAGAAGATCAAGAAATGGGGTATGAGGACCTCTCCCACCGCCCTAGTCACCTTCGAAGACATGGAACTTCCCGCAGAGAACCTCATCGGCGGCCTGAACAAGGGCGTCGCCGTTCTCACCAGCGGTCTGTGCACCGAGAGAATCACCCTGTCCGGCTGTACCCTCGGCGGCCAGAGAACCTGCCTTGAGCTCTCTCTGAAGTATGCCAAGGAAAGAGTTCAGTTCGGCAAACCCATCGCCTCCTTCCAGACCATCCAGGAGAAATTGGCTAATATGTACTGCGGTTACAAGGCAGGTAAGTGGCTGGCCTACAGCGCTGCCGCCTACTGTGACACCCTGACGAACAAGTCCGGTGGCAAGGGAACCGACCTTGACCGTATGGCCGCCGCCTCACTGCTGTTCAACGGCGAGATGGGCACCAAGATCGGCCTCGACGCGATTCAAATCTTTGGTGGTTACGGTTACTGCACCGAATACGCCATTTCGAGACATTTCTTGGATCAGAAGCTTTGGGAAATCGGCGCCGGCACCTCGGAAATTCGCCGCATGATCATCGCCCGCGAGCTCATGAGAGACGACTTCAAGAGTGGTTTATAAGATCTAAACTGCTCGATTTAGTAATGAATTAAAGAAAATGCCATGGCTGATCACGGCCATGGCATTTTTTTGGTCATTTGACAATCTTCCGAAAATCAGGTATCAAACCAAGCACGGGACAGGTAATATGAGGAGCATTCATATGTCTTATCGCTTACGGTTAATAACGATCTTCCTTGTCGGCGTATTTCTTGCCGGCGGATCGCTATGGGCTAAGGAGGATACGGCATACCTGACTTTCCAGAAGTCCGCTCCATCCCGACCGGTAATCACGGTTTACACGGTCAAGAAGGGAGAGTGGCTCCTTGATATTGGACGCCGGGTGACAGGGGAAACAAAGCATGTCTATTCGATCATCCGTAAGTATAATCCCGGCATCAAGGATCTGAACCGAATTTATCCGGGGCAAAAGGTCTATTTGCCCAGCAAGGCAAAGACTAACGTTTCCTCAACTGACACCTCTCCCGTAAACGCCCCGCCTCCTTCTCAGCGGGCGGGCGTGTTGAAAGATGACATGGCGTACCCGGCCCAGATCAAATGGAACCTGGTAAAACATGTCCTCGACCAAATTGGCGCCACTGTTACATCCCAAGGCAAATATTACCTTCCCCTACGAGATATGGGACAAATAACCATCGATTGCCGGAAAATACCCATGGTCGAATTTGCAGACAAGGGAACAGTCTTTATCGATTTCCGCAACCAAATACCCGACAATCTCAGGCAACTGGTCCGTCGTACCTGGAAGCACTACGCTATCATCAAGGTGAATCCTCAATCGGAAGCCCCCATTCTTTTAGAAAAGATCATTCAGGCGTCAAACACCCATGCCATGATTCGACAGGAACAACCCTTAAAGATAGGATCGCAACCGGTCTTGCAGATTCCTGCCTCCTGGACAATCACTCGTAAATCATCTACAGTAACAATTCCTCCCCATGCCATAGCTCTTTGGACCAGATCGGAAGGGACGCATGGTCTCCCTGAACCCCTCAAAGCCTATGCAGAGACAAAGGGATGGAAAATCCTCGAATTGGTCCAGGACAGAATCGTCAAACCCGCTCCCGACAATCCGATTCTGGCCAGGCCGGTCTCAAAACTCACTTCAACATCATTGATCGACTTGGCAGATGATTGCTTCCGGAGGCTTGGGCTACAGACACAGAAGAATGCCGAATTAAAGATCTTTGACTCTGCCCGCGACGGTTTTGATCTGAGAGTAGAAGCCGATCTGTTGGTCAGCAAAGGAGAACAAAGGCTCATCTTCCTGTCAAAAAAAATGCCCGACCAATTCCTTAACATGCTCAGAAACAACGGGATGGAAGTCATCCTCGCCATGGGGGGAGAAACAAAAAAATCTCTTCTGGAAAAGTCATTCAAGGCCCTGAACATCCCCTGCGAGTTCAACACCTTTTCCCTTCCTGCTTCAGAGAAAACGGAAATGGCAGGTACGTACATCGTTTTCCCCGCCCTGAAAATATCCATGAATAATGGCAAAATTATATATTTGATTGATTTTGATCTGGATGAACGCATGAATGGTTTTCTTTCCGAAAAAATGGGCCTACTGGTTATAAAATATTGATAACCAAGGCTATATCACTATTTTCCGGCGGCCTTGACAGCATTCTCTCAGTGAAAGTCATCCAGGATCAAGGCATCTCCGTGCAAGGAGTAACCTTCGAAACCCCTTTTTTTAATGCCCGCAAGGCACGAGAAACGGCCATACATATCCAGTTGCCCCTCCTTGTTGTCGACATAACAGACAATCATCTTGCCATGCTCAAGGCCCCAAGATACGGTTACGGCAAAAACATGAACCCCTGTATCGATTGCCACACCCTCATGCTTCGTGCAGCAGGAAAAATAATGGGGGAAACAGGCGCGGATTTTTTATTTACAGGGGAAGTTCTTGGGCAGCGGCCCATGTCTCAGACCAGGCAATCCCTGCACATCGTGGCAAAAAATTCCGGCTACGCAGACTATATCGTCAGGCCGCTGAGCGCCCAACTTCTTGCCGAGACCCGACCGGAACAGGAGGGCAAGATCAACCGGCAGCAACTGCTGGCCATTCAGGGCCGGGGCAGGAAAGTGCAGATGGCAATGGCGAAAACTTACGGAGTTCATTATTATCCTCCTCCGGCGGGCGGATGTCTCTTGACAGACCCCATGTTTTCCAGGCGCCTGAAAGATCTCTTTTCCCATGATCCGGGACATGACCCCAAGGACATTGAATTGCTCAAGTATGGCCGGCATTTCCGGAGCGGCGAATCCGTCAAGATCATTGTAGGAAGAAATCACAAGGATAATGAAGCCCTACAGAAATTGATCAGGGACGGCGATACGGTCATGTGTATGGACCAGTTACCCGGGCCGCTTGTCATGATACCTGGCGGCGGCAACGAGGAAGTTGTCAAAAATGCTGCCCGGCTTTGTGTTCTTTATAGTGACGCTCCGGAAAATGAAAAGGGGATGGTTAATATAACCAGCGCCGGGCAATCTCATCTTTCCTTATTTTCACCGGCAAATAGAAGCGATGCCGCTGAATGGATTATTTGATAAGGGATAACCATGTTACCTCTTGAAGGGATGCAAGTACTCGATCTTTCCCAGATGTTGCCCGGGGGGCTCTGTACTCTGATTTTAGCCGATTTGGGGGCGGATGTAATCAAGATAGAAAATCCCCAGGGGGGAGATGGCTTTCGTAGCGCCCCCCCGATGATTGGCGCCAATGGTAGTTTCTTCCACATTCTGAACCGTAACAAAAAAAGTATGACCCTGAATATCAAGAAGCCCGAAGGGAGAGACATTTTCCTAAGAATGGCGGCCCGTGCCGACGTCATTATCGAGAGTGCCCGTCCGGGAGCCATGAAAAAAATGGGGCTGGCCTATGAAGACATGCAGAGTATCAATCCCAAAGTAATCTATTGCTCATTAACCGGTTTCGGACAAACAGGGCCATATTGCGAACGTCCTGCACACGACATCAACATCCTTGCCATTTCAGGCATTCTGGACCTTTTATGCGAAAAGGATAGACCTCCCATCGTCCCCGCCATCATGATTTCCGGCGCCGGGGGGGGTGGAATCAATGCGGCCTTGGGTATTATGGCGGCCCTGCTGCGCCGGGAAAGGACGGGTAAGGGGCAGTATTTGGACGTGTCCATCCTCGACGGCTTAAGTCCTTTCCTCGCCCTGATGATGTCAGAATATGTTGCCCGGAAAGAGGCCCCTGTTAGGGGGGAGTCGCGGCTTGGAGGAGGATATGCCTCCTACAACATCTACGAAACAAAAGACGGGAAATTCCTCGCCATCGGATGTTTGGAGAAGAAATTCTGGGAGGAACTGTGCCGTTGTTTAAACAGGGAAGATCTCCGGGAAGAC
>JAPLJZ010000019.1 GCA_026388335.1 Deltaproteobacteria bacterium
ACCGCGCAGGTCGATCCCCATATGTTCGTAAAAACGGGCATCTTCGATGGCTACTAGGGCCTTTTGCAGGAAGATGGGAATTTGGTCGATTGGGGCCCAATACCTTTTCTCGGGCAGGAGCCGGCCCACAAATCGATCATGGCTGTCGAAGACCTTGATGGAAATATAGCCGGGCACAAAGGGAGGATACGTGGCTATTTTTTCCTGGGCCTGAACCGCCGTGCCGGGACATAATAAAAGGAGAAGCCCCAGGATGGCAAAGACTCGTTTTACAGCGCCCATATATTCCCCATCATTCCTTCATCCGCTTGGGATAGTGAGGTAACTTGCCGCGGAGGGTGCTTACCTGAACCTTCATCTAACGCATCAAGACAATCACGATGACTATGGATCCCAAGATAAATCTGTACCAGGCAAAAGGAAGAAAATTCTTGGTCTGAACATATCTAAGTAAAAACCCAATACTCAGGATACCGGTAACGAAAGAGACCAGCATACCAATAATAAAATTCATAGTTATCTCGGACGGATTTGATATAAGATGCGGTAGCTTAACCAGAGCGGCGCCAAATATAATGGGCGCAGATAGTAAGAACGAAAACCTGGCTGCCCCTTCTCTGGTCAGTCCCATCAACAATCCCATGGTCATGGTGATCCCCGAACGTGAAACCCCCGGAATGATCGCCAGCGCTTGAGATAAGCCAATGAAAAGACTGGCTCTAAAAGTTATACAATTCATCTCAATATCTTTGTTGCTTTTCCGATCTGCCCAGTACAGAATAACGCCCAATAGGATCAGCATAGTCGCGATTAACATAGGCTCTCTGAATATGGTCTCGGCTTTTTTCTCTAATAGAAACCCCACCATTGCTCCTGGGATAGTGGCTGCAACTAGATACCAAAACAATCGACCGTCTGTGCTGCGGACATCTGTCAATCCCTTTGTGACTAACCGCAACCAGTCTTTCCAGAAGTAAATTGCTACCGCAATAAGGGTACCGAGATGGAGAGCAATATCGAAAGTGAGTCCCGGATCATTCCATTTGAAAAGCCATGGAATCAGCACCAGATGCGCCGAGCTTGATATGGGCAAAAACTCTCCAAATCCTTGAACCAATCCGAGTATAGCCGCTTGTAATGTAGACAATCCACACCTCGTTATTTAGAAATGATTGAACTGGATTGAACCTAAGAGCGATATGCCATATCGTATTGTGTTTTAATTGTCTACGAGATTCCGCCCACTAAATGATCATAACCCCTTAAACCGATGGATGTTCAGACAAGAATCGTATTTGAGGAGGAAGACAGCCGGTTTATGCATGAAATGAAAAGGCCTCATCAAGAATGTGCACCTTCAATCAGGATTCAGTGGATTCATAGAAATTCTGATCTGTATTTGGAATGATTTCGACTGGTTCCTTATCAGCAAGAGTGGCAGTTTGGGAGAAGACAGACTTGATGTTCTCTATACGGGCCTTTATTTCAACATTTACTATCACTTCTGCCATCTATGCCGAACATGCAACTCAGCAGACAGCCTGGCGTTCGGCTATAATGATTTGTTGGCAGATTCACAATTTCAAGCCCGTAAGTCTCCTGAGAAGAATGTCCTCAACATTCTGCCGGGAATCTAGCACAGACAGCACATAGACTGTGTTTTCGGAAACTCGGTACATGATCCTCCACGGCACAATGATCAATTCACGGTAAAGCGTGATCCCTTGGTCCAGAAGCTCGGGAACAATACGTCCCCTGTCTGGGAAAGTCCGAAGACCTGAGGCTCGTTTTTTAATTTCCTTGAATATCTCGTAAGCTTGGTACGGGCTTTCAATGGCAATATATTCAACGATAGACAGAAGATCGTTTTCTGATGTCTCAGACCACCGCACATCGTAGGACTTCTTCATGTCACCTTTTCTTTCAAAATATTTTCAATGGCTGTGAATACCTGTTCTTGGGATCTTGTTTTCCCTTTTTTAACATCTTCTTCGCCTTGGGAAAGTAGCTTCATAATTCCAATGGCGTTTCTCATATTCTCATAACTTTTGGGGTCCTGAAGTACTGCCCTGGGTTCTCCATTTTGGGTAATAACCACGGGGCAATGTGTTTCATTTATTTGTTTCAACAAATCGGGAGCCCTTGACTTTAGATAGGTAATCGGTCTTATATCTCTAACGATATTCATTTTGTTTCCTCCGGTCCGTATATCGTACCACAAAAAGACTGGATGTCAACATTTTTGTCAGACCTACTTTCGACAGTTTATTGTTTGGTTTCATGATTAACTAAGAGAATCCTGTGGTTATGGATAGCCTAAACCAATATTTATGAACCCCAAAGACCTCAATGTTCCTGCTGGTTATGCTGGACAATCCTATTTTCCGTGCAGGATGTCAGTAATGCTGATCTTGATCAAATATAAAAGTCGGGTTCCTGTTCAGTAGAGAGCTGGTGTAGTATCTTAGGGAGCAAGGCTTGCTAAAACTGTCATTGTGACTTCCTATGAAGGGGAAATGAAGCACCAGACCTCCAAATCGAAGAAGGCCTGGTGGATGATCTGTTTTTGTCAAAATGAATTTATTTTGTCAGTGTCAGCTTTACACCTTCAAGGGCGAGTTTGAAATTGATACCCTGAGTGAGGGCAAAGAGTTTGATTGTAACTCCGTTCTGATTCTTCATCGTAATTACGCCGGCGCCTCCTGCTAACGTAGCCTCACCTGAGACGGTGGTGTAGGTCCCGTTAAAGTCTTCGAGTTTTTTCAAGTTGAAGACTTCGCCGTTTGCATTCGCTTTGCTAATACCCACGTCAATTACAGATAGCCCACGAATCTTGAAGGGATATTCTTTTACCTGAAAGGTTAAGACGCCATTTCCCCAACTATAGCCTATGCCAACAGCAACCTGGCCCTGTGAGAGCCTGACGGTAGCATCCGGCTTATCCTGACTGAAGGCAGGACCGGAGATTAAAAAACACATTATCAGAACCATAACACCCAAACTCAACGCCTTCTTCATAAACAATACCTCCTTTTCTGTTTTTGGATTGTCTCCCGTCTGATCCATCACTTGCCAATATAGTTTTCACTGTTATCTTCAACCAGATTCGAGGTTGCACACGGCCCTTTCAGTATGTGTAGTGGCTTCCCAATTCTGACATGGCTAACGTTTACAGAGGACCCCCCTCATCAGGTCGTCAACATCTATGCACAGCGTATCACAATTATGGCCGAAAAAGAACATCAATGATTTTGATTCGAAAACCTGTATTTTCATCGTCGAACATATTACCCCATACTTATCCTTTCAAGATAAACAAGGGCTTGAGAATTGAACCAATGGGAAAAGTCAACGAGGCTTGTACCCGAGCTATTCGCTTTTCGCGAACGTAACCACGTCTGATCGCGTCCGATCGAAATATACGACCCTCACAGTTACGAACTTGACCCCGGACGGAACTTCGACATAAACCGGCACGTCCTCAGTTATGCTGGCTGTTCCAGCGCCCTTGTGCGGCGGAAACTTGAACTCTCTGTCCGGATTTTTCTTGTCTACCCCGTAATAAATCCGATTGATGCCGCCACGCCAGGACATCAGATGGGTAAAATAGACCAGGGTCTTACCGTCGAACTCCCTAAATGACACCCAGCTTGTCTTGGTCATCTCCAGGATGTCCTTGTCCCCGCGTCCGGCCTCTCCATCGGGATCGAGTGCGAAATCCCACGGTCCCATCTCCCGGCCCTGGCGGTCCTTGTACTTCACCCATAACTTAAGCGGCTTGCCTGTAAAGGGGAAACTCACGAACATGACCGGCATGGGCTTTCCCGTCTGAGGATGCATGATCTGGGTGTGCCCCGTGCTTTTAAATGACGGTTCTGAATCCAGGCGGTAGAAAACCTCGCTGGCAGGTTCGGCAATCATCATGGTCGCGGTCCAACCGGCGTTAGACTTCATCCAGTTCACGCTAACCGGCTTTTCCATGAGTGCGGCCGGGGTGGCCCCCAGCTCGGTCAACCGCCTTTCGGCATCGGCCAAATACTCGGCCACCAGAGCCTTGTCGATGAACCAGCGAACGAAACGTCCAGCCTTATGCGCGGCCAGAAACTTCTCCAGATATTCCTTTTCCTTGCGCTTGTCCTCGATACCCCGGCCAGGCAGTCTGGCCTCGGAATAATCCTTGGACAGTTCATAATAGATCGGGCCGAAGTCTGGTCTTTTGTGGGCGAACTCCTCAAACCCGCGCACCCTGGCCTCGCGGTCCAGCAAAAACAGGGAAACAAAAGGGATGGCAAAGCTTTTGCTCTGCTTCCTGATGTATTCATAAACCTCGCGTGCCCCCTCGCGGCCCTCCTGAACCTTCAAAAAGGTCTGAAACCGGACATGGGGATCGATAAAATCCAGATCGAAACGAAAATATTCCATGTATGCCCGGCGGGCGTTGCCGTAGTCGCCGCGCAACTCGTATACGCGGGCGTTGCTGTAAAACTCCTCAGGGGTCTTGGGTGATGAGATGATGCCGCCTTGCCTGGCCAATTCATCGAAGCCCTTACTGATCTTGTCCAGAGACAGGATCATCTTCTCCTGCGACTTCTCGATGCGGGTCGTGGCTTGCTTGATCTCGGCGATATCGCGGGCAATTGCCGCAACCTTGGCGTCCAGAAGGCGGCCCAGATCCTCAAGCTCGGCTGATGTCTCGCCAAAAGCCTTGGACAGGTCCGTCTCCACGCTCTTGTCCGGGGATTTCAGCATAGCCATGTTCTTCTCTTCAAGCTCGCGCACGCGGTCCAACAAATCCCTCTCGTGGGCTTTCAGCTTTTTGATTTCCTCCAGACTGCCCCGATCTGCAAGCAGGGCCTTGACGCGCATCTCCATGACGGCCGTGTCCACATCCACCTTGGCCGTGACTTCAATGCCGAACAGATTGCCTTCCATGATATTTTTGCGCGTCACGATCTCGGTCTTGAGAAGCCCGGCGGCTAGGGCGAAGATTTCATCGACAGCCACGGCCGAATCGCGGACCAGGGTCATGGATTCTATGTAGGTTCCAGCCTGTTCCAAGGCTTCTCGCTTCGCCTTGGTCACGGCGGACAGAGTAGCTGAATCCGGCGACTGCCCGCCCCCGAAAAGCTGGCGGACCGTCATGGTGTAGGTTTTGACCTCGGCATAGGAAACAGAAACAAAAACCATGACCATCAGAAAACAGATAAATACTATAATTCGGGATTGTTTCATGTATAAGTCCATTTGACTGGACATGACTATCATAACCATTGGAAAAATAGCAATAATGAATACGGAAGGAAGACCAGTATAACTGAGATAACTGTCGGATCATTGAATGCAGGAAGAAGAAAATACCACCTCCCGCTAAAATAATCACGCCCAAAAATCTGCGCATTTCAAACCGTTTTCATTGAACCGAACCGACCACCCAACCTCTCGCTTTGATTTGTTGTCAGTAAGGTTGAGTCTGATTAAATATCAATAAAGCTGGGTTCTTATGCGCCTAATGATCTTCACCGTAATGCTGTTTTGAATTGCGAGAGTTACGAATACGAACTTGGTAATTCAATGATCGAAAAAAGTCAATCTCTGCAATCTCTTATCGTTCATATTTCTTATTGCGCATTTCCTGTCAGTTGGAAGGAAGCCCAGTAATAGGGATGCGGGTATTGTTTCTTCGTTTCCAATTGTGCTGTTCGTAATGCTTCCCGCTTGTCGCTCCTATCCAACTCCTTATAAAAACGGACCATTAGTTGAGATGTAGCCAAGTCGTCCACTTTCCATAGGCTTGCCACAATGGAACTACTCCCAGTATAGAGGAAACCTCTAGTCAATCCCACAATATCATCACCGTTGACAATTTTGCCTAATCCTGTTTCGCAAGCGCTTAAAGTCACCAAGTCGGCATTAAGTTTCATGGAATAGAGTTTATCAACAGTCAATCTTCCGTCGCTTTCTGCATTCACGGCCAACAGGAGGGCAGAATTCAACGGTTTGTCTGCATTGAATTCCCCGTGGGTTGCAAAATGGATGTAACGAAACCCGTCACCGTACTTGCTTAACGCCGTTTCGGTTGCCTCTTTTCTTAGAAACACCTTAGAATGTGGTCGTGTCTGGGAGACGGCAATTGCTTCACTTTGCGCATAGATAAGATCGAACTTGGGTTCTCCTAAGTCGGGATTTCCAAAAGCCAATATATCGCCAGGTTTTGCAGGTTTCTGTCCTCGCAGGTAATTTAACACGCTGGCACTGGGAAGCATGCGGATGCTGTAATGTTCAATAACATAGTCCTTGTCGTCACGTAGGGCGTAAAATGGAATGTAATGCAGTGCACCGTGAGCAACTACGATCAGTTTTGGGGTTTTTAAAGAACTTGCCAATGGTTTGATGAGTCTCTCGTGCAATCGTTTGGCAATCTCGTCATGTTGGATCGCAGAAGTGTCTCCAAGGGATTTTCGAAAATCCTTTATGTCCTCCAGTAGCGTGCCGGTTTCTATATGGATCGCCGATAAACTCTGCGACGTCAGGACAAATGCGTATAGATCCTTTTCCGTATAATAGTATTCTAATAATGTTTCGTCGGCAGGGATCAACCTTTGAATTTCTTCAACGGACATTAAGGTAACACTTACGAGCGAGGCAAGTTCACCCGCTTGACTTTTCAGTTGTTCCTTCGTCTTGATTATTAATCCTCTAGTGTTCCTTTTTTGAGAAACACTCTCCCCAATAAGAGCTTCTTGTTCTTCAATCTCCTGTTTGGTAAGAAGTTCCCTCACTTGACGTTCGTCTCCTGACTGGACGGCAAAATTCGTCTTGGTTGCGAGCATATCAACTAACGCCCGAGTCTTGCTACGTTCGACATACCCAAAAGCCTGCTTGTATCGGCCCTGTGCGAATAGCGCCCCGATCAGTGTTTTATATGCAGTTTGCTTGTCCCCAAAGAATCCGATCTTGGCGCTCTCCGTGGCGATGGTGGACCTCTGTAACTCGATTTCATCCACCGCCTTGCTCAGCAACTCGATGCCTTCTGAATGCCTTGCCTGGGCCAACCGAATCGATCCAAGATCAGCCAGGGAATAGTAATAAATATCGGAGCTTTCCGAAATATTGGGTGTATTGAGCAATCGTGTATACAATTCGTCGGCGGTATGGATATTCCCTGATTCATAATAGGATTTCGCCTTTATGAAACTCATGTTAAGTTTGCTGTATGAGAAGCGGTGACCCGGCAAGTTGGCCCACCATTTTCCATCGAAAATTCCTTCGTTAAGATTGCAGAGGGATAAGACGTCGTCATAATTTTTCAGGGCGAAAGCAATGCGGATTTTCTGAAGTTGACGATACGGCTCAAAAACATAGCCGCGCAGAATAGACATGGAATACTGATCCAACTTGTCGATCATTTCTCTTGCTTTCTCACGATTACCGGAGACGGCGTAGGCAAGGCCCAGGTCGCCGAGAATATCTATGCCAAGACCATCCATTCCCGTGAACATGGAAAAGCCGCCCTGCGCTGCCAAGTCATATGCCTTTTCTCCATATTCTACCGCCTTTGCGAAATCACCGGTGTCGAGATATGTTTGCAGTTTTATCAGATATGCCCTCACTTTGAGGATACTCGGTGTAAAAATTTGACCGAGAGCATTCACCGAACTTTTATCCCTGCTCTCAAGTTCATCGGCGCACTGTAAAGATTTCTGATATTTTCTCATGGCCAGGAAAGAAGGGCATAGATAGTGCAGATCAATGCTGTTTAATGCCTGGAATCCCTCTTTGCTGTCAAACTCCCTGATCATGGCGGCATGGTCGCCCGTGGCATAGTAATGTTGGGATTTGCTCATGCATCCGCCAAGGGTAAAAGAGGTGATCAAAATGAATATCAGCATCTTCAGTGGCATAGAAATTACCTTTCTGTTTATCCTATATAGGCAGTTTTCTAAGAAAAAAAATGTGAAGAATAGTTTCTTGTGTCAATGAAACAACGATACGAAAAATATGAAGTATGCAGCCGAGCGCGTATCTTTCATCCCGCATTCAACAAGCTCTTCAGTAAATCCAATCTGTTGCTTTGTATAGGATAGATACTGTGCTGGAAATGTGGCTGCCAGGGCAAAGAGATGTCGCAGCAGTACTGGTTTGGCGACCCTGCTCATCACTCATAAGTACCTTATATCACAGGGCTTCGAGCCACACAAGTAATTTTACTCAATGACTGAGTAAAATTACTCAATTTTGTATTTGCAATTGAAATGCCCATTTTTATCGCCGAGTTATTGCGTGAGGGTGTATAAGCGGATCAGCTCCGCCACACTCCAGGCCTGGGAGATGCAGCCGCCCGGCCGGTGTGGTGAATCCCCGTCGAAGATCTCGGAGACGCAACCGATGCCTGCCTCCAGGAAATGCCGGCGCAGAAATGTCCGCAGGTAAAGACGTAGCGCGTCCCTTGTTTCCTCCCGGTCTACGGCGACCTTGAGCCAGGCCTCGCCAAAATGACCGAGAAGCCAAGGCCAGACCGTTCCCTGATGGTAGACCTCATCCCGGGAACGGGAAGATCCCTCGTAGCGCCCCCGATACTGGGGGTCCCGGGGAGAAAGGGTGCGGAGACCCACCGGGGTTAGCAGTTCGTTTCTTACCTTCTCAACGACCTGGCGCCCCTGATCGGTTTCCAGAGGCGAGTGGGGCAGGGAGACGGCAAAAATCTGATTCGGGCGGATGGAGTGGTCCAGTTGACCGTCATGATAGACATCCCCGAGATATGCGCCCTCCTCGACCCAGAATGTTTCCTGAAAGGATTGGCGTATCCTGGGAATCAGCTCCTGAAAGTAGAACTCCTGATCCCCGAAACGTGCGGCCAACTCGGCGGCGAAACAGACGGCATTGTACCAGAGGGCGTTGATTTCGACGGGATAACCGTGGCGGGGGGTTACGGGCCGGTTGTCGACACAGGCATCCATCCAGGTCAGCGCCCGGCCCTCTGCGCCGGCATGTAGGAGACCGTTGTCGTCCATGTAGATATTGAAGATGGTTCCATGGAGGAACTGGCGAAGGATGTTTTTCAGGGTCGGCCAGATGTTTTTTTCTACGACGGCTTCATTGTTGCCCTTATACTTCAGCAACTGCTGAACGGCCCAGAAATACCAGAGGGGGGCGTCCACGGTGTTGTAGGCATGATTTTTGTCTTCCTCGGAAAAGACATTGGGAAGGAGTCCCTGCCGTTCAAATCTGGCCAAATGAGTAAGAATATCCGTCCCTTCCCGAATGCGGCCGCAACAGAAGGTAAGTCCCGGCAGGGAGATCAGGGTATCCCGACCCCATTCCCCAAACCAGGGATAACCGGCGATAATCGCCGGACGGCCCTCCGGGGTCCTGACGAGAAACTGCCGTCCCGCCCGTAACAGCAACCGGAGCAGTCGCTGATCTTCTCCCTCGTCCGGTGGTGAAATCGTCGTACCTACTCTCTCGCCACCGGAAATCGTCGCGCCTTCTCCTGGCAGTTCCTGGGCATGCAGCTCCGGAACTGCCATTCCCAAAGTCCCCGCCATTACTCCATCTTGTTGCGCGAGCTTTCGCCTCCGGAGCACCTCGTCGTCCCACTTCTTGCTCAGGCGACCATAAAAAGGCGCCAGGGATGCTGAAACGATCACCGTTTTCCCTTTCCGCAGGGGAATTTCAAGAATACCGGGGCTGAAGAGGTCCTCGTGATGCTCATAGCCCCGCGCCGATTCCTCGGCATATTCAAAGGCATGATACCAGAAGGGCTGCTCTTGCCAGTCCGGTTTGCTATTCGTCTGGATGACGAGCGGGGGCATACCGGCGTAAGGACGGATGGAAAAACCATTTTTAACAATCAAGATTTTCGCCCGGAGGAAAGGATTCTCCCTGGTCAAGCGATGATGATCCCGGAAAGCAAGAAAAGGTCGCAGGCGCAGGACCCCCGGGGCGGGACAATCATCGAGATCGTAGCGAACCAACAGGCAATCCTCTTCCGCCGCCATCATCAGGGATTTCCGGATACGAATGCCGTCCCCTTCATAAATGAATTCGGGGCACACATCCTGCTGAAATGTTTTCAGAAAGTGGTAGTCTTCCGGGTAGAAGTTATGCGGATATTGATGGCAGGTCAAGGGGTGTTGGCAAGCCCCACAGGAGAAGGTATCTTCAAATTTGGACAGGAGGACGTAGCAGCCGGGGGGCGCCGCGAGCCGGGCAACGAGGAGACCGTGATACTTACGGGTGTGACAGTTCAGCAGGGTACTTGACGCGTACCCTCCCCGGCCGTTGACGTCGAGCCATTCGCTATGAAGGGCGAGGTTAAGATTCAACTCCTCGCCGTGAGAGGTCACGGGTCCTACATCCAAGTGAGATATTTCCAGAATTTTCCCCATAGTTCCTCCCGCTTTCCCTCAAGCAACTCTATCATCAATTTACGGCATGGGATAGATTTCCACCTTCGGGGGCGGCTTGAACTGGAACAGTTTATCAGGTAAATTATTGTTAATCACTATGTTAAGGAACGATACGGCGGTCCGGTTTCCGTACACATCGGAAAACTGACACTGGATAATGGTAAAATCGTCTTTGTGAACCGTCACCAGAATCCTGTCAACTCCCAGATCCCCTTTTTTGGACGTCAGGGAAAGGCGATAATGCCCTCCCTCATCCGTCGGTTCCTTGGCATTGGCAAAGGCCAGATTAAAATCCTCCGTCACCTTCCCGAGCCCGTTCAATAAGCGCACGAGTACCTGGGACTTGAAGAGCTTGCCCGTATCCTGGACATAAACCGCATGGTCCTGGGGCACATAAAGGTAAGCCTTGGTCGGATTGATAATCAGCTTTTTGACTTTGGGCTTTGTATAATCCCAGAGCATCCTTTGCGGGGGCTTATAATAAACTGTCCCCTCCTCCCGTTCCTTCCGGTTCACCGACGCCAGCGTAACCTCCTGAATGAAACGGGCCTTGAAATCGGTGGTCTTCTCATAGGTCCCCTGGAGCCCCTGAGCGATCTGCTCCAGAGAAAGGCTTTCGGCCTGGACCGTCCCCCCGGCAAGACAGGTCAGACCCATTAAAATTCCGATTATGGTGGTAAATAGATACGAATTCCGATACATTCCTAACCTCCCTGACTGCCCCGATCCCTTAGTCAAAAGTCGTGCCATTTTTTTATCTATGTGCATATCTTACACGGGCGGGGCCTAACTCGCAGAAAATCCTCAGCACATACATAAGTAGTTGATTTCACTATGCTTTAACACTGCCCAAAATAGCGGCAAACCGACATAAAATCGTGACATCTACAGACTTAGGCAAGTTATACACACAGTTATCAACAGCGTTTTCCACAAGGCTGTGAATTGCCGGGGCAAGTCTATGGAATATCATCTTTTATCCTTGACGAGGCCGGAAAACGGGCCGTAAACCGCGTTGCCCTTCATCCGATCTTCATGCGCCAGCCGAAAGGATCATCCTTTTCGCCATACTGGATCTCAAGTATTTCCCGGTAAAGTTTCTCGGTTAAGGCCCCTATTTTTCCTTCATTAATGGGATATTCCCTGTCTCTGTAACAAATCTGGCCGATGGGGGAAACGATGGCGGCCGTTCCCGAGGCAAAGGCCTCTTTCATAATACCCTTGCTACAGGCGGCAAGGATCTCATCCATGGACAGGGGCCGTTCGGAAACCTTCAGCCCCCATGACCGGGCGATCTGAAGAACGGAATCGCGGGTGACGCCGGGAAGAATCGTTCCCGCCAGGGGTGGTGTTATCAGTTCGTCGTCAATGACAAAAAAGATATTGCTTGTTCCCACTTCCTCCACATATTTTCTCGTGACGGCGTCCAGCCAGAGGACCTGGGTGTAACCCTTCTCGATGGCTATGGCGCTTGCCATCAGGCTGGCGGCATAGTTCGCGGCCGCCTTGCAATAGCCGATGCCGCCGGGAGCAGAACGGACGTATTCTTCCACGACGTATATCTTCGTCGGGCTGAAACCTTCGGGATAGTATGCCCCCACCGGTCCCACAATAATGTAGAAGAGATAGGCGTTGGCGGGATGGACCCCCAGGGCCGCCTCAGTCGCAATCATCGTCGGTCTGATGTAAAGTGAGGCGCCGCTGCTCCGGGGAATCCAGTCCTTTTCGAGAAGCACGAGTTTCTTCACCGCCTCCAAAAAGATCCCCGGATCCAGGGTCGGCATACAGAGCCGCTTCGCGGATTCATTCATACGCTTGATGTTTTCCGTGGGACGAAAGAGATTTATCTCTCCCCCCTTCCCCCGGTAGGCCTTCATTCCTTCAAAGATCAACTGCCCGTAATGTAGACACATGGCCGCCGGATCGAGGGGAAGGTTTTCATAGGGTCTGACCGTGGGATCATACCACCCCTTGTCGGCATGATACGGCATAGTAAACATGTGATCGGTTAAAACTTTCCCAAATCCGAGTGTTGACTCATCCGTCGGCTTGGGCTTTCTCTTTCCCGGATCGGCCGGAACAGTGATGATTTCCATATAATTATTTCCCCCCCTGTAATTATTTAAGAGATATTTGTTTCCGTATCATTAAACAAGTTTTCTATCAAGACTTCTATACTGGATGGCCTCGGCGACATGGGAAGCCTGAATGGACGTCTGGCCGTCCAGGTCGGCAATCGTCCTGGCCACCTTCAGTATCCGCTTGTAGGCCCGGGCGCTGAGACCCAGCTTCTCCATGGCCATTTCCAGCAATTTCTGGGACTCCCTATCGATCTCGCAATAGCGTTTGACCTCTCCATCGGACATCCGGGCGTTGAAAGGCGCCACCCTTGCACCGAAACGCGCCTCCTGAATGGTTCGCGCCCCGCCGATCCTTCCCCTGATGGTTTCTGAGGCCTCCCCCTGGTAACGGCCCGCCAATTCGCGGTAACGCAAGGCGGGAACCTCGATGTGGAGATCGATCCGGTCCAGGAGGGGTCCGGAAATCCTTCCCTGATACTGGCGGATCTGCTGGGAACTGCAACGGCAAGTCCGATGGGCGGCGCCATAATACCCGCAGGGACAGGGATTCATCGCCGCCACGAAAAGAAAACGCGCCGGATAGGTCACCGTCATGGCCGAGCGGGCAATCGTCACCGTTCCCTCTTCCAGGGGCTGCCGCAGGGCTTCCAGAACATTTTTTTTGAATTCCGGCAATTCATCAAGGAAAAGAACACCATGATGGGCCAGACTGATCTCTCCCGGTTTGGGGGTCTGGCCGCCGCCGATTAGTCCGGCATCGGAGATGGTATGATGGGGCGATCGGAAGGGGCGCTGCCTGATCATGACCTCCCCTCTGTTCAACAGCCCGGCGACGGAATATATCTTGGCCGCTTCGACGGCCTCGGCGAAGGACAGGGCAGGCAGGATGGACGGCAGGCGCCGGGCCAGCATCGTTTTCCCGCTCCCCGGGGGACCTAACATGAGGATATTGTGCCCCCCGGCGGCGGCAATCTCCATCGCCCGTTTGGCCTGATCCTGACCCTGGACATCCCGGAAGTCGTGGTCTTCATGCAAGGGTCCCTGAAACATCGCCTCCACGTCCAGTTGCATCGGTTTGATTTCCCTGGCGCCATTGAGAAACTCCACTACCTCCGCGAGGCTTTCCACCGGGATGACCTCAATACCAGCAACCATGGCCGCTTCCGGGGCATTGTCCGGGGACAGGATGATGCCTCGAAGCCCCGCCTCCTGCGCCTGAAAGGCCGCCGGCAGGGCCCCGTGCACCCCCTTGATCCGCCCGTTCAGAGAAAGTTCTCCCAGGAGGATATAATCGTGAAGCATGTCCGGTCCAACCACGCCTTCCGCCGCCAGGATACCTGCCGCAATGGGGAGGTCAAACCCCGTTCCCTCCTTCTTGATATCCGCCGGGGCGAGATTGACGGTGACATGATGCCGGGGAAAGGGGTAGCCGGAATTTTTTACGGCCGCCTTGATCCGGTCCCGACTCTCCCGCACGGAGACATCGGGAAGCCCCACCGTAGAGAACTGGGGCAACCCCGGCGAGGTATCGACCTCGACGTCAATCAGGTATGCCTCAATACCGATAACCGAACTGCCAAAGATTTTGACGATCATTCACGCCTTCCTCCCTGAGTTTGAGCTGAAGATCAGTGAACATATATGACGGTCCCGCAAAAAGTCCAGAGATTCCCTCCCCCTTTGACGGGGGAGGGTTAGGGTGGGGCTGAATAATTAAACATTTCATTGTTTTATTCCCCCTCCCATTAATCCCCTCCCGCAAGGGGAGGGGGAATAATGGGTTTTTGCGAGTCCGACATATATAGAAAACCAGAAGTTTTTTCAACTATCTTGACGGGACGGAAAGGCTGTGATAAGTCCGCACCAATCAGGATAAACATTTATGGCAAAGTTAACTCACCTGGATGAATACGGTCAGGCCAGGATGGTGGATGTTACCGGGAAGACGCCGACAATGAGAGAGGCGGTGGCCCGGGGCAGGGTCATCATGAAGCCGGATACCCTGGCGCTCGTGGAGGGCGGCAAAATCCCCAAGGGGGATGTCTATGGCGTTGCCAGAATCGCCGGGATCATGGCCGCTAAAGAAACGGGACGGCTTATACCCATGTGTCATCCCCTGGAATTGACAGGGATCGACATCTCCTTTCAAAGTAACCATGACCGGGGTGAAGTCGCTATTGAAGCGAGGGTGAAAACCGTGGGACGGACGGGCGTGGAAATGGAAGCCCTTACCGCCGTGAGCGTCGCCGCCCTGACCATCTATGATATGTGCAAAGCCGCCGACCGGGACATGATCCTTACCGACATCAGGCTGATCTCCAAGCACGGCGGCAAAAGCGGAACATTTAACAGGGAAGAATGACCATGCCTGAAGCCGTTTACCGCATTCGCCGGTCCTTTACCATTCCCCTGGCCATCGATATCCTGCTTCTTTTCGTCCTCCTGGTGCTGTCCTTGGCTGTAAAAGGATCGGTAACGGAAAGAATCGTCCTTGCCGGCTTTTTTACCGTTTCCCTGCTGATCCTGATTGAGGCGATCAGCCGGAAAATCGCGATCACCGACGGCGGCGTCTTATTGAAAAAGTTTCTGAAGATAAAGGAACTCCTCTGGAGCGACATCACCCATGTCGGCTGCCTGAGCCTGAGAAGCAAGGTTTACATCCTCTTGACAACCAAGAAGGGATTTTATATCTTATCTAACGCTTATGAACCCTTTGCTCCCCTCGTGCGGGACATCGTAAACCATCTGGATACGGAGAAGATCGAAGTCGAAGCGGAGGCCAGGGCTCAAATAGACAACCCGGCAAGCAATCTCTCTGACCTCGTTGCAGCTTGGGTCGCCACTGTCGTCCTGTCCGGTATCATTTATTTAAAATTCATCTCATAGAACAAGAAAGACCGCCACGTATGAACGACATAATACGAGATAAACCCTGTGGAAAGAGGACCGAGGGGCTATCCTCACTCCATGCCGTCTCCGAGGATATTCTGGGTCAGAAATTAGAGGACATCGCCACCATTCTGAGCGGTTTGGGAAACGGGAAGAGCAGGCTTCATGAAGATGTCGTGGCCATCGTCGAGCGCTGCCTGTTCAGAATCGCCCTAAAGAGATCCCAAAACGTCAAGAGCCGGGCCGCCGACTATCTCGGGATCAATCGTAACACCTTTCAAAAAAAAATGGTGAAGCTTCACCTGGAAGATTGAATAACAATTAATATCCATGACCCAGCGAACTAAAATAATTCGGCTTCTCGAAAAAGGGGCGTACATTCCCAATCCTGAAATGGTGGATATTGGCGAAGAAGTCGTCGCTGAGAGGATTGCCGGCGAAGGCGTGTCCCTTTTCGCGGGGACAAGGATTTACGGTGAAAAGACATCTATTGCCAAGGGGGTCAAGTTGGGCCTCGAAGCCCCCGTAACCGTGGTCAATTGTCAGATGGGACCCCATGTGGAACTTAAAGGCGGGTTCTATACTACCTCGACATTTTTAGCGAACACGAGTATGGGTAGCGGTGCCCAGCTCCGTGAAGGTTGCCTTATGGAAGAAGAAGCCAACGGAGCCCATACAGTCGGGATGAAACAGACCATCCTGTTTCCCTTCGTCACTCTCGGCAGCCTGATCAATTGCTGCGACTGCCTTATGGCCGGGGGGACGAGCCGCAGGAACCACAGTGAGGTAGGCAGTTCTTACATCCACTTCAACTATACCCCCAATCAGGATAAGGCTACAGCTTCCCTGATCGGTGACGTCCCCCGCGGAGTCATGCTGAATCAGGCCCCCATTTTTCTGGGTGGTCAGGGAGGTATCATCGGACCGGTCCGGATCGGTTACGGAACCGTCATTGCCGCCGGCACCGTCTACCGGGGCGATTGTCCCGAAGGTGGCAAGCTAATCGGCCAACAGGGCCAAATGGCCTACGAAATCAGCTTTCACATGGGCTTTTACGCCGATATCAAACGGCGTATCTGTAATAATATTCTTTACATCGCCAATATTCTCTCCCTCCGGCAGTGGTATGATTACATTCGACGCCCTTTCTTCATGCAAACAAACGACGGCGCCCTTTACGAAGGAGCCGTGGAGAAACTGGATCTGATCCTGCGGGAAAGGATCGACCGCTTCCGTATCCTCTCGGAAAAGATGGAGAACTCGATCCGGATCAGTGAAAAAATCCTTTCCGGACAGCGACGGGACGATCTGATCCAGCAATCCCGGGAATTCATGGAAAACTGGCCGGCCATTGAGGCCTCTTTGACTAGTGGTAGGGAAGCGGATATAGAAGCCGCAAATAGACAAAACCTGCAAAACATCATTGAGAAAAATAATACCGGAAAGATTATGGATTACATATCTTGCATCCAGAACCTCGATCAAGCAGCCGTAAACATCGGCGTTGGCTGGCTGCAAGCAATAGTGGATGACGTGTCCGAACGCATCTTTTCCCTAATA
>JAPLJZ010000264.1 GCA_026388335.1 Deltaproteobacteria bacterium
TATGAAAAAGGCAAATTGTATGAGTTATCCATTATCGATCTGAAGATTGATCCGGATCAACCGCGGAAATCAATGGATATTCAGGCCCTCGAGGACCTGGCCGCATCGATCAAGACCCGGGGCATCATCCAGCCCATCCTCTTTCGGGTCACCGATGAGAACACTTATTTGATCATTGTCGCCGGCGAGCGCCGCTACAAGGCCGCCCAGTTGGCCGACCTGCTCGTCGTTCCCGGGATCTGCGTGGAGGGGAACGCCGCGGAAATCGCTTTGGTTGAAAATATCCAGCGACAGGATCTCACATGTATGGAAGAGGCGGAGGCATTGAAAAGTCTCATGGTCGCGGAGAAATACAGCCAGGACCAATTAGCGGCAGTCATCGGCAAGCCCCGGACCACCGTTAATGACTCCCTTTCCCTGACGCGTCTGCCCCAGGAGATTCGAGATGATTGTCGTGGCGACCGCAAAATCAGCAAGACCAGGTTGCTCGAGATTTCACGGAAGAAACAGCAGCGCGCCATGACCACGGCCTACGCCAAATATAAGGAAGAAATGCAGAAGGAGCAGGCAGGCGGCAAGAAACGTGCGGCAGCGGCGACACCAGTCGAGAGCCTGCGCCAATCCCTCGACAGGACGCGGGAAAAATTGGAAAAGACCGATGCCGCCAACTGGTCCGAAGACGATCGCCTGGCAGTCAATGATTCCATGACCCGGCTCCGGGACGCCATGGAGACATTCCTCACTCCCTCCGGGGAAGGCAGCGGCCTTGCATAATGTTTTGTGGGTATGCCGGATCCCGGCATAGTTCAGATGCTTGATATTATTCAATAATTGACGACCAATAAAAAGTTTTACCCTGAATTCTGGAGGGGGATGGGAAAAACCGGGAAAGCTCCCGATTTTTACTGAACAAGCCAACGCCAGACGGGTTCGTAGAGGATACGAACGCCGTTATGTATTTCCTCACCCTCCCGGTCCGCCGTCAGGATCTTCGCTTCAGTCAGGCCGAATGCCGCTGCTGCTGCCAGGGCGCCGGAGATCTCCCGCTTCCGGGTTTCGCTGGCGTCGATATCCTGACAAACCTGCAGGGCGGTTGTGATCTTCTGCCCCTGCCGGATCAGAAAATCCACCTCCTTGCCGCTTTTGTCCTTCCAGTAATAAACATCGCAGCCGCGCCTCTTGAGCTCGCAGAAAACGATGTTTTCCAGAATTCGCCCGGAATCAGCAGAAAATTTGAAGGCCATCGCTGCGGCCAGGGCATGATCGACGCAGTAGAGCTTGGCCGGATTGTACATCTGCCTCTTTAGGGAATAGTCGAAGAGGTTCACCGGGAAAAAGAGATAAACATCCTCGAAATAGCCGAGATAGTTCTTCACGGTCGTCAGGCTGTTAACGGTGATCGTGTCCTTGAGTTTCTTGTAGCTTGCCAAACAAGAAAGATTCGAAGCCAGATAGAGGGCGAGTTCGCGGATCTCACGGACATTACGCAGTCCATAACGGGCGACGATATCACGATAGACGATGTCCCCGAAATAATGACGCAGGATGTCGGGATCATGCTGACGGACAGCTTCCGGGAAACCGCCTTCCTGCACATATCGCCCGAAGAGGCGCGCGAGCTTCGCCTTTCCCTCCCCGGTCAGCAACTCCCGTTCGGTCCACGTCACGTCGCAGGCCGCCGCATACTCCCGGAAGGAGAAGGGGTACAGCGTGACGACGCGGTTCCTGCCGGTCAGCGACATGGCCGCCTCCCCCTTCATCATGGAGGAATTGGATCCGGTTACAAACAGCTTGACGTCCTCGAATTCATAGAGGCGGTTGAGCCAGCGATGCCATCCGGGCAGGTTCTGGATCTCATCTAAAAAGAAATATTTGCGGCCCGACGGGGATTCCACTTCGAGATAGGCCTCGTAGAGGGTCTGGAAATCCGGGGTCTTAAATTCGGCAAAGCGGTCGTCTTCAAAATTGAGATAGAGGATATTTTCGCGGGGGACATTTTCCTCTTGGATCAGGTAGCGGGCGATCAGACGCATCAGGGTGGACTTGCCGGAACGCCGGACGCCGGTGATGACGTGGATCTCCTTCTGACGCGCCATGTCTGCGGCCTGGCCCAGGATTTCCCGGGGTGTAAAGGCATGGTCTCCGATGGCCTTTTCCTTATGTTCTACAAGGAGTTCTGATAGTTTTCGCTTATCCATTCCATTACCAATGAAATATTTGTACCATTACCTTCCATTTCCAATGAATTAGTTGGGCAGTTCCCTTATTTGTTTGACTATTTTGATAATCATATCGAAAGGTGCGAGGAAAAGCAACAGATAATTCAGGACAACGGGGTCCCGTTCAGCGTTCATCTTAATCATTGACTTTTGAAGGTTAATCATTATATTGATGCCAACTTGCAGGCCGGGCCCTAAAAGCCCGGCTTTTTGTATAAAAAAAGCTTTTGAGGTTGTAAAATTGGACAAGCACCATCGCAGAGAAGTGGACCGCCGCCGCAATTTCGGGATCATCAGTCATCCCGACGCCGGGAAAACCACCCTGACGGAAAAATTGTTGCTCTTTGGCGGGGCCATCCAGCAGGCCGGGGCCGTCCGGGCGCGCAAGGCCGGCCGCCATGCCCTGAGCGACTGGATGAGCATCGAAAAGGAACGGGGCATTTCCGTCACCACCTCGGTCATGAAATTCAACTATCGTGACTACGAAATCAATCTCCTGGATACACCGGGTCATAAGGATTTTTCCGAAGACACCTACCGGGTGCTGACTGCCGTGGACAGCGCCCTGATGGTCATCGACAGCGTCAAAGGCGTGGAGCCGCAGACGGAAAAGCTCATGGAGGTGTGCCGGATGCGCAACACCCCGATCATTACCTTCATCAACAAACTGGACCGCGACGGTCTGAGCCCCCTGGAACTGCTTGCCGACATTGAAGAGAAACTCCAGATCGAGTGTGTCCCCATGTCATGGCCGATCGGCATGGGTAAGTACTTCCGGGGCGTCTATAATCTCTACCGCCGGGAGTTGCACCTCTTTACACCCGGTGGGCATACCCAGCCCCGGGGGGGTGTTTTGATCACCGATCTTGCCGATCCCCGCCTTGATGACATCCTGGGAAGCCAGGCCAGGGAACTCAGAGAGGAAGTGGATCTCCTGACAGGGGCCGCCAACCCCTTTGAATTGGATCAGTATCTGAAGGGCAACCAGACTCCCGTCTTTTTCGGCAGTGCCGTCAACAACTTCGGCGTGAAGGAGCTCCTCGACGCCTTTGTGGAAATGGCGCCGGCCCCTGTCGTCCGCACCACCACGACAAGAGATGTGTCCCCCTACGAAGAGGACTTTTCGGGTTTCGTCTTCAAGATCCAGGCGAACATGGACCCCGCCCATCGTGACCGGATCGCCTTCCTGAGGGTCTGTTCGGGGACATTCCATCGGGGGATGAAGGTGATTCACCACCGCCTGGGCAAGGAAATTACCATCGCCAATGCCACCATATTTATGTCTCAGGACCGTAGCCATGTCGAAGAGGCCTACCCAGGAGACGTTATCGGCATCCATAATCACGGCAACATCAAGATAGGCGATACCTTCACGGAAAATGAGCCGCTGAAGTTTATGGGCATCCCCAGCTTCGCCCCGGAGAACTTCCGGCGCGTCCGGTTGAAGAACCCCATGAAGAGCAAACAGCTCCAGAAGGGTCTGGTTCAGCTTTCCGAGGAAGGGGCTGTGCAGGTCTTCCAGCACTTGGGAAAGAGCGACTACATTCTGGGAGCGGTGGGGATTCTCCAGTTTGACGTGACCGCCGAGCGGCTGAGAACGGAATACGGCGCCGAAACCGTTTTTGAAGAGACGCCGTACAACGTCGCCCGCTGGGTCACCTGCGACGACAAAAGCCGCTTCAAGGAATTTGAACTGAAGAACGGAAACTCCCTGGCCCTTGACGCCGAAGGTCGCCCGACCTTTCTTGCCGCCAGCGAATACCGGCTGGAACGCTGCATGGAGACCTGGCCGGAGGTAACCTTTCTCAAGACCCAGGAACACAGCTAATTCCGATTCTAAATCAGTGTGCCTCGCATTAAAATCATGCCGGGGCGCTATTTAAATCAACAAGTTAGACAACACTGCTAATTAACAACAGCAGCTATGTGAGAATCTATGTGAGACCAATTGACGGCCCTCTCAAAGGCCGTCATGGCGTCACGTTCCGCATTCCCGATAGAATGAAGATAGATCTCCGTCGTGGTCCGGTTCTCATGTCCAAGGATGCGTTGAATCGATCCAAGATTGACGTTGGCATTGTCCAAAACCGAAGCGCCGAAATGACGCAGGGCGTGGTAACGGAAATATTTGACGCCTGCCTTTTTGCACAGCGTGGTCATAATCACCCCTCTATTCTTGTAAGGCCCTTCCGCCCATGTCTCAACTTTTTGGCTCCAGTAACGATGCCAGAAAACCCAGGGCTTGGATGCATCCCTTTGCTGATGCATAGATGACAAGACATCAAAAAGTTTTTCCGTCATCGGCACCTTGCGCGGTGTAAGATGACCGCCTCTTTTCTTTCGAGTATACAGAACCACATACCTTTCATCCAGATTCACATCCTGCCATGTCAAGCGGTTGATTTCACCCATACGGCCCATCGTTTCCAAAATCGTCCACAGATAATTCTGCGTTTTTAGATCGGCGGCCATGATCACCTTCAAAACATCTTCCTTGATGGGAGCGTATTTCATGGTCTTTTCCACCGGGAAGAAGGATAGGTTTTTTGTCGGATTCGATAAAATCCAACCCCTCTTCATCCCGAAGTTGAAAAGGGATCTCAATAGCCGAATTTCATTGTTAGCTGTATAGGCTGACACTTTCCGCCGCTCAAGAACCAATTTCTCAATGTCGTCTTCTCGAATCTGACTGCATTGCATATGTGACCATCGCTTAACCCATCGCTTAGCCATGCCTACGTGGTTCCAATAATGGGATTGGGAATTATACGCCTGAACATGGTCAAGACGTCTGTTCACAAGCTCCAAGAAGGCCATGTCGGTTGACTGCTTCTCCTGTATCGGCTGAGGGCTTAACAATTCCTCCCTTCTTTTGGCCTCCGCCGCCTTGGCATCTGCTTTTGTTTTGAACCAGTTGCTTGTGTACCTGGCCCCTTTCTCGGTGAAGTCGTACCTCCACCCCTTCCCACGTACCGAATAAACGCTCATAAAGGTCCTCCTTCCGAGGAAAGAACAGAGAACCCCCGAGCTTCACACCGCCCAACTTCCGCCAGTTTTTATATACCCAACTCAAACTTTTACGGAGATATTGGGCAATCTCCTCGGGGATCATTATGTCATGATTGGAATGGGTGTCAACAATCAAATTTCCCATATCTACTCTTTTGCATCCATATCTTCCGATTTGTCGGGGGGGCTGTTAGTCGTTCGCCCCCTTGGCAATAAATCTGATCAAATATCGCCTTCCTGTTGTCTTCATGTAAAAATATGTCTCTTATACAAGCAGGATGATCCACATGCCCTCGCGCATTAGGTGGATCAAAGATATTTTTCTTTTTGTGAGATTTCCCTTCCATGAAACGGATACATACAGCAGGAAGGTAAGAAGTACCCGGACAGAAATTTAATTATTTTTTGTCCGGCAATAGGGGAAATCACAAGAAGCTCTATTTCTTCCCATGACCTTATAGAAATCCTGCGCAGTAAAGGAGCTAATGTAGGTTGTATATGCTCCTGTTCCTGTGTAGACTCTCTACCTCTCTCAAAACAGCATGATCTTGTTCACTTATTTTAGGTAGAGAGTTGGTAGGCTTTTATTACTCTCTCAACAATGTTCCATTTCATAAAATAGAACTATCTATAATTCTTTAAAATATGGGTTTAAAGCATGGCGTGTTACAGATTCCGCCATGCTAAAATCTGTAGCTCGCTGAATGTCATGATCCAGGGAGCCAGCATTCATATTTACCCCCTGAAGCAAGGCAGATCAGAAAGGCTACCGCTTGCACCCGCCTGCTCATGCTTGCCTGCGCTCGCGGTCGCTCTACCCGCGCCCCTCCGCGCAGGCGCTGAAACAGAGTTCATCCTTTTGTGAACATATTACATGAGGGCCAGTCGTGTCTTTATTGCTTATTTGAATTGAGTGTGATTATTTTCCTTTCGAGGAATGAGGAAGGAGTTACCCACAGCCATGCCCGCCCGGCTCTTCCTACGGGCCACGGGCATGGCTGTGGATAACTCGTTATTACAATCAGTAGAATAAAACCTGCACATCAATTTCTTCTTGGAAGAATGATTTATCAGATCTTTCAGGAACACAACATTTCTTCTGGAAATCAACAGATGCTATCTGTTTTCAAGCCAGCAAGTTTAATCTATTCCCTTGACATAGATATTTGTTTAATATTTCATGACATAAATTAAAAAACTCGCTTAACTCAATTGAGAAAGCGCAACGACTTGGCACACTTTGAAGGTAAGCCATGAAATTCACAACTAAGCTGACGAATCTTGGTGTTGAGCTTTCATTGCATGAAGATGACATTCCGGGACCCCTTGAGCCAGCAATAGATGCAGATCAAGTACATCCACGTCAATATTATGTCTATGCGCATCTGGATAGTTCTGGACAAGTATTCTATGTGGGCAAAGGTATGGGGAGAAGGGCTTGGTCCATTGATCGCCATCCGTTGTGGTCTAGGTACGTTGATAAGCACCTAAAAGGTGAGTATCAAGTCAGAATTCTTCATGACAACCTATCTGCGGCGGATGCTGAAGAAGTTGAAGCGGAATGGATAGCTCAATGTTCGGATACAGTCGTCAATTGGTGCAATATGGGCCGAGAGACTGACTTTGAGGCTCTCGATAGGTACAACAGCATCCGCGCTGTAAATCTCTCCCTTATTCAACAGGCGAAAGCGATTGAAAAGTATGACCTAGATAAGGCAGCTTCGATGTATATTCAGGCCATTGAAGCTATACATGCTTATGCATTTATCACTTACGAGAAGGGGCTTGTTGGTCAACTCCTAGAAGAGGAGGCTGCCGAATTAGGTATACACGGGGAGGTTGATGCGCTTGACCGGCTTACGATATGTCTTATTAAGCTGGGAAGACTTACGGAAGCAGTCCAATATACAAATACTTACTTTGCACTGTACCGTCGTGACATGCAATTTGGTGTTGCTATTCGAATCGCGAAACGCGTTAATAAATCACTCGCGCGCATGCAGAAGTCGTCTATAGCACACAAACCGACACAACAGAGCTGATCCTCTGATGCCTGTCATACTGGAAATCTAATTCATCCACTTCTTCCTTGTCAGTAAAGGTCGCCCTTGAAGAAAATACTTGACTTCAAACAGAAATAAGTGATGTTGATCTCTCGGAGATCACGATAAGGCAAGCCATAACTTTTTAGTGTACTGGACGTTCGTACCTCGCGCCGGTGACCACATCGTTAAATGCGAAGAGAACCTATGAAACATCCAACATCTATAGCTGAAATTCAAAATTTGATTGATGATGAAATTCAAGAAAGTTTACACCTGGATTATAAAGATAGTAGGGCTCTGACAAAAAAGAATAAAGATGAAATAATAAAAGATGTCACAGCCTTTGCAAATGCTGACGGAGGTGTCATCATTTACGGGGTTCAAGAAAAAGGATATTTGCCTGTTACAATTGATAGTGGCGTGGATAATTCTGAAATTAACAGGGAATGGATAGACCAGATCATTTCAACCAATACCACCCCTCCTATTGAGGGGGTCCAAATTTTACAAATACCATTAAATAAGGAAAATTCCGTTTATGTAATCTTGGTACCTAAGACTTACAGGGGACCGCATCAGGCGACAGATAAGCGTTATTACAAACGCTATAATTTTCGGTCTTGCCCTATGGACCATTACGAAATCTTTGATATTGCAAGGAGGCGTTCTAAAGCACCTCGCCTCGTGAGCGTAGATGTAGAAACTAAAGGACAATTATTCCAAGTCGTAATTAAAAATATAAGTGATCTGCCAGCCCACGACCTTTCGTTTAAATTTCCAGAGGGATTCAAGTGGCCAAGAGGTAACGATTTCCCAAACGCTTTCAAGGACGGCATTAAATATTTCCCACCAGGAAGGAAACTGAGCTTTTTCTACTCTGTTGGGCATGCTGTTTTTGATAAAAAAGAGAATATCCCTTCAGAGTTTTCAATATACGTTTCTTATTTCCATTCTGAACTCGGTGAAAAAACTGGAGAAGATTTCAACATCAACTTTAATGAATTTTTTGGCGCTGCAATTGAAAATGACACTGCTGCCGAACTTGTCAGTGCGATAAAAAGTTTAAATCACCAAATGGGTTCAATGGCAAGGAACAGGTAACTTTATTTGAGAGATAGCATTTAACCATTGCATTCACCAGACGGCAAGAAACTCGGCGGCGCTAGCGCGACAAGCTTGGGTGGGCCGCTAGTGATGCAGGTCGTTAGGCTTCTAGGATAATACTCCATGACGGATTCAATCCACACGATCATCCGCCGAGCAGTCAATCCTGCTGACGTATGCACGGACGGTCGCTACACCAATCCACGGACCTACGGTGTCTATCAACTGCCGTATGCATCTGCATCAGCTTCTCGCTTTCATCAGGGGAATCATCCAGTCCGCCTGCAAGAGCTTGAAAGAAAATTCGGAGTGTGCACTCTTAACTTCCTTTTCCTCTCCAAGGAAGACGCCGAGGTGGTCGCATCCGCGCTTAATGGCCGCGAGGCCTAATTCATCCAAGCCAAAGTCGCTCCGCGGCTCGGCTTAATTCAGGCGTTAGGTGAATTATAAATGGGGTCAAAATGTCTATAAATTTCTCTGAAATAAGAAAATTAACCACTGAAGAGCTAATCGAAAAGTACGACAAAATAGCATCAACAACATCAGCTTCAAACGTTGGTATAAATTTTTATCTTCAAGAGATATACAGAAGAGACAATGAAAAACTAAATGATAAAATGTTAGAGTACACAAAAGGATTACATATAATGACAATTATAATTACAGTAGCAACTATCATTAACGTGGCTGCTGTAGTGTATTCTATTTTAAAATAGCTCCGGTTAGAAATATCTAACCTGGCGCTGGTGCAGAAGCAAAACCACCACTTTGCACAGCTTCACGTTACTCTCTTTCCATCGTAATCCTTAATTCTGGCAACCGTCAAGCACTGAACAGGTAGATGAATGAAATGGACACCATGAAGGACATTTCTATGTGAGAATCAATGTGAGAAAAACATTCCAAAATTGATAAATATTTGTCAACATCGCCTAAAATAAACAAGATCAATCTCCTGTTATGTCAAATAGTTACAATAATTTGAGGAGTGTGTGAAGCTCAAAAGTCCTGTTTCTAAATCAAAGCGCTATCTTCGTTGGCATCGGCAATCGGCTCCTCGACGTATAAAAAATACGCCTGCGTCGCCTCTGCCTTGCCGCCTTGATTTCATCTTTGATTTAGAATCGGAGAACGAAAGGGGTCAGGCTTACTTATTGACATTTGACGTCAAATGTCAATAAGTAAGCCTGACCCCTTAAATAAACCTTGACATGCTCATTGGGGAAGCGTATTAACGTCCCAGTTTTAGAGCCGGTTTTGGTCCATAGTGTCCCCAGAGCCTGTAAGTTAGGCTGATGGGGATTTTTTTATACTACTGTGGTGTAAAGAATGTCAGGAGAAATCCGGCAAATCAACGTCAAGATAATGACGACAAATATTGAAGGAAATTGAGTACATGCAAGAAGCAAAAGCAACAAGCGGTAAATTATTAACGAATTTTAAATCTTTTAACATGCACCCCCTGATTGAAGCGGGGATTGAGGGCGCCGGCTACTCGGTACCCACCCCGATTCAAGCCGAGTGCATCCCGTCTATTCTCGACGGCCGGGACGTTATGGGGCTGGCCCATACGGGCACAGGGAAAACGGCGGCGTTTGTACTGCCGATTTTGCAGCGTCTGATGGGCGGACCGCGCAAGCGGGTCCGGGCGCTGATTGTCGCCCCGACCAGGGAACTGGCGGAGCAGACCCATGAGGCCATTATTGAGTTGGGCCGCCGGACTAAAGTGAAGAGTGTTACCGTTTATGGTGGCGTGAATAAAAACCCCCAGATCACAAAGCTCCGTAATGGCGCCGAAATCGTCGTGGCCTGTCCGGGACGTCTTCTCGATCTCGTCAACCACGGAGAAATTGATATCTCTCAGGTCGAAGTCCTCGTTCTTGACGAGGCGGACCGCATGTTCGACATGGGTTTTCTGCCGGACATCAAAAGGATCATCAAGTGTCTGCCGGTCAAGCGCCAGACCCTCCTTTTTTCCGCCACCATGCCCGCTGACATTCGCGGATTGGTCCAGGAAGTCATGACCAATCCGGTCAACATCCAGGTTGGCGACAGTAATCCCGTATCCACGGTCTCTCATGCCATCTATCCTGTCGAACAGCATCTCAAAACGGCCCTGCTGATGAAGCTTCTGGAAGGCACGGATACGGAATCCGTTCTCGTTTTCACGCGCACCAAGCATCGTGCGACCCGCCTGGCTACCCAGATCGCCCAGGCCGGTTTTGTCGCGGCGGCCCTGCAAGGGGACCTGCCGCAGACCAAGCGCCAGGCCGTGCTCAGCGGTTATCGCAACGGCAAGTACCAGATCTTGGTGGCCACCGACATCGCCGCCCGGGGTATAGACGTTTCCAGTATCTCCCATGTGATCAATTACGATATGCCCGATACCGTCGACGCCTATACACACCGCATCGGCCGCACCGGCCGGGCCGCCAAGACGGGGGATGCATTTACCTTTATGACCCGTGAAGAGCGGGGATTCATCTGGGGCATCGAGAAGGCCCTTGGGGAAACGGTGGAAAAGAGGACGCTGCAGGACTTTAACTACGGCGTCCCGGCGCCGGCAGGAAGTGACGGCGGTCACGATCGACCGCGCCAGCAACAGCAGCAGGTGAGACGGCGAAGTTTTTCAAGCGTCCAGGGACAAGCCATGCTGCAGCGCTCCGCAGCTTCCTCCCCGTCAGCCAAATCGGCTTTCGCAAATCGCGACCGAGAAAAGCGCTCCAGTCGGTAAGATTTCCAAGCTCGCAAAAAGTCTTAAATATTAACTTTCGTCATTCCGGACTTGATCCGGAATGACGTTTTTTTATCATCATGTGCGCTCTGGATTCTCGCTTCCGGGAATCCAAGCACAAAATCAACTTAAACATTCGCGAAAGAATTCCATCGAGTCGAGCTAGTCGATTGACAGGCCCGTTATTTCCAGCTATAAATAGCCATGTTTTGGTTCGGAATTAGCTCTGCAAGCGGCAGGCTTTATGTTTCCCTATCACCTGGGAGATTAGACGCGAAACAAATCAACGATGTACAAACTGCAACGGCTGTCGGTTTTCTCTGTGATCACTGAGGCCGGGTTGCTTGGAAGTGGCTTCATTCAAGGGAAGAGGTTGACGACGATGACGGATAAGCTGATAACGGCGAAGGAAGCGGCCCGGTGGGTGAAAGATGGGATGCACCTCGGGGTGGGGGCGGGTATGACGATGAACCCCATGGCGGTGGTACGGGAAATCATCCGTCTGGGGGTGAAGGGTTTGACGCTGACCCCGGTGCTAACGGGGGGATACGTGGCGGATCTCCTCATCGGCGCCGGATGCGTCGAGACGGTCCAGTTTCCCCAGATCGTTCTCGATGAATTCGGCCTGGCCCCCAATTTCCGCCGGAAATGCGAGCGGGGCGAGCTCAAGCTCCTGGAGACGATCTGACCGGCCCTGCTTTTGGGACTCCAGGCTGGGGTCCATAATCTGCCGTTCATTCCTGTCCTTGGTTTCATGCATTCCGATCTGATGAAGGTCCGCCGGGATCTCAAAACAGTGCGCGATCCCTATTCCGGTAACGAGTATGTCGTCGTTTTGCCCATCATTCCCGATGTAGCCATTATCCATGCCTCCAAAGGCTGTCGCAGCGGGGAGATCACGACCGACGCCACCCGGAATGACCGGCTCCTCGCCATGGCGGCCAAGAAAACAATTGCCGTTGTGGAGGAACTTGTGGAACCGGAAGCGGTTCTGCCCGGTCGTCAGGAGGTATTTGTGGCTTCCGTACATATTGATGCGGTGGTCCTGGCCCCCGGCGGTGCCCATCCGACGGCTTGCCCGGGAATTTACGAAACCGACGCCGCCCATATCCGGGAATATGTCGCGGCGTCGAAGGATGAACAGGGATTCCGCGCCTATATGGGAAAATACATCTTCTCGCCCGAAGATCATGGCCGGTATCTTGAAGTTGTAAATTTTCACAAGGGGTAGGGGGTAAACAATTATGACGAATATGGCAACTTCAACCCAACCGGTTCAGACCCAGGAAGTGATGATCGGCGCCATTTCGAGCCTGTTGCGGGACGGCGAGTGGGTTGCAACGGGAACCCTGTCGCCCCTTCCGGCAGCGGCAGCGCTGCTGGCGAAAATGACCCATGCGCCGCACCTGACAACACTGATTTACGGCGACCCCGATTTCCGTTTGTCTGAGGGCTTTCATGAGCTGTTTGCCCTTGCCCAAAAAGGGAAGATCGACGTATTCTTTCTTTCCGGGGTACAGATTGACAAGCAGGGACGCATCAATCTTTCCATACTGGGGGACTATGACCGGCCGACCGTTCGTTTGCCCGGCGGTGCCGGGTCGTCCATGCTTTCCGCCCTGGTCAGGCGGGTGATCATGTTCACGACCAATCACAACCAGCGGCTTTTTGTTCCCAAGGTAGATTTTATCAACGCCACGGCTGCTGATGACGCCCCCTGGCGGCGGGGCGGCCTCAGCCATGTGGTCACGCCGCTCTGCGTCATGGCCTTCGACGGCACGAAGAAGGAAATCGTCCTGGAATCCATCTTCCCCGGCGTATCTCTGGAGGAAGTCGTCCGCAATACCGGCTTTGATCTGGGCATCGGGGAGCGGCACATTCCGACTATGAATCCCCTGACGGATGAGGAACTGGCAGTTCTGCGGGGGCCGGTGCAGGAGCGGATGCGCCGGATCTATCCTCAGTTTGCCGCCTCGGTCTGGGGCTCATGATCCTTTTTCTGCTCTCCTTTTTCCTTCTTTACGGCGGTATTCACCTGTTTTTCTATGTCCGCCTGAAAGCGGCTTTCCAACTGACGCCATGGATTCAAGCCGCCGTCGTACTATGCCTGCTGGTCCTTCTCATCAGCCCCATCCTGGTTCGTCTTTCCGAACGGCAGGGCTATGAGGGGGCCGCCTGTTTTCTGTCCTATCTCGGTTATTCCTGGATGGGGGTGGTCTTTTTATTTTTTGTCGCTTCCCTTTGCCTGGATTTTTACCGTTTGGCCGTCCTGTTGAACAGCCGGATCGGCGGTATGGATCTGCACCATCTTTATCCCTCCGCGCTGATCCTGTTTCTGGCGCCCCTCCTCATTGCCGTTACCGTCAATATTTACGGCTATTTCGAGGCCATCAATATCCGGACGGAGCACCTGATCATTAAGTCGGCAAAAATCCCCAAAAATATCGAGAAGCTGAGGATCGTGCAGATCTCTGACGTTCATGTGGGAATGATCGTCCGGGAGGGACGTCTGGAAAGGATGATGGCGGCGGTGAAGAAGGCGGCGCCGGATATTCTGGTATCCACGGGTGATCTCGTGGACGGCCAGATCGACAATATCCATGGATCGCTGCCGCTCCTGAAGGGTATCCAGGCGAAATACGGCAAATACGCCGTTACGGGAAACCACGAATTCTACGCCGGCCTTGACCAGGCCCTTGATTTTACCCGCATGGCCGGATTTACCGTGTTACGGGGCGAAGGGATCAATATTGCGGGGATGATTAACATCGCCGGTGTGGACGATCCGGCGGGGAAACGGACGGGAAGGTACCGTGGGATTCAAGAATCAAAGATCGTCGCCGACCTGCCAAAGCATACATATACGCTCCTTCTGAAACACCAGCCGATAATTGATCCGGAGGCGCTGGGGGCCTTTGATCTCCAACTTTCCGGTCATACGCACAAAGGCCAGATCTTCCCGTTCAGCATGGTTACGGGGCTGGTTTTTCCCTTACAGAGTGGATCTTTCAATCTACCGGGGGGGTCGCGCCTTTACGTGAGCAGGGGAGCAGGAACCTGGGGGCCGCCGGTGCGGTTTCTCTCACCGCCGGAAATCACAATCCTCGACCTGATCCCGGAATAAAACATTCCTGACGGGTATCCCGTTAATACTCCTTTCCCTTGAATACAGCGGCCATACATTCGATGGCCCGGCCGATCTCCGAGAATACCGGGATTCCAAGGTTCCGGGCCTCGTTGTAAAACTGGAAGGCCTCTTCCCTCTTTCCGAGGAGCCAGATAAAGGCGGGCTTACCCGCCGCGTTGACCTGTTGCGCCAAATCATTAATATCAAAGCGGATACGGAAATTGCCCACAAAGGCGTGGAGCAGGATGGCGTCCACCTGGGAATCTGCAAGCACCGCCGTTAACGCCTGACCGATGACATCGACCTCTCCGCCGGCATGGCGTTCCAGGGCGGGCCAGAGATCCACGGGATTGCTTACGGGCATCCATTCCGGGAACAGCCTGCCCAGCGACGCCTTCGTTTGTTCGGAAAGGTCGGCTACTTCCAGACCCTCCGTTTCCAGGAAATCTGCGGAAACGATACCCGCCCCGCCGCTGAAGGTCAGGATGGCCACACGACCGGGACGGCCGTCTCTCCGGGGCGGGACCATGCTCAGGGTCCGGCAGAGGTCCATCATCTGCTTAAAGTCGCTCGCCTCGACGACACCGGCCTGGGCAAAGGCGCCCTGGGTAATCCGTTCGTTGCCTGCCAGGCTGGCTGTATGGCTCATGGCGGCCTGAGCCCCCTTCGTGCTTTTGCCGCCTTTCAGCACCACAATCGGTTTCGGAGAGTTCCGGCAGATGTCTATAAAACGGCGACCGTTTAGGAGGGATTCCAGGTATAGCCCGATGACCGCGGTATCCTTATCTTCGATGAGCCAGGGGAGCAGATCGCACTCGTCGACGTCGATCTTATTTCCCACCGAGCAGACCTTGCTGATGCCCATGATGCCGTGGGTCATGATATCGACAAGAAAGCCCGCCGATAACATGCCGCTCTGGACAACCAGGGAAACGCTGCCGGGCGTCAGACCTGCCTGAAAGGCCCGGGGATCCATAAAGGAAAAAACATGGTCGTTTACAGCGTCAACCAGCCCCATGCAATTGGGCCCCCAGAGCCTGATCCCCGTTGTCTTGGACAGATTGATCAGGGAGGACTGGAGGCTCTTGCCGTCTGCCCCTGTTTCGGCGAAGCCGCCGGATTCGATGATCACTCCCGGGACGCCTTTGTCGGTGCATTGGGCGACGGCGTCGGGAACCTGGCGGGCGGGAACGAAGACAATGGCCAGATCAACGGGTCCGGGGATAGCGCTGACAGAGGGATAACAGGGAAGCCCCTCAATTTCGTCGTAACGGGGATTGACGGGATAGATTTTGCCCTGGTAACCGGTTATCAGGTTTTTCAGAATGGCGTTGCCACCCTTGAAGGGGTTGGTTGTTGCGCCGATGACGGCAATGCTCTGTGGTTTAAAGAAAAAGTCCATTTATTCCCTCAACAGGATTATGACATCCAGGTTCTTTTTCCCCCAAGCCTTGGCATCCTTTTCACTGGGGAAGAAAAGATCGATATGTTCTCCCTTGATGGCGCTGCCGATGTCATGCACCTCCCCCCAGCCGTAACCGGGGACGTACATCTTCGTGCCGTAGGGATAGCGGGTGATGTCGGCGGCGATGGTTCCTTTTTTGGCCTTGGTGCCGTCGGAGGTGATGCCGACCTCCTTGCGCTTGCCTTCATTGGGCCCGTAGGCATAAACGGGGGGCAGAAAGAAGAGGCTCCATTTGCGTTTCCATCCCGTCGATTTCTTCCCCGCATCATAACCGGTTACCAGCATCTTCCGGACGATTCTATTTTCTTTGGTCTTGTACTGCCCCTTGCCGCATCCATGGACGAGAAAGCAGACGACGACGATGGCAAGACAGAGATAACGCCCTTTCTGCATAGACATAGATAGCATGGGGAAGAGGTATCATAAGCTTGGTCGTTATTTCAACTACGTTAATCAATCGCCTTGACATCAACGACATAATAGAGCGTATCTCCGAAACAGGTCGTCGGCACGCCTTTGTGCTGTTCATAAACGACGGAAACCCGCTTACCGGCTAATTTATTGATGCGTGCGGCTACATTATCGTCCCGGATGCTGAAAAAGAATTTCTCCGGGATGGCGCCGGGCATGGTCACCATGGCCATTTCGCCCTCCCAGGTCTTGCAGACCCAGCCGCTCTTGGAAAGTTTCTGGACATAACCGGTCCGTTCACCCCTGGAGAAATTCCAGGTCAACGTGATCCAGGTATAGAAAATAAAACCGGCGATCGGCACGAGCAGGATAACCGCTACCCATAAGTTGACACGTGATTTGTTGAAATGCTTCCCCGATTCATCGGCCATGACCATACCTCCTTATTTTAAATCCTTGATGTTTATCATAAGATAAGACCGCTGTAGCGTCAATGGTAAAAAATGATTATCGTTGCCACGAAATGAGGTTTGATATTTTCCTGCTCGTGTTATAGTCGATAGTAATAATCAAGAGAGAGGTTAACCATGGAAGGTAAAAAAGTCAGAGATAGTTCGGTGGTCATGGCGCAGCAGATGAACCCCCAGGATGCCAATCCCGCCGGTAATGTTCACGGTGGGGTAATCATGAAACTCATCGACACGGCGGCAGGCGTTGCGGCCATCAGGCACGCCCGTTCCAATGCCGTCACGGCCTCCGTGGACCGTCTGGATTTCTATCATCCGGTCTTTGTCGGGGACTTTATCACCCTGCGGGCCAGCGTGAACTTTGTTGGGAGAGCCTCCATGGAAGTGGGAGTGCGCGTAGAGTCGGAAAATCTCCTTACCGGTGAGCGGCTCCATACCTCGACGGCCTATCTGACCTATGTGTCCCTTGACAAGCATAGCAAGGCGCTGGCATTGCCGCCGCTGATCCTGGAGACGGACACGCAGAGGCGGCGCCACGGAGAGGCAAAGACCCGGCGGGAAATGCGCCTTGCCGAAAAGACGCAGGAAAAGGCATGTCAGCGGGATCAGGATGTTTCTTGAAGTAGCATGGTGTCCCCAGATTATCGGCGTTGTGTCCGTTGCGTGGGCACTGCGTTCCAGGGATTGTCGGGCCAGGGGTGCTTCGGATAGCGTCCCTGCAATTCCTTCTTTACCTGGGGGTAGCCACTTTCCCAGAATCCCTTCAGATCACGGGTGATCTGGACCGGACGTCCGGCGGGTGACAGGAGATGGATAAGGACCACCACCCGTCCGCCTGCTACGGTGGGGGTCGCGGCGAGACCGAACAGCTCCTGGAGTTTGACGGCCAGGACGGGTAGCTCCCCGGTGGCGTAGTCCAGAAAAACACTGCGGCCGCTGGGAACGACAAGGGTTGTCGGGGCGCGCTCGTCAAGGAGTTTCCTCTGCTCCCGGGAAAGGAGGGCCTTCAGGGCCGGGAGGAGCGCGAGACCGGCAAGCTGCTCCTCGGTGCGAATGCCGGTGAGCAGGGGCGCAAGCCATCCTTCCGGGGACGACAGGAGCGCCTCCTCCGATAGATCCGGCCAGTTCTCCTCGGAAAAGGCGCGCCGCAGCAGGGCGACGCGACCTTGAAACTGTCTGGCTTCCCTGTCAAAGTTCAGGAGGGCGGCCCCGACCCGGATTGCCTGGCATAGGATCGGGATCGCCTCTTCATCAGGGGCCGGGAAAGGTTTTGTCGAGAGCGACAGCGCCCCCAGCCGTTCTACAAGGAACGAGAGAATCCGACCTTCCTGCTTGTCCCATTCCACCTGCCGCCGGGTCTCGATATGGGCGCTCATCTCCCGTCTGATGATCTCCTCGGATATCGGCTCGGCCATGTAGATAGTCCCTTCCGCCTTTTCACCACCATCAAGATGCACGGCGACGAGAAAGGGACTTACGGCCAGGCCGCTCCCCCGGGGCAGCCGCACGCCTCTTCCCTGAGCCAAAAGATAGCGATCGCCCCCTTCGTCGCGCCTTTTGGCGATCCGGTCGGGATAGGCGTGGAGAAGAAGGGAGGAAATTACCGCGTCTTCACTTTTCCGGACAGCACCTCTCACAGCTTTTTCCACCAGACTACGGAGCTGTTGCGCCGCCCGCTCTACGGTTTGCAAGGCCCAGGGATCCGTTCCTGCCGGGGCCTGCTTTTCCTTCCGCCAGCGCTGAAGCATCATATCGAGGCGCTCGCTGATATCTGCTCCCCCCTGTAGATCCCTGTCATCCATGTGATTCCGGCGCATAATGTCCCGCTCGGAAAGGAGGGCGGCAAGATCCGCCCCCAGGTGGAGGCGCCCTGATTCGGCGGCCCGTAGCAGCAATCTCCCCAGGCGGGGGTGGAGGGGCAGGCGGACCATGGCGCGGCCGATAGGCGTCACCTTTCCGGCTTGATCCAGGGCGTCCAGATCCATAAGGA
>JAPLJZ010000177.1 GCA_026388335.1 Deltaproteobacteria bacterium
ATATCCTGGAGGACGTTGTTCAGGGCGTGACCCATGTGGAGCATGCCCGTGACATTCGGGGGGGGGATGACAATGGAAAACTGCGGTTTGGCGCTTCCATCTATAGCGTGGAAAAAATTATTGTCCAGCCAGTACTGGTACCAATTTCGCTCCGCTGCGTGCGGTTCGAATGCCTTGCTCAACTGCCCTCTACCCATGAAAGTTCTCCTTCTAGATGATGTTTCCTGAGATCTTGGGGCCTTATTTATCGGCCCCAGGATTGGACGGACAAAAATCAGAACTTCAGTTCTTCTTTGAATTTCTTGATGATCAGCAGGGCTTCAACGCCGGATACCGTATCCATAGGTGCGAATTCACCGGTTGAGAGGCTTTTGGCCTGCATAATCCCCCGGGAGGTCACAACCATGACGGCATTGAAGTAGGGCAGGTCGGAGCGCAGGTCGGGGAAGGTCGAGGTAGAACCGATGAACTTGGTGGCCAGGCTGTTATCGCCGGTAACTTTGATCAAAATATCTTCGATCATCATGGCATAGGAGGCCCGGGTGACAAATTCTTTGGGCTGGAAGGCCCCGTCGGGGTATACTTCCAGGCCCCGTACCCCAAGCTGGAGTATCCCCTCTATGTCCATTTTCAGGGGATTGGCGGCGATGTCAGTGGCCGTGGGCGCGCCCCTTCCCGGGGCCTTGGCCTTATCGGGATCCTTGAAGGAGGTGTCGAACTCTTTGGGAGTGCGCTTCTTATAGAGGACATCGATCTTCATCTCTTCCATGAACAGGGCGGCGGCGTCGGCGCGGTCAAGTTTTTCCACCAGGGCGATCTTCTTTCCCGTCACTGTCCCCGGCATGGCCCGCTGGATATCCTGAACAAGTTTCCACTGGACGTCGGCCTCAGCGGTATATTCAGCCTTGATCTCCATGACCTTGGCAAACATTTCGCCGGATTTGGTGAAATTCAGGGCGGTCTTGTAGCAGAGGCCCATGTAATAGTACGCGGCGGCGGATTTCGGGTTGATGGCGATGGCGTTATCGAATTCACTCTTGGATTTGTCGAGCCAATTCGTATCTTGTGAGCAATCCGTGCCGATGCGGGCGCAGGCGGCCTTGTTCATGGTATAGACGCGAATGTAGCCCACATGGACGACAAGCTTCTCTTCATTGTTATTGGCGTATTCCCATGCTTTATCCAAAGCTTTGAAGGCGCCGGGAAAGTCATTCTGATAGGCCTTGACCAACGCTGTGCCCGCAAAGGCCCGAGAAAATTTCGGGGCTAACCGGATAGCCTGGTCAAATTCACCCTGCGCTTGGGGATACTGACCCTGATCCAGAAGTTTCAGACCCGTATATACGTGATGATCGGGAGTGTCCATTTCTCCCATCGGTTTAACTGCCTTCGGTCCGCAGGATACAAGCATGAGGATTGCAGTCATGATTGCCAAGACAACAAACACCCTTCGATAGTCTTTCCCTCGCTTCATAAGCCTTCTCCTTTCGTTACTTTATGCCTCCATATAGGGGCAGCGATTTTTAAAGTCAAGCAATTTCAAAGACCCCGATTAGAGGGCCTTCACGGTTTTTTATGGTTTGCGATCATAGGGTCCTTTTTTGATCGTGTCAAGCGTTGAGAAATTCAGCGATGCGCCTCTTTATCTCCGGCATGTCGTCGGGAGACATCCAGACCAAGTCCTTTTCCGCCCGAAACCACGTCATCTGTCTCTTTGCGTATTTTCTGGTATCCCGGGCCATTGACGCCTGCGCCTCTTCCAGGCTGCATATCCCCTTAAGATAGTTGAATATATGCTTATAACCCAGTGATTTCATGGGTTTGAGATCTTCGGGGTAGCCCCTGGCCAGTAGCTCCCGCGTTTCCTCCACCAGCCCGGCAGCGATCATGGCGGCGGCCCGTCCGTCGATGCGCTCAAACAGGCTGTCCCGATCGGAAAAAATACCGATCTTTATGAATTCATAGCGTTTATCCTGAAATCCGTGCCGCTCCTGAGCTTCCGTGATGGAACAGCCCATGGCCGCAAAATATTCCAGAGCCCGGATAATCCGCACCGCGTCGTTGGGGTCGATGGTCAGGGCCGCGGCCGGGTCCTTTATCCGGAGCTCCTCATAAAGATGATCCTTGCCGTGGAGGGCCATCAATTCCTTGTAATTGCCTCTCAGCGCCTCATCCGGTCCCGGACCCGGGAGGAGGCCCCCCA
>JAPLJZ010000100.1 GCA_026388335.1 Deltaproteobacteria bacterium
CTGGCGGCGAAGGTTTCTCCGGCCCTGCAGGAGGAAATCGCTCTGCGTCTGAATATCGCGCCGGAAGGGCCTGTTTTTGTGGCCGGAAGCACCCATGAGGGAGAAGAATCGGTGGTCCTGGATGTTTATCGGCGCCTCCTGACGGACTATCCGGCAATGAAGTTGATCCTTATTCCCCGCCATGTCGAGAGAGGAGCAGCGGTTCGGGAAATTGTCGCCCGCAGCGGCTTTGCGGATGTGATTACACTTTCCGCCATCAACGGCGGCCAAGGGCGGAGGTCGGAGCGAATTATTGTCGTCGATGTAATCGGGGAACTCTTCAAGATCTACTCACTGGCGACGGTGGTCTTTTGCGGCGGCAGTCTCGTACCAAGAGGGGGACAGAACATTCTCGAACCTGCGGCCTGGGGAAAGGTGGTCTTCCATGGCCCTTCCATGGAGGATTTTCTGAGTGAAAAAAACATCTTAGCCGAAATAGGAGCGGGCGTAACCGTCACCAACGGCGAGGAACTGCTTGCGGGTGTTCGCAGGATGCTGTCTCAGCCTGCCCTTTTAAGGGAAAAGGGAGAAGCGGCCAGGAAAGCCATCATCGCCAACCGGGGGGCGGCAAAACGCTACGCCGGACTGATCATAGAATCTTTGCGTAATAAACGTGGATAATATAGCGGCAACTCCCTACTCCTGAGACCGCCGCTGATACTCCTGCCACTTGCCGTCCACCCAGTGCTGGACCTGGTGGAGCTGCTCGATGTTCATTTTCCTAAATCTCCCCTGCTTCTCTAAGTAGTTGATAACGGGCAGGCGGTTTCCCCGCTCGGCCATGGTCTTGCTGCGGCCGGTAAAGCGGAATCTCCCGTTTTCTACTTCAAACAGGGGGACAATGCCCGTCTCCACGGCCAGACGGCCCATCTTCACCGTATCCTTGGGGGGATAGGCCCAACCGGGGGGGCAGGGTATATACAGGTGAATATACCGGGTTCCCTTGATCTTCTTGGCCTTGACGAACTTGTCATAGAGATCGATGGGATAGGCAGGCGAAGCAGTTGCTAAGTAGGCAATGTCGTGGGCCTCCATGATCTTCAGGAAATCCTTTTTGTGCTGCTGCTTCGTCGCGATGGGCGTGGTGGACGTGAGTGCCCCCAGCGGGGTGGCGCTGGAGCGCTGGGTGCCGGTGTTCATATATCCCTCGTTGTCGTAGCAGACATAGATGAAATCCGTTCCCCGTTCGGCAGCCCCGCTCAGGGCCTGAATGCCCATATCGAAGGTTCCCCCGTCCCCGGCAATAGCCATGACGGTGATATCCGTCCTGTTCAGCGCCTGAAGTCCCGCGACGAGTCCCGAAGCGGAGGCGGCGGTGCTGGCGAAGGAGTTGTTGAGGGCGGGGATCATCACCGGTGTGCTCGGGTAGATGCCTTGGAGGACGCAGAGGCAGCAGGCGGGCATGGTGACGATGGTGTTTTCTCTCAGCGCCTTCAGGGTGTATCGGTAAGCCAGGGATAGCCCGCAGCCCTGACAGGCCCGGGTGCCCGGGAGGATATATTCTTTCGCGTTTATTTTAAATAAGTTTTCCGGCATGATTTCACCCCGTATAGCAATTGAGCCAGGTTGTGGGTTTCTCGACGATCCCCGTTTGCATCTCCGTCCAGGACGCCCTCGCGGCGTCGGCGAGTTCCCTTGCCTTCACATCCCGTCCGCCCAGGCCGGCAATATAGCCGTGAACAGGGGCCTGATTTTCTGTCCGGTAGAAGGCGGCCTTCAAATCGGAACACAGGGCCCCTTCATATCCGTAACTGATCCCTTTCTCAAAGACGACGATGCCTTTGGCACCGCAAAAAGCCTCCTTAAGGTTTTTGGCGGGGAAGGGCCGGAAGACCCGAATTCCCACGACCCCCGCCTTGATTCCTTCATCCCTTAACATATCGGCCGCCTGCGTGGCCTCGCTGGCAAGGGAGCCCATCCCGGTCATGACCAGTTCCGCATCCTCCACCCGGTATCCCCAGGAGAGGCCGCCGTGATTCCTGCCGAATACCTCGGCAAAATGTCGGCTTGTTTCCTGAATGACCGCCGGCGACCGCTCCAGGGCGGCCTGAAGTTTGTAACGCATCTCCATGTAGCCGTCGCAGAGGACCCCCGCGCTGTTTGCCCGTCGCCAGGGGAAAAGGACGGCATTGAGGGTGCGGGGATCTTCCGGGGACAGGATCGTGTGGGCCTGGTAGGGAGGGATAAACTCCCGGACCTTTTCCGGATCGGGAATATCGACGGGCATCATCGTATGGGAAAGGACGAAGCCGTCGTAGCAGACCATGATGGGGGCGTACACCTCTTCAGCGATCCGGTAGGACTGGATGATGGTGTCGAGAATCTCCTGGTTGTTTCGGCAGTAAATCTGGATCCAGCCCGTATCCCGCTGGGAGATGGAGTCCTGCTGATCGTTGAAGATGGTCCAGGGGGCCCCGACGCCGCGGTTTACGCAGCACATGACGATGGGAAGGCGGGAACCGGCGGCCCAGTGGAGCTGTTCATGCATATAGAGCAGGCCGTTGGCGCTGGTGGCGGTAAAGACCCTGGCCCCGACGGTGGAGGCGGAAATACAGACCGTCAGGGCGGAATGTTCTCCTTCCACGCGGACGTATTCGGCCTTCATTTCCCCTCCCTCGATATACTGGGAGAGGATTTCCGCCAACTGGGACTGGGGGGTGATGGGATAGGCGGCGACGACCTGGACGCCGCTGAGTTTGGCCCCGATAGCGGCCGCTGTGTTGCCGGTCATGATCTGTACGTTACTCATGGTCCTCTCCCTCCCTCACCATAGTGATGGCCTTGGCCGGGCATTCTTCGGCGCAGATGCCGCAGCCCTTGCAGTAATCGAGATCAATCTCCACGGGGACCGTCGCCTTGACCACCCCTTCGGGGCAGTAGAGCCAGCAGAGAAAACATGCCGATTTCTTCTTTACCGAGGGGATGCATTTGGTATGATCAATGATGGGGCGCAGGCTGCGCCAGTCCCCCGTTTTTCCCGCCTCGCCGATGGCCACCGTGCACATGGCCGAAATACTGTCGTCTTTTTTTGTTGTCATGAGTTCAATCCTATTTTGAGATCTATTTATCTCTGACTTTTGTTTCCTCAAAGGCTGCCTTCACGGTGGTGAAGTTACGCGCTCCCTGCTCCTTCGACAGCTTGTGATTCAGGGCTTTTTCGATATTTTCCAGGGAGACGAGTCCCGAGGCCCGGGCGAAGGCCCCTAACATCGGGGTATTTACCACCGGCGCCCCTTCCTTGCTCAGATGGTGTTTCAGGGCGATGCCGGCAGCGTCAACGACGGCGATGCGGTATTCTCCCTGCTCGTCCCACTTCTCCAGGGGTGTCTGGGTATTGATGATCAGCAGGCCGCCTTTGCGGAGTCTGCTGAAGATATCGACAACCTTGAAGAGACTCTCGTCCAGGACAACGGCAATGTCGGCCTCCTCGATCTGAGAGAAAATCCGGATCGGCTCCTCGGCAATCCGTGTGGA
>JAPLJZ010000105.1 GCA_026388335.1 Deltaproteobacteria bacterium
CACCGGCTCATCGCCCGGACAACCCCTTACCGCGCCGTCCTCCATGGGCATCCGAAATTTTCCGTCATCATGTCCATGGCTTGCGGGGAAGAAGATTGCCCGGACAAGGACGGATGCCATCGTTTCTGCCCCCGGGAAAGATGGGTCCAGGACATCCCCGTCGTCTCCGGTGAGGCCGGGGCAGGTCCCTTTGGCCTCTGCAATACCGTGCCCAAGGCCGTCCGGGACCACGGCGCCGCCATTGTTTACGGGCATGGCGTCTTTACGGCCGGGGCTGAGGATTTCAACGAGGCCTTGCAGCGCCTGCGGCAAATCGAAAAAACCTGCCGGGATTTATTTTTCCGGACCATCGGCTTTTGATAAATAATTATTTGGAGGTGCACCATGTTAAAGGATCTGGTTTTACGAAATCGCAGTTACCGCCGTTTTGACGAAACAGTAACGATTTCACGGGAGACCCTGAAAGAACTTGTGGACCTGGCCAGGCTTACGGCATCGGCAGCCAACCGGCAGCCGCTCAAGTACCTGCTCTCCTGGGAACCGCAGAAGAACGGCCTCATCTTCCCCCACTTGGCCTGGGCCGGATATTTGAAGGAATGGCCCGGTCCCGCCGCGGGTGAACGCCCCACCGCCTATATCGTCATGCTCGTCGATACGGAGATCAGCCCCGCCGCAGCCTACGACCTGGGCATCGCCGGCCAGACGATTCTCCTCGGGGCGACGGAAAAAGGGCTCGGGGGGTGCATGATCGCCTCGATCAAAAAAGAGGGCCTGCGGGAAAGCCTCGGCATTGCCGAACAGTACGAAATCGTCCTGGTCATCGCCCTGGGAAAGCCGGTCGAGCAAGTCACCATCGAAGCGGTCAAATCCGGGGGAGACATCCGTTACTGGCGGGATCCCCAGGGTGGGCATCACGTCCCCAAGCGCAGCCTGGAAGATATCATCATCGCCTGATACTTACCGATATGGAACGGACCAAGCAGGAGATCATCGAGATCCTGGATGAACTGGCGCTCCTTTTGGAGATGAAGGGTGAAAATCCATTCAAAGCGAGGGCATATGTAAATGCCGCCCGCAGTCTCGAAGCCCTGGATGAGGATTTGGACGTTGTTGTCCGGGAAGGCCGACTGGCAACCATCAAAGGCGTAGGCGAAGCCATTAGCAAGAAGATCGAAGAACTGGCCACGACGGGAGAACTCAGATACTATCACGACCTTAAGGCCACCATTCCCGCCGGTCATTTCGAGATGCTAAAAATTCCGGGCCTGGGCCCCAAGAAAATCAATTTCCTTTATGAAAAATTAGGGATTGAAACCATCGGGGAGCTGGAATACGCATGCCAGGAAAACCGCCTCCTCGATCTTCAGGGATTCGGCAGTAAAACCCAAAAGAAGATCCTGGCCGGTATTGACGCCTTAAAGCACTACCGGGAGCGACGCCTCTACGCCGAAGTTATCGCCGAAGCGATGGACCTCCAGCGGTTTCTCGCCGGGCAGCGGGGCGTCATTGCCGCCGGCATCGCCGGATCGCTCCGCAGGGGCAACGAGGTCGTCAAGGATATCGACCTGCTGGCGGCCACAGACGACCATCTCTCCCTTGCCGACGCCTTTGCTTCCCTGCCCCGGGCGGCATCCGTCATTGCGAGGGGGGATACCAAAGTAAGCGTGACCCTCCATTCGGGGATCAACGCCGATCTCCGCATCGTCTCCCCCTCCCAATACCCCTACGCCCTCCATCACTTTACGGGCAGCCGGGAACATAATACGGCCCTGCGGGGGTGGGCAAAGAAACTCGGTCTGAAAATGAATGAATACGGACTCTTCCGGGAAGAAGAGAACCTCTTGTGCCGCAGCGAGGAGGATATTTTCGCCGTCCTGGGATTATCCTATATCCCCCCGGAACTCAGGGAAAACATGGGGGAGATCGAGGCGGCCGCAGCGGGGCAGCTCCCCCGGCTGGTGGAGGCCGCCGATATGCGCGGCGTCCTGCACATCCACACCCGGGCCAGCGACGGCGCCGACTCCCTGGAAACGCTGGTCGGAGAAGCAAAGCGGCGGGGATACGCCTACATCGGCGTCAGCGACCACAGCCAGTCCGCCTATTACGCCGGGGGACTCACACCGGATGCCGTCCGGCGTCAGCATGAAGCCATAGACAACATCAACGCCGGGGAAGAAACTTTTCACATCTTCAAGGGCATCGAGGCCGACATCCTCCCCGATGGTAACCTTGACTACGACGATGAAACGCTGGGGCAATTCGATTTTGTTATTGCCGCCGTCCATTCCCATTTCCAGATGGCGGAAGAAGAGATGACCGGGAGGATCATCAGGGCCCTGGCCAATCCCTTCACCACGATCCTCGCCCACCCGACCGGACGGCTCCTCCTGGCCAGGGAGCCCTATGCCCTGGACATCCGCTGGGTGATCGACGCCGCCGCGGCGGAGGGAAAGGCCATCGAACTCAACGCCAATCCCCTGCGCCTCGACCTGGACTGGCGCCACTGCATCTACGCGAAGAAAAAAGGTGTAAAGATCGCCGTCAATCCCGACCTTCATAATCTGGCCGGCTTCGACTATATGGAAGGGGGCGTGAACATCGCCCGAAAGGGGTGGCTGGAAAGGGAAGATTGTCTCAACTGCCTGGAATTAAAAGAAATCAGGGAGTATTTCTTGCGGATGCGGAGCTTTAAAAAAAAGTGATTGACAGGGAGTAAAAAAGCTGATAGCCAAATTGACACTGAGGAAAAAATGAAGCAGATAATCTTTTCTATGAACAATAACTGGTGGTGGCAAAGCACAGGGAGGGGTCTGCGCGCTGCCGGTTGAATGAAATGACATAAACCGATTGGGCCGTGGAGACCTTCTCAGGACTCCACGGCCTTTTTATTTACTATATAACCATACCGAAAAAAGGCCGTGAGCGATCACGGCCTTTTTTTATTGTCAGGAGGAATATGTACTACCCGGATTTGGAAACATTCAAGAAATTGTCCCGCGAGGGAAATCTGATCCCCGTTTACCGGGAGATCCTGGCCGACGTGGAGACGCCCGTTACGGCCCTAAGCAAGCTGGCGGCGCGCTCCCATGTCTTTCTCCTGGAGAGCGTGGAGGGGGGCGAGAAATGGGGGCGCTACTCATTCCTCGGCGCCGATCCCCGGGTAGTCTTCCGCGTCCTTGGCGAAGAGGTCGAGATCAGGAACAACGGTCAAGTCCAACGCTTTCCCCACGGCGGGGACCCCCTCGGACATCTGCAGGAGCTCCTGAAAAAATACCGTCCCGTCCCGTCGCCGGGATTGCCGCGCTTCTATGGCGGCGCCGTGGGCTACCTCGGCTACGGGATGGTGCGTTATTTCGAGAAGCTGCCCACCCGGGCCCCCGACGATCTCGGGACCGATGAGGCCGTCTTTCTCCTGACCGATACCATCCTGATCTTCGATAATATCCGTCATACCATCAAGATTGTGGCCTGCGCCTTTATCGATGAGGACGGCGGCGCCTCCTCGCCGGAGAAAATCTACGGGGAAGCGACAAGGAAGATTGACGCCCTTATGGCAATCCTGCAAAACACCGCCCCTCTGCCCCCCCTGACCCCATCCGCCCAGGAGGGGACCGGCGTGACCGCGAACATGACTGC
>JAPLJZ010000247.1:0-74363 GCA_026388335.1 Deltaproteobacteria bacterium
TCAGAGGAGGTTCAGCTCTGGGAATACCGAACTATGGAAGATGTTCAAAAAAGAATTCCATATTTCATCGAGGATGTGTATAACCGGAAGCGGTTGCATTCCTCTATAGGCTATCAGCCTCCCTGTGAGTATGAAAAAATGCTGACCTTAACCCAAAACCCCTGTCAGGATACTCTAATTGTTTGGCCCTGATCTGTGCAACCAAAGGGGTTCACTCCAGAGGGTTCCTGGCTATATGGAAGCAAAGACTACTTCCATGACCGGCGATAATTAGCCCGGCCGCTCAATAAGCGACAACGAGCGATATTGGCGACAATGCGAAAAAAGGAGCGACAACGAGCGTCGGCTATTTTGTCTTTCTCTCATAAACTCAAATTGCCATCAGTAAGGAAAAACGAAAATATGCATAAAAAGCAAGAAATGCATATCCCCCGGCATCCACAAACCAGACTTCTTATACATAAGCCAGTAATCTTAAGGGCTTAACCAATACGCAATAGCCGAACGGCCCCACGGCACAAAATGATCTCCACTCTGCCCCCATGCACGATACTACTTCCACTACAGTATTGATCGCAATAACTTACAAGGGCTCCAATTTTTATCAACACGCCTTGTTGATTACCCGCCTCTTTTTGCCGACGAAAGGGCATTTAAGTGAGCGGAAGAGAGTCAGAATCAGCAATTTGCTTAAAATAGAGGCAATGCCTTATTGCCGGCCGTCTGAAAAATTTTCTTAAAAGGGGTTTCCCTGGAAGTAGTATCAGGATATGTTCGGCCAGTAATTTTAGTAGATGTGATGCGACCCACAGAATTTGAGCCACATCATTACGAAACACAGGGTGACTTAAGGTGCCCCACACCTTGCTCTCGCACGGGGTAGCCCATTTGCAGCTCCAATGGCAGTGCCGTGTCTGCTTTGCGATCCAGAGCCACAATTGAATAGCACACGCATTACTATCCGATCCTGTTCGCCGTGAATATGCTCCAAAAGACGGTGATCGCGGGGCGGATTTTTTGCGCCCAAAATAGAAATGTAATACCCTGTGTGGATAAATACAAGTATTACGTAAGGCACTATGGGAATCAAAAATGGGGCATTTTTGAAAAAAGAAATTCGGATGTTCTGATGGCACTCATGGTGAGAGTTGGATAACTACCCCCGCTAACCACGAAACTCCCTAACAAGAAAGGAAGGAGGGAACAAGAAGATCATAAAGCAAAAAGACGACGATTACAAGGAGAAGAAAAAGCAACAGATAGAAAAGGCACTTGAATGGCTATGCGTCCCGAAAGGAGAGGATCGGCATATGCTCCTGAACGAGATAGATAGGCTTCGGTTGCTCAAGGATCTGATTGCGCACATCGCAAAGATGGATGTTAAGGCTCAAGGCGATTTAGCCGTACATTGGATGAACACATTATCCAATCAACGACGCAGAAAAGAAGATGCTGACGAGGTACTGACAAGAATGGATCGAGTGTTGTACGCCACACCCGCCATGGAAACCTGGGCTGAAGGTAGGCTAATCGGCACGGGCATGGAGATCAAACCCCTAGAAATGGCGATTGAATGGGCTCATATCACACACCAAGACCCGCGGTTAGCTAGTGCGTACGTTCGGGATATGCAAAAGATAAAGAATCGATTACAGCTTCGCATCCGCCGCACCACCACGCCAGTAAGGAAATCCGGTATGCCCATACAGCCCCGGCCGCGCTATAAGATGACGCCTCGGCAACAAGCTAAGCGCAAAGCCGCGATAACCAAGAACCGACTAAAAAAAGCAGCCGAAGCCAAGGGTTGGGAAGATGCCGCAGCCGCCCACAAGGAGGAGCAACGCAAGGAACAAGAACGGGACCAAACACCGACGCCCAGCCCCCTCTCCTAATAAGCCCGCCCCCTCCCCCTGATGAGCCTTGAAACTCGTTGGGGCGGAGGCCCCCCCAGGCGTCGGAGGACTACGCGGAAAACCAGCTCAACCAATAGGCCCCAGGAACCCAGGCCCCACCCTAAAAGGCCAGCCTTTCCCCCTACCTTCAGTTTGTCTTTCGTCCAGTTCCAGGCCCCCTTGACCCCGGCGCTGCCCTGACAATATTCCGTCGTCTGGCAATCCACCTGTAGATTCAGGGAGTCCGCTCCCGCTTCGGTGTAACCGCTCCCCCCCATGGAGAGATAGTGAAAGGTCAGGGCCGGACCGATAGTCTAGGGACCAAACTGAAAATCATAACCCGTCCCCCCATAAACCGTCGTCTGACCACCGGAAGGTTTCGCAGTGGCCGTCCGGTCAATCCCCGGAAAGATGATACGCCGGCTGTTATCAAGGCTGTTCCATCCGTAACCGGCCTGTCCGTCGATATAAAAGGCCTCACGGAAATAAGTTTTATAAATTCCCAATGTATAACCATCTAATTTTACCGTGCTTCCAGCGTCGTTGAGCCAGGACTTGGCCGCATTCATCCCAAACAGGACGCCACCGATAAACCGTTCCGAAAAGCGGTAGTCCGTCCCCAGGGTGAGGCCGCCATTCTTAAAATCCTAGCCCCGCTGCGCCACCGTATCCTTCTGGTCCCCCAGAACAATATTATCTCTACCCATGTCAATCTTCTACCCATATTGCAGATGAGAGAGCAAAGAAAAAATGAAATTGGTCGGTAATTGGTCAACAAAGCCCCAGCCTGTTTGATTCTGCAAGAGGGCAATAATCCCTCTAAAGTTTTTCCTCAAAATGCCGATTAAATAAACGCTACTATAATGAGCATCTGGAATGCAGACATTGCCGGTGGTGTTTAGAACATTGAAAACTAACAGCAATTTACCAATGGTAGCCACCACGTTTCTTCATCGGCACCAGAATTTACAGGATTTTGGGTAGTTTTTTGAGGAGTCATTCACGTATGTTTCGCCTATGCTTACATAAAATCTCAAGGCTGGTTTGCATCGGTCTCGTTTTTTCCCTGATCGGGTGCGCAGCGGTTGCTACGGATCGCAGAAAAGAGGGTTTCGACGCACTCCAGAAGGGATTTACCTCTGTGGCGGAAACGCCTGACCTTCACGAGGTCATTGTATTAAAAGAAGTAAAGATCCATATTGTGGGATCCCGTAAGCTGTTCAACTGGAATATAGCAGCAGCCTACGGCTCCCCTGTGGCCGCTTATGCCAATACCGACAATGAGATCTGGATTTTAGGCAAAATGGTCAAAGGGAAAGTCATCGTCAATCAGGCAATTCTCGGGCATGAATTGGAGCATCTCCTGAATTTCAAGGAAAACAGGGTCGCCAATCCGGATGAGTTGGATGCCCTGGGCATGTAATTACGATTCTAAATCAAAGATGAAATCAAGACGGTTAGGAAGCGGCGACGCAGACGTATATAGGAATATGTCGAGGAGCCGATAAAGATATCGCTTTGATTTAGAATCGAAATAATGCCGGTATCACTCACTATTCATATAGATCCAGTCTCTTCCATTCCTTCTTATCTCCCGTCACAATGTCATTGACTTGAGAGTATATTTCTTTTATGTTTCAGGTATAGTGTTTAAGTAAATGACAGTGGAGTTAATTTATGAAGAAGAGACCTTTAGCCATCGTTCTCATCGCCCTGTTTTACATCCTCGAACCCTTCGGTACTCTGGTGCAAGCCGCCTACATCAATAATATGCCCATATTTGGCAGCAGTGGTATCATATCCCATCTTCTCTGGTCTGACTGGATCATTCTTGCTCTTTTCCCGGTGGTTGGAGTGGGTATCTACATGATGAAGAAGTGGGGCTGGTACCTTTTCCTATGCTTCTCGGTTCTCCTCATTTCCTATAACCTTTTTGTTTACAAATACATGAATCCCAATTACTCCCTGGAAACGGTTATGTTTTTTATCGTTATCACTACCGTCATCACGGCATACTTCCTGAGAAAGAGTGTTTACGCCCCCTATTTCAACCCGAGGCTCCGGTGGTGGGAAATTGCAACACGTTACAGGACGCCTTTGAATACCGTCCTTGTCGTAAAGAATGGCGCCATGCCCTGCCAAACCATCGACATCTCTGAAACAGGATGTTTTGTTGACCTTGAGGGAGATATTCCCATAGGCTCCAGTGTGATGATTGAGTTTCTCTGCGACGGCATTGAAATAAGCTGCATGGGCAAGGTTGTCAATAAGAGGTCCGGTGCAAATGAAAAATATCGTGGCTACGGTATCATATTCGAGGCAATGCCCCGTGAAGTGAAGAAAAAAATCAGGCAGCTTCTTTGGCACTTTGAGAGAATCGGGTTGGAAGATAGAACGGATTCTCCCTCCGAAAACAGAACATCCAAAGATCCTTCCTGGCAAGAATATACATTCATCAAACAAATGGAATTCAGGATGAAGGTCTATTTCAGAAGCGTTTTTAGTCAGAAATAACGAACAGTATTGTATTCTCCCTCCGGGGGAGTTCCTTTGTCGTTAACGCCGGGAGAAAAAGTCGAAGAATGACTTTTTCTTCTTGAGAGGTATGGGTTCGGGGATATTCACGGACTCCCCCCGGAGGATCTGCGCAGGTACCTCGTATACCATACGATGTGCCGCCTTCGTGCCGATAACCTCCGTGGCTGCGGCCAGACCTTCGGAGAGTTTGGGCGTTCTCGTGTGCAGGCCGTGGGAATCGCTTACGAGCATATGAACCAGGCGATGCTCCAGGAGACGGAAAGAAAATTCGCGAATCTCCTCCGTATGCGAGTCGACAAGACTTGACGCCGTCATTTGCGCCAAATAACCCATTTCGACCCATCGATAGAGTCGCGACGGCTCCTGACGGATAACGGAGTTACGTTCCACATGGCTAAGGATGGGTTTGATGCGCCCCATCTCGAGACCCCAGAAAAACTCATCCAAATGATCGGGAAGGGATCCATCGGGCAGTTCGATAAGGGCATATTTGCCGCCGTCGTTGATAGTTAGCAGTTCTCCCGCCTTGATCCTTTCCGGCAAGGTGATGTCGAGGCGCAGCTCCGCCCCGGGATGAATTCGCAGTTCAATCTTAGCTGACGCCATCATCTTTCGGCTTTCATCGAGTTTATCGAGAACAATCGACCTCGTATTTTCGTACCTTCCCGAAACCCAGTGGGGCGTGCAGACCACATCGGTAATACCGTCAGCCACAGCCATGCGGGCCATGGACAGGGACTGCTCCCAGTCCGTCGCACCGTCGTCTAGGTTCGGAAGCATATGGCTGTGTAAGTCTATCATGGCGGTTTCCTTATGCCTTTCTGGGCGCCTTTGGGTCCGCCTTGGCCGACTGAGACTTCTTTTTTCCAGGGAAAAAACGGCTCAGCAACGATCGCTTGGGAGCCATGCCCGGCTTAACAGCATCTTGTCCATAGTAAAGACGACTTTTCAAAGATCGCTTCGAGTGGACGTTCTTCCGCTTCTCCCCATCCTCGCCATAATAGTAATAATAGTACTGGTAGTAATAGTAGCTATCCCGCCCCATCTGTACGCCGTTGAGGACGGCGCCCAGGATATGGGCATTGACGGACTTGAGTTGGGCCACACCGTTTTTGATGATCTCCCGGTGGGTAACCCCGGCGCGGATGACCACAACGACGCCGTCGACGAAGTTCGACAGGATTACGGCGTCCGTAACGGCCGTAATCGGCGGGGAATCAATGATGATCCGGTCGTAGGATTTGCGGGCCTCCTCAATGAGGGCCTGCATATGGCGAGACCCCAGGAGTTCCGACGGATTGGGGGGAATCGGTCCCGAGGCAATGATGTCGATATTGGGTACCTGCGTATGAATAACCGCCTCTTCCAGGGTAGCGTTGCCGACGAGGATGTTGGACATCCCCATGTCCCTGTCTGCGCCGAATAGTTTGTTCAACTTGGGGCGGCGCATATCACAGTCCATAATCAACACCTTGCTCCCCGTCTGGGCCATGGTCACGGCAATATTGGCCGAGGTAATGGTCTTCCCTTCCCGGGGCCCGGAACTGCACACCATGATGACCTGCGGCGCCTGGTCGGCGGAAGAGAAGAGGAGGCTCGTGCGGATGCCGCGATAGGACTCGCTGGCCGTCGATTTGGGCGCCCTCAGGGAGATGAGATCATCCTGTGGTTCCCGCTCCTGCTCCCTGCCTTCGGCGTCCTGTTCGGACGCAATCGCCGGCACGGGGCCGAGATAGGGAATCTTCAGCAGCGATGTGATCTCTTCGGGCAGCTTAATGGTGTTGTCTATATATTCCAGAAAAAAGGCCAGACCGATGCCCATGGACAGGCCGACCACAATGGCCAGGAGGATATTCTGGGCCTTCTTTGGCTTCACCGGGGATTTCGGGATCTCCGCCGGGTCAACGATACGGATGTTCCCCGTCCGGATATCTTCCGTAAGGGAAGTCTCCTTGAACCGTTTGAGGAGCACGTCGAATATGTCACGGCTCATATCAGCTTCCCGTTTCAGGGCCGAATAGTTGGCGGCCTCCTGATTCATGCTCATGCTCTCGCCCTTTTGCTGACTCATAGCCCCCCGCAGGGATTGTTCCCGGGACAGGGCCACACGATATTCGTTCTGGAGGGCCGTGATTATCCGCTGGATCTCCCCTGCCTTACGTTCATTCAGGGTCTTCATCTCATTATTCAGGGCAATGATCTGGGGATGATTGGCGCCGTATCGCTTGGAAAGCTCGGAGAGTTTTTTGTATATCTCCACTTCCTGTCTTTTGATGTCCTGAATGAGGAGATTATTCAATACTTCGGCTACGGACCCCATGGAATCGGGACTGCCCTCCATGGATTTTGCCTGGCGGAAACGGGTCTCCGCCTCCACCCGCTTCGATGTCGCTTCGACAACCTGATTATTCAATATCGCCAGCTTCTGGGCAGTGATGGATTCAACATTGCTGGAAAAGTCCGTCGTGATGCCTTTTGTTTCTTTGAAGCTCAAAAGTGCCGTTTCGGCCTTCTCCACCCGTATTTTCTCTTGTTCGATCTGCTGATTAAGCCAGGCCATGGCATCCTGCGTGGCTTTCACCTTCGACTGTAGCATCAAATCGATATAGGATCGGGCGACGGTGTTCGCAACCTGGGCGGCAAGAACCCTTTCTTTACTCTCAAAGCTGATATCGACGAGGCGGCTGTTCCGGATGGGGCTGACGGTGATCCGACTGGCAACGACGCCGACCAGGGGCGAATACGGCTCCGCAATGCCCAAAATGCTCCCCGCCGGGACATTGATCGGCTGGCCCGTCTTCAGGAGGGAACCGATGTAGTCGACAGGGGAGAAGATCCAGTTCCATATCTCGCCCAGGACGCCCTGTCTGGGGTTGAACTCCTCGCTTTTCTCCAGGTTCAGGCGCTTGATGACCTCATTGGCCACGCCGCGTCCTTCCAGGATCTTGTACTGGGTCTGGTAGTAGTCGAGGCCGGAGGAATCGACGGACATGACCTCCTGGATGGAGACGACCTTCGGATTCTCCTTTTCGATGATAATCCTCGTCGTGGCCCGGTAGATTGGTGTGGCCGTAAAGGAAAAGATGGTGACGCTGACAACGATCACGGCAAAAACGGTCAAGATGGTCCACTGGTGTTTCAGAATAACCCGGATGTAGTCTTGAATATTGATATTTTTCTGACCGATTTCCATACGTTGCAATGTGCTCCTTAGAAGAAACTCTCCGGTACGATGATCAGGTCATTGGGCCTGATGCTCATGGCCTGGGTCATCTTTCCGGACTGGGTAATGGCGTCCATTTTGACTTCAAATATTTTTTCGACGCCTTTTTCCACCCGGACAATCCGGGTCTTGTTCCGCGAGGCGATCCGGGTAAAGCCGCCGGCCATGCTGATGGCCTCGGCGATGGTAATTTCCTTCTTCGTAAAGGCGTAAGAACCCGGCGTTTTGACCTCGCCGATGATGTAGAAGTAATCGGCGGTCGGAATGTAGAGGACATCATTTTCGGCGAGGAAGATATTGGCATTCTGGTCCCGTCCCTTCAGGAGCCCCTGGAGATCAAAGTTGATGATGATCTTTTTTTCATCGGGTTTTCCGGGGTTAATGGTGCGGATGATCATCCCCTCCAGGGCCTGTGATTCATCCCTTGCTCCTGTCGAACCCTTTGCGGCTGCCGACGCCAGACCTCCCGCCTTGGAAATGCCGTCCAGGACCCGTTCGCGGGCCTGGAGGGGGTAAAGACCGGGGGTAAAGACAGCGCCCAGGACAGAAAACTTCCGTCCCTCATATTTAACGACCATAACCGACACATGGGCATCGAGAAGATATTCCTTTTCCGCCAGCATTTTCGCGATAAGGCGTTCAACCTCCGTCGTGGTCAAGTCGACGACCTTCACCCGGCCGATGAGGGGAAAGGTGATATCTCCTTCGGCCGTAACCCGGACGTTCTCCCGGGAGAGATCCTTTTCCTCATAGACGATGACGCTCAGGACATCGTATCCCCCGATCCGGTAATCGCTGATCGCATCTTTCGCATCGGGATATTTGGCCAGATACTCGGAAACGCTCATGGAAGCGCTCTTTTGGAGGAGGTCGGAAATGGTGTTTGTGCCCGGGTCCTTGGCGACAACCGTCTTTTTGTACTCCTCGAATTTGGCCAGATCGGCCTTCTTCAGTTCCAGGGCCTTCATGGCTTGGGCGGAATCGCTGACCTCCGTAACCGTCACCACGTTTCCGCCTAAGGCACAGGCGGAAAGGACAAGACAGCAGAGGAGCACAAAAGCCAGCTTTTTCAAGGAGAAATTATTGTCTATCATCAAGTTCATTACCGTTTATTAGCCTTCTTCATGTTTCGTTGTGCCCGCTTCGGCATGGGTGCTAGTTGCAATCGTCTCTAATACAGTTGACCTCAAATTGCAAAGAAATTGTGTTCATCAAAAGACATGGATACAACTCCCGGGGGGCTGTATCCATGTCTTGACATGCAAAGTGATTTTGAGGTGTTGATTACTGCTTGGGCTCGCACGGCGGGCTTGGGCATATGGTCGTCGTTGACATCGATGACGTGGTTGATGTGGTTGATGTCGTGCTGGTCGATGTCGTACTGGCCGCAGTTACCGGTACCGTTGTGGGCGTGGTTGTGGGACGTACCGTAGTCGTCGTCACGGGGACCGTGACGCCTGCCTGCTGGGCGTTATTCGTGTCCCTGGCCAGATTACTCTGAGTCTGCGTGATAGCTGTTGCCAAGACTGTCGATGCCTGGCTGGCCTGGCTCGCAACTGTCGAATCCGGGTTGCTCTTCATGATCGTGGCGACGTCCTGGGCCACCTGGAGGGATGCCAACCTGGCCTGGTCCTGCACCACCGGTTTCAACACCGTGGCCGGCGCTGCCTGGGCCTGGACGGTCTGCTGGTAGGCCGCCTGCAGGGCCTGATAAACACTGCTCTTTTGCGCGGCGCTGATACCGGGGTTCTCGAAGAAGCCCCGGATGACATTGCCGACCACGGCGGCGTCGCCGCTGTACATATTCAGGTAGGTTCTCACGTTATCGTAGCCGAAATCCCCATCGGACCCTTGCAGACGAGCCACTGCCGTCGGGGTCTGGAGATAGTTCTTCGTGTTGGAAGCGCCGGATTTAAACCAGATCTTGCCGACCATGCAGGTGATGCGCCGGGCTGTATAGGTCGTCTTGAACATCCAGAAGCCACTCTGTTCCTGGCGCTCCTGAAGCAGGATGTTCGCATAGGGATTAACCTTCATGACCGCCCCGTCGTTAAAGGTGACATTCACCTCGCCGTTCTGCGTGGCGATGCCATCCCCGTCGTTCAAGGGCATACCCGCCTTGGTCACCTTGGTGATGACCGCCCCCGATTGGATAATCGCGTCCCCCTTGAAGCCGGTAATCTTGCCGATGGCCGCCGCTACGGGGGAAGCGTAGAGGAGGATCAGGCCGGCCATTAAAAACGTCACGACCAACAATGTTTTCTTATAAAGCGGTTGATTTTCCATAGGACAATTCTCCCTCCCGTGCTTAATAAACAATTTTCAAACTGGCCATAAACTGGTTGTCAGCAAATTCAAAGTTCTCGTAATTAGATGATTTCTTGTTATATTTATAACCTATGCCGCATGTTAACCATTCCCGGATCTTATAGTCGAGACCGGCATTAACAATATAGTTCTTGTCCGACCTGTCACCAACGGAGGTGTAGCCCGCCGGCGCGGTGTTGTAATCATTAAGGCTGTAAAGAACACCGGCTGTCGCGAAAAACCTCGTGAGAATGGTCTGCCGAACACTGACGCCAACACCCGTGTCATAGAAAAAGGTGCTTGAATCGGCGGCCTGGTCTCTTGTGGTCCGGGCGATATTCAAACTGAGAACCGTCGTGGCCGTCGCATCAAAGTTGATGTTCGTCGCCGCCACCCACGTATCCCGATCGGTCCGGGTATTTCCCGCCGTGTCCAGGTTGTTATTGTACCTTTTCCACATGTAGCCGACGGATAACTCTCCCGTCAGTTTAGAGCCCTGATCCCAGGTTAAACCGATATTGACCTGATTATATTTGAAATCCGCTTTGCGATTGTCGGGGAATCCGGCGACATATGTCCCATTCTCCGTTTGGCCGCCGTAAAAGGACGCATAATTCTGGAGGCCGTAGATGTAGCGCACAAACCCCCACGTCCGGGGAAGAAAGCGGCCCTCGGCGCTGAAGCCGTATTCATTGAGGGTGTAATTCTGTGAAGCGTCATAATTGCTGAAATACTGCTGTTCGTACATGTTATATAGGGCGATGGTCCGGAAGGTGTTGTTCCCCCAAGCCATGCCCAGTTTGCTCTTCAAATCGTTTTCCCATCGTTTCGTCACACGGCCGATAGCGTACTGGTCGGGTGAGCCGAAGGGGTCCTGCTTCAGCCGGAATTCCTCGTTCACGCCAAGCAACAACCCTGACGGCGGTTTGTAGTCGATACCAAGAGCAAAGTTCTGGTTATTCCAGTTGTTTTTATCGTTTGTGTTATAAAAGGCCCAGTCGCCGTTCCAGCCAAGCTTGAGGTCGCCCCGCTCGGGGAGGTTGTAATTCAGCAGCATGCCGGGCTTGAGGTGATAAATAGTATCGGATACCTTTTTGTTCGCATTGTCGTCGCTTCCATTCTTCATGTAGATATTGTCATCGTACACGACCTGGCCCTCGATACCAGGAATGACCTTGAGATTCCCGAAGTTGATATTCCCTTGGGCAAGAAGCATTGTGGGGATTAGTAAAAATATCACCGTAACCACACAAGAAAAATTAATAGCTCTTTTCACAATAATACCAGCCTCCTTTTCTTCACTTTCAAAACCCTCGATTACTCTACAGGAAAATACCAGTTGATTTTTTAATTTCACATGGGTAATATTAGTGAGAGATTGTAGTTCTGTCAAGTATTTTTTTGTAAATTTTTCGATACCAATTGGAGGGAGAATAGCTATTTTATGATGTTAAATAAAACTGATATTGATCGTATCGGCATCGTCATTCCCACCCTGAACGAGGGTCAAACTCTTGCTGCTATTATCGAGGGAGTCCGCCCCTATACAAATGATATTATCGTAGTGGATGGACACTCAACGGACAATACTGCCGAGGTCGCCGGATCCCTGGGGGCAAAGATCGTCCTTGATCACAAAAAAGGGAAAGGCGAAGCGATCCGGACCGTCATTCCCCATCTTACAAGAGAGGTCACCGTATTTATCGACGCCGATGGCTCCCACGATCCCGACGACATCCCGGCCATTGTCAGACCCATTCTCGACGGCGAGGCAGACCATGTCTCCGGTTCACGCCTCATCGGCGGTTCCAGCGAACTCCACGGCGGCTTCGACGAGTGTTTCCGTCTCATGGGCAGCTCCTTAATCACCGCCTGCATCAACCACCGTTTCCATGTCCGTCTGTCTGAGAGCCAGAACGGCTTCCGGGCCGTCCGGACAGAGGTACTGCGCCAGCTCGGTCTCGAGGAAAACATCACCACCATCGAGCAGGAGATGATCATCAAGACCCTGAAGAAGGGTTATCGCATGGCCGAGGTTCCCTCACACGAACACTCGCGGAAGGCGGGCTATTCAAAGATCAACGTTCGCAAAGTGGCCTTCCGATATGTTTACAGTATGGTCAAGTACCTTTATTTTTAGGCTAATATGGCCAATGTTCTCCTCTTCAATCCCCCGGCGCCCGGCGGCGGCGGTTTCACCCGGGAGGGCCGATGTACCCAGGAGGCGGGGGTATGGGCCACCCAGTGGCCGCCCCTGTCCCTGACGACGACGGCGGCCCTGCTTATAGCGAATGGTCATATCGTAAAGGTCTTTGATTTTCCCGCCCTCGGGATGACGGCAACAGCCATCTCCACGCTCATCCGGAAAGAACATCCCGATTTAGCCATCTGGGGCACGGCGACGCCGACCCTCGGTTCGGATCTTCAAATCGCCCGCTTAATCAAGGAAATATCTCCGTCGACAATCACGGCGGTTATGGGAACCCACGTTACCGCCCGACCCGAAGACGCCCTCTCGGAAAGGGCCGTGGATGCAGTTATCCGGGGTGAACCGGAAGGCATCATCGGGAATCTCTGCCGGGTTGGTCATAGCAACTGGAAGAGCGTCAACGGCATTTCATATCGCCGCAAGCAGCTTATACAACATAATCCCGATGCCGATTTTCTCGCTCCCCCAGACATTCCCGCCCCGGCGTGGCATCTCATCGATCACGGCTCCTATCGTTTGCCCCTAAAGGGACGTCCTTTTCTCATGGTCGCCCCGGTCCGGGGATGCCCGTACCGCTGCACCTTCTGCACCGCCCCTCTATACTACGGCGCGAAATTGCGGCGGCGGCCCATCGAAAACGTCCTCCGGGAAATTGAAATAAACACAAAGTCATATAGCATCAGTGACATATTCATCTGGGCCGACACGTTCACCGCCGACCGGGACTATGTCAGGGAATTCTGTCGGGCCGTCATCGCACGCAGCCTGTCCATCTCCTGGACCTGCAACAGTCGTGTGGACACCATCGACGAGGAAACCCTCATGTTGATGAAAAAGGCCGGCTTGTGGATGATTTCCTATGGTCTGGAGTCGGGAAACGACGGGATTCTCGCAAGGTCGGGGAAAAAGATGACCGTTGCACAATCGAGAAAGGCTGTGCTATGGGCAAAACAGACGGGGATTCGCGTGGCGGGCCACTTCATCTTCGGTCTCCCGGGGGAAAAGAAAAGCACTATGGAGGAAACCCTGGCCCTCGCCCTTGAGCTTCCCCTGGATATCGCCCAGTTTTATGCGGCGGCGCCCTTTCCGGGAACCGGGCTCTACGCCGAGGCCAAGCGCGAGGGCTGGCTGAGGAAGGACTCATTTTCTTCCCAGGCTAGCGCCGTCATGGATCTGCCGGGTTTGTCGGCGGATGAGGTCGACGATTTCCGCCGTTTCGCCTTCCGGAAGTTCTACGGACGGCCCCAGGCGGCGCTTAATCTTCTTTCCATGGCGGAATGGGAGGCATTGAAAAGCGTCCCCGCGGCGATGAAAAGATTTCTTGGCTGGACACGGTAAATTTCGGCGGGAGAGATTTTATACAAGGTCGGGGAAATCCCCCTGAATCCCCCTTTACAAAGGGAGACTTGGGGAAACTTTATACACCCTCTTTGCTAAAGAGGGGCTGGGGGAGATTTTACATTTGGAAAACAATTATGTTTTAGGCGTCTGGGACGGCCACGATGCAGGAGCGGCCCTCCTCAAGGGAGAGGAAATCGTTTTCGCCATCAACGAAGAGCGCCTGAGCCGCCGGAAGCTGGAAGTCGGTTTCCCCCACCGATCCATCCGGGCCTGTCTCGACTTCGCCGGACTGAATCCCCCCGACATCAAGTATATTGCCGCTTCGACAACGGACCCTGCCAAGACACTAACGCGGATTTTCCCAAACCTGAAAGAGGAGTATTACCTCATCCGCCGCCGGAAGCAACCTCCACGTTCCTTTGACGCTTTCAAAAAAACCTTTAAATACCGGTTCACGGAACTGGCTCCGAATGTGATTTCACGCCGACTCAGCCTGTCCTGGATGCATAGCCGACTACGGGAGATGGGCTTCGCCGGATACCGGCTCGAATGGGTTGACCACCACAAAGCCCATGCGGCGGCAGCCTTTTGCTGCGGCTTACCGGAATGTCTGGTGATAACCCTCGATGGCGTCGGAGACGGCTGCTGCGGCTCGCTATGGTCTTTCCGGAACAAAAAGCTCTCCCTCATCAAGGCCCTGCCCGCCTCCCGCTCCCTGGGAATCTTCTTCGAACACGTTACTAATCTCATGAACATGCGGGAACTGGAAGACGAGGGAAAGGTCATGGCCCTGGCCAACTATGCCTATCCCATCGCGGATGACGATAATCCCCTGATGTCCGTCATCCAGACGAAAGATCTGGACATTGTCACTCCTTATTCCTCCACGGCCATGTTTCGGGAAATGAAAAAGATCATCTGGCGCTATCCTTCGGAGCAATTTGCCGCCATGGCCCAGCGGGTCCTCGAAAAATGCGTTCTCGATCTTGTCGCAGCGGCCCTGGCGAAAACCAGTCATAAGAGAATCGCGGCGGCAGGAGGCGTTTTTTCCAACATCAAGATGAATATGAAGCTCGCCGCGCAACGGGAGGTGGAGAACATCTACGTCTTCCCCCACATGGGCGATGGCGGCCTCGCCATCGGCGCCGCCATGCTCATGAATCACGACCGCTTCGGCATTTCCGGATATTCGCTACCGAGTCTTGCCCTTGGCCCGTCCTTCACGGCGGAAGAGGTTTGGGCCGCCCTTCAAAGCCACCATATAACTGATTCGGCAGCCGGAGAGGGCAGGCCTACAGGAAAAACGGCACTACTGGATTCCTGCCTTCGCCGGAATGACGATAGGGAGACTGAAATGGAATTTTTCAAAGGTCTCAAGGTAGCACCGGAAACGCACCGAAACGGCGATATCCTGTTTCGGCGGATCGAAAGCGCTCCGGAGACGGCGGCCCGCCTCATCCTCGCTGGAGAAATCATCCTTTGGTTCCAGGGACGGATGGAAATCGGCCCGCGGTCCCTGGGCAATCGCAGCATCCTCGCCCGGCCCGATGACAGTGCAATCAAGGACCGTCTCAATCTCCTGCTGAAGAAGAGGGTCTGGTATCAGCCCTTCTGCCCCAGCATCCTCGTCGAAGACGCCCCGGCGCTCCTCCATACTGATGGGCAGAACCTCCGCAACAACCCCTTCATGACCATGGCCTTCCGGGTCAGGGCAGATGAGATGAAGATGATGGCGGGAGTCATAAATATCGACGGGACCTGCCGTCCCCAGTTTGTCGGCGACGAGCATCCACTATACAGGGATCTCCTTGAACAGATCAAAAAAATCCTGGGCTATGGAGTGTTGCTCAACACGAGCTTTAACATCCACGGTGAACCGGTGGTCTGTACTCCTCATGAAGCCATCGACATGCTACAGCGGACCGGCATCCGCTATCTCGTCATCGAGGACATCCTGGTCGAAAACATGAAGGCAAACCAATGAATACCAAGGGGTTCTACGGTATCTGCATCCTTATTCTCTACCTTTTTATCCTCGGCGTCGCTGTCTATATTATCGACTACTATCCCAAACCGGCCATCGAAGGGGCTTTGATGATCTGGATGCCCTGGACCCTCCGCCTCAATTTTATCATGTTATGTGCAGGCTTGCTCTTCTGGTGGCTGAACAGGCGAAACACTCATGGTCGCCGTGAGGAAGATACAAGCCAAAGCAGCAATACTCTTGAACACACAAATAATCATGGCAAAGATCTTTTTCGTAGCAATCAGGTCATGGATCTATTCATAAACAACCGCACAGGGGTGAGCCTCGCCCTTATTCTGGTCGCTGCCTTCAGCGCCGTTTACTTTCTTTCCCCACAGATTCACCGCCTCTTCTACGACGAGGACATCTATACCAATATCGGCCAGAACATCGCTTACCTCAATCGGGCGGCCATGTGTAACTACGGGATCTTCGATTACGGCGATTATCAGGGCAACTGGATGGAGTACAACAAAGATCCGAACGGCTGGCCCTTTCTCGTGAGCCTCGTATTTCAGGCCTTCGGCGTTAATGAAGCCTATGTATTTCTGCTGAACAACCTCATTTTTACCGGTAGCGTCTTCATCGTTTATCTCATCGTGCGGCGCCTGACCGATCGTTTTTTCCCCGCTCTCCTCGGCGCCTTGGTCTATGCCATCATCCCCCACAATCTCATCTGGTCGAACACGGCCGTCGCGGAACCGGCAGCGGCCTTCTTTGGCGGGCTGACAGCCCTCTTTCTCGTCTCCTATCTGCGCTCACAGAAAGAGATCCACTTCTATCTTTTTGCCCTGACCCTGCCCCTCGCATGCCAGATGCGGCCGGAATCGGGCCTGATCGCCATCTGGGCGGCTATCACCATCCTGGTCCTTTCGCCAAAAACGCTCCTCAAACGCCACGTTTGGGCCCTTGGATCATTAAGCGTCCTCTTCCTCATGCCCCATGTTTTCCATCTTTATGCCATGAGCGGCCATTCGTGGGGGGCGGAGGGTGCAAAGTTTTCCACGGACTTTTTCCTGAGCAATCTCCGGGTCAACGGGCCCTACTATCTGAACAATGAGCAGTTTCCTGTCATGATCACCATCCTTACCCTCATGGGATGCCTGGTGGGCAAAGGGATCCGCCGATGGATGGCGGTGATCCTGGCCTGGCTGGTCCTTTTCTGGGGGATTTTTCTCTTCTTTTATGCGGGAAGTTACCGGTTCGGCACAGACGTGCGGTTCGCTCTGGTGACGTTCATGCCGATGGCGATTCTGGCGGGGCTGGGTGGCGGGGTGTTTATGGAATGGTTCGTAAAAAAAAGATATGCAGGCGCCTTAATCGTCCTGGTTCTTCTATTTTCCTGGCTGTCCTTCCTGCCCATGATCCGAACGGTTGGACAGGAGGCTTGGGCGGCCCGCTTCGATCACTGGTACGCCCGGGAGTTTGCGAAGAAGATCCCGAACCGATCCATTGTCCTGACCCATAATCCCAGCATGTTTCTCCTCTGGGGACAGAGCGCCATTCAGAGTCATGTCGGTCTGAAGGACCCCGAACTCGTCCGGCAGCTCATGGACAGGTACCCGGGACAGGTCTATTTTCACTTCAACTTCTGGTGCAATACCGAGCGGGATCCCAACCGGAAACTTTGTGAAGAGGTAATGGCGGCATACTCCATGGAGGAAATCGCCACAGCACAGGAACAGCATTACCATTACGGCCTTTACAGAATGCATCCAAAAAAGAGCGGAAAGGCGGAACAATAAAAAACAGACGCCTAAAAACACGGATACGCCCCTTGGGGGGGCGTATCCGTGTTTTCGCATGGGCCGTTATTTTAAGATTTTGATTACTGCTTGGGCTCGCACGGCGGGCTTGGGCATATGGTTGTCGTTGACATCGATGATGTGGTGGACGTGGTTGATGTCGTACTGGTTGATGTCGTACTGGCTGCGGTCGTTGGCGCCGTTGTGGGCGCGGGGACTGTAGTTGTGGTTGCGGGAACAGTGGTCGTGGGCACTGTAACGCCTGCCTTTTGCGCGTCACCTATGGCCTTACCAAGGTCAGTCCGGACCGTCGCGGTAATAGTGCCCAACGTAACCAATGCCTGACTGGCCTGGCTCGCAACGACCGCGTCAGGGTTGCTCTTCATTATCGCGGCCACCTGCTGGGCCACATCAAGGGCGGCAATCTTGGCCTGTGCCTGCACCACCGGTTTCAGCACCGTCGGCGGCGCTTCCTGGGCTTGGACGGTCTGCTGGTAAGCCCTCTGCATTGATTGGTAAACGCTGCTCTTTTGCGCCGCGCTGATACCGGGGTTATCGAAGAAGCCCCGGATGACACTGCCGATTACGGCGGCGTCGCCGCTGTACATATTCAGGTAGGTTCTGACATTGTCGTACCCGAAGTCTCCATCGGACCCTCGCAGACCCGCGACAGCGGTTGGGCTTTGGAGATAGCTCTTCGTGTTCGAAGCGCCCGTTTTGTACCAGAGCTTTCCGACCATGCAGGTAATTCGTCTAGCCGATTGGGAGGTCTTGAATATCCAGGTGCCGCTCTGCTCCGTGCGTTCCTGAAGCTGAATGTTAGAATAGGAATTAACCTTCATAACCGCCCCATCGTTAAAGGTGATATTCACCTCACCGCTTTGTGTGGCTACCAAATCACCATCGTTCAAGGGCATACCCGCCTTGGTCACTTTGGCAATGGCTGCCCCCGATTGGATAATCGCGTCCCCCTTGAAGCCGGTGATCTTGCCGATGGCCGCCGCTACCGGGGAAGCGTGAAGAAGGATCAAGCCGAACATTACAAACACTACGACCAACAATGTTTTCTTATACAGCAGTTGATTCTTCATGGAACAATCCTCTCTTTTCGATTCCGGACGAGCACTTTTCGATCTTACCGATCTTCTTTGTTTCTTCACAATGAACCCTTTACAAGGCTCGTCTTAATAACACATAAAAAAAAATAAATATAGTTTTTCTACTCAGTGCATGTGCATCTCTACCATTCAGATCTTGCTCTCATTTAATGTCAGTTCTTCTTCCTCCGATAAAAGAAAACAACGAGGACACAGATCAGCACCACCAGTCCCACGACGAGGAAGGCCTTGAACAGAACCGGCCTTTCCTCCACACGGACCTTTCCTTCTACCTGCCTGGCATACTGGTTATTGTTCTCTTCATAGCGCACGATCATCTGATAGGAAACATCCCCCTTTAAGACCCCCGTCACCGCCACAGGTATTGCCAGTGCTTTTTCTTCTCCGGCGTTGAGGCGGAAGTCCATTTCACCTGCCTCCATCTTCAGGTCGTCGGGGAGGGCAAAGAAAACGACGGGTTCAATGGCTGTCCCATGGCCATTCTTCAGGGACAGATTAATTTTTATACGCGACCCCAGAGGGCTTTTCAGATTGATAACCGGCGTGTCCACTCTCACCGTCAAGGCCGGTTTCCCCTTAGCCTCCCCGGCGCGGACGGCAAATGTCGTGAAATGGTAGGTAATGTGGGACGTGCCGTATTTTTCGTTGAAATTGATCCGGGTGATCAGGATATACTGTCCCGGTTTCAGGATGGTTCCATCGAAAGCGCAGGTATAGCGGATTGTTCCACCGGGCCTGTTATCCCCCAGGACATCGGAATGGCGCGCGTCGCCGCCCAGAAAGGTGGTTACCGTGACGTTATGGGCCGTATCGTCCCCGAGATTGCTGATTTCGTCATCAATAAGGATCTTACTCGTAGCCTGGAAGGTAACCTTCGTCGTTACTTTAGTCGTGATGGCGCCGCCATGGACAATGGGCGTTGAAAGCAAGAATGTGCAACCCAGCAAGACTATACAGCATAGAATGGCATTCTTCACTCTTTTACCTCACCTGTTTTTCCCTCAATTTTCTCTCCGATGGCTTCTTTGATCTTTGTCTCGTCGGGATAGAAGTTTTTTACAAATCGAGTGATCTCCTCTTTGGCGGCCTCGACGTCTTTGACTACCTTGTCGTTGACAGTGGAAATGGTTTTGCCGCTGTTGACGGCTTCACCTCTGACGGCATTGTCGTCGCTCGCGGTCTTGCCGCTGGTGACCGCCAGGGCCTTATGATAGTGCCAGAGAGCCTTGGTCCAGGCGGTTTCGGATTTTGGATCTTCCGGGGACAGGGAGCGGGAGCGCATGACCCAGTAATTTCCCATGTCCAGATGTAGGTGAGGGTTTTCCGCCCAGTCGCCCGCCAAGTGGGCTGCCCTTTCCATAGACTTGTCCGCCGCCGGCATCCACTTCTCCGTGTAATCCGGCCGGTACCATAAATGGGTATATTCCCAGGCCAGGCGGACATGATATTCCGCGTCCAGGGGGTTCAAACGGATGGCTCCCTCCAGAGCTTTGATGACGGCCACTTGGTTTTCGTCCCTGCTCAGGGCCTTTTCCTTCTCATCGCCGCCCGGCGTCTGCGTCTGCCGTTGTGCCTCCTGGTCCTCTTTCCCGATCAGGACCATGGCCAGTTTATAATGGTAAGATGCGTTCCCGCCGTCCCAGGTGATCGCCTGCCGAATACGATCTTCCGGCGGCAACTGGTCCAGGTTCAGGGTCGGATTCATCCCCAGTGGGCAATTGGCATCGCCGATAAAATGCCGCACCGACCAGATACCCGCCCACAGCATTAACAAAACCAGTGATCCAAGTACCACCACGCCGCCTCGCCATAGGGGGAAGGAGTGAAAACCGTAAGTCATGGTATCATGGTGGCGTCCCTCTTCCAGGTGGAGGGCGCAAAAACCGATGGCCAGCACGGCGGTCAGGATCATAAAATTGGCAGGAATCCGGAGATTGAAGTCGGACCAGGCATGGATAGCCGTCGCCACCAATGCCGCCAGGGACGCCACACCCAGGCAAACGGCAAAGGCACTGCGCCGGGCCAGGCATTTCCGGACTACGGGATAAAGATAATACCCTATCCCCGCAAGCATCAGGATCAAACCGACGACACCCGCCTCCGCCAGGAGCTGAACCCAGTCGTTGTGGCTGAATATCATGCTCTGTCGCACATGTTTCGGATCCTGATAACGCGGATAGGCATATTTGAAGTTACCCACGCCGACCCCAGCCATACGATAGTCATCGAACATTTTGAGCGAATTATGGGTAACCAGGGCGCGGTCCTGATAAGCCAGATCAAATTTCTTGAATCGTTCAACGGTCTTATCGAGACCAACAGCCAGGGAATAACCCGACATCAGGAGGAAGAGGCCCAGGATGATCGCGCCTTTTCGCCGGAGATCTTTTCGAAAGACAAAGAATAAACCCATAAACAGGAGGGCAACCGTAGTCGCGATGATTCCGCCCCGGGACCTGGACAGGACCAGGCCGACGCCCATCACCGCGCCTGAAAAGATGATGAGAAAACGCCTGGTAAAGAAGCCCTCGCTGGAAAAAAAGACCAATATTTTTTCTTTCAGGCCATCTTTCCGGGAGGATCGCCTTGCCTTACCCTGCCCGCGAATCGCAAAGGCGCCGGCATAGGCCGCCGCCAGTATGATCCCCATCGCCATGAGACCGGCAAAATGATTCCGGTTGTCGTAAGTGCCCGTCACATCCCCAATATAATAAAGTTTTTTTGCCCACAGCATCCGTTCGCTTCCCGAATAGGTTTCGATAATGCCATAGAGTGATTCAACCGTTGCCACGCAGAGGATGAGGAGCACCATCGTCTTGATGCGTTTCCGGGAATTGAGGGTCCGGACAAGGCCGAAAAAAAAGAGTCCGTAGATTACCCAGCGGATGAGCGACATCCGGACGGGATAAACATAAGGGGCAAGGGTAAGCCACTGTTCCTTCATCGCCGTGCCGCCGGCAAGGCCCGCCGCCGGTGCGGCGTAACCTTCCACAACCTTCGCCTCCGGAGATATCTTGAATAAGAGGGCTTCCGGCAGGGGAGTCATCTGTAAAACCAGGAGAACCATAAAGAAGACAAACAGGGGTATCATCCCCGTCTTCGGGAGGCAATAGGCATAGACGCCGTGGCTCGTTTTGACGATGCCTTCCTTGATCAGGAGCAGGTTGGCGATGATAATCAAAACAAATACAATGGTATACACCCAGGTATGGACAGCCCCGAAGAGCACCGGACTGACGGCCAGGACAAACAAATAAATGATGAAAGCGGCTTTTTCCATAACTACTCCGTGTTATTCGCTCTTTTATCTCCCGATGCGCACCCAATCCACCCTCAACTGCCGGTTGTTGTAGGCGTCGTCGGGATTATTGACCAAGTGGACTTCAATTCGATGATCGACGCCGGATATCGGTATCGTGTCCCCAGATTTATCTACTTTGAACCGGTAAATCTGCCAGCGGGGTTCCGTCACATCTACCTCACCGACTATTTGCCCATCCAGGACAACCCGCACCCGGGGCGGATCTTGCATTTGAATAAGGTTTCGGGCCTTGATATCGATGAAACCAGTCATGCGCTCGTTCCCCACGCCCGGAAAGTCAGGTACACGAAACGAAGCAGCTATGTAATTATTCTTGAAGATCTCCCAGTAATGGTGCTCCCAGTTTCTCATAACCGGTTGTCCGGGCGTTTTCTCGGTCATGCTCTCCGCCTCGATCTGAACAAACGGCGCCGTATCAACGCAAGCCCCGACATTCGTCAAGAGGGTTGTGAATAGCCGCAATGCCCGTTCCTGATTTTCTCCCGCCGCCATAACCGAAACTGGCTGGGGAAAATGCGCTGCGGTCCGACTGAGCGACGCGTATTGAGGCTTCAGAATCTCTGTCCAGTCCAACGTATCAACGATGATAAGTCCTTTACCTGACTGCGCTGCCATAATGACGGCAGGCTCGGTAAGCTTCCACCAGCCTGGCGATAAGGTCTCAAGGTTAACGCTTTTCCCATCCCCTACAAAGGACATAGGCACTGATTTATTCACCCCCTCCCCTTCAAGGGGAGGTTTAGGGTGGGGATGGGGTTTAGACGAGAGTTGTGGCGAAGCTAAAGGGGCAAGCTCCAGCGCCCATTTGGACGGCGGCAGCAGGCTCGCGAAATTATAGGTCACATCGGGAAGCGACGCGGGCCAGTAAAGATATTGATTCAGAAGACCCTGGGTCAGCAGTGAAGCGTTCCAGAGAGATCCCGGGGTTCGAACCATCGGAGCATCTGGATCTCTCCCGGCAATTTTAACAGGCAAGCGCTCCTTTGACAATGACACAACCTTCAGGCCTCGCACCGGCGGGTTTATCATAGGCAATGTTTGATCATCGGCGCCCGTCAGCCAGAGGATATTTCCCGCTTTAACCCAATCCTCAAGGCGAGAGTCGGCATGAGGCTGCCGGGCAAGCTCAGACGCCGTCATCATGAAAATGCCCTGATAATCATCAGTCAATGCGGCGTTTTCGACATGAACACCCCATGCCGACAAATGCTGCTGCACTACCTCCGGAAGATGCAAGCTTGTCCCTGTTAACAACCTATCAGTGCTATCCTGCCCCGACATGTTCGCTCCGGCTACACTCCCCGTCCTTTCAGGACTTTCGAGATATCTAATGGCATTAAAGAGGATTTCCGCCGCCACCGGTTCCTTATGCGCTTTCTCAACCAACGCCAATTGACTGAAAAGTGTCGTGCCGGACACATCAGTCTTTTCGTTAGTCGTACCGGCAATACCAGGCTTTGCGATCGCCCTGCCACCCACACCGGGTTTTTCGATCAATGAGCAATAAATCAGGCCGCCTGTCCCACCGCTGACGACCAACGGCCGATACCCGCCACCGATTGGCAAATTGAAATCTTTACGGGAGATGTTCAGATCCGCTGCCCATAATCTGAACATGTCATTCCTACTCATACTGGAATCCTTTGCCCTTACGACCGGATGCCCGGGTGCGGCAACAAACCCCAACGTCGTCCCGTGCCGCTCATTAAGCGTCAGGCCCGGGGGGAATCCCAGTGGATATCTGTCCTGCTCCAGGATAAGCGTCGCTTCCCGACCGGCGGTGATTCGTTCCGTAAGCTTCCGAATTTCTTTATCGTCGAGTTTCGTTAAGGCATCCTTCCCGATGATGAGGATGCCTCGCATCTTTTTCCCCTCCGTGGCACTTGCCGCAGGCATGCTTGTCACCTTTCGATAGGGTAACCCCAGCTTTTTGAAAAGATTCTCCGTATCTCCCAATGGATCGAAAAGATAAACCGGCTTCAGCCGCCTCCAGGTAACACCCGCCGGCCGGGGATAAACAGCCACCAATTTTTGAATGTCATCCTTTGATCTTCGGATCTCATCCCTCCCCCCTTCCGCGACAGGGGATCCAATGAGATTATTACTTCCCCCTTTCCCAAAAGAGGACCAAGGGGGATTTTCCAGGACACAAATCTTAACTTCATAATCCCGAACCGCACGGACCTTTGGCAAAGAAAACCCGATTTCAACTTCCTGCCGGCCACCGGGCTCGACAAGAAAAGGCCCTAAAATATTAGCTTCGTAATCGCTGACTTGTTTTGATTTCCCTTTAACAGTCGAATTACCGGCACGGACCGCTTTCGCTCCGACGGCAGCATTACCTTTGTCGCCTGCTTGTTCCCCTAACGAATAGTGAATGGATAAGCGCTTCTGCCCCCGGGTATCATTCAGCAAGATGCCTTTCCAGCGCAACGTAGCGCCGCCGTAGTATCTCTCCACGGCCTGTGGATAGAGGATCAGCTTCAGCGGTTTCAGCGCTTCTTTCAAGGCGGCGTTTGCCTTCGGACCCGCGGGCGGATTCCAGGGATTAATCATTGCAACATCCATGGCCCGCGTCGCTTCCACGGTATGTTTCCAGATTTCCCCTTGTGCGACATCTCGAATCGTACGGTGCTGCGCGTAGGCGTCATCACCGGAAATGATGGCTTCCGTGTGGGGCGCCCCACCGTAGAAATAACCGATTTCACCGATATCCAGGGGCTTCTTTCGCTCCCAGCGCCATTTGAAATCCGGTTTGTGATACCAGAAGGAAGAAGTCGATATAGGTACTCGACCGGCTTTCTCCCCTATCCTTGCGATCCCGCTCTTTCCCCCTCCCCTCAATCCCCTCCCGCAAGGGGAGGGGAAGCTTATTGGAATGCGCCGCCGCATCACGGCGCGGCAGACTCGTCACATCTCCCAGCCACCAGGCATCCTTCGGATACTGATTCCAAAACGGCAGTTCATGAGGATAGTGCAGGCTGATGATATCCGCCACACCCTCCGGGTCGTCACCGCCGTTGAAGAGAATCGGCCGGGTGGGGTCCCACCTCTTGACCTTCCTCCCCAATTCCGCAAATTTCATCTCTGCGCGGTTGCCGTGACTGTACTGGATAGACTCGTTTTCAATACTGTAGACGATAACCGAGGGATGATTCCGGAATTTCCGCACCAAGCCCTGCCAGTGAATAGTCGCGTTATCAAAGAAAATATCGCTGTTATAATTATTTTGAACCACATAAGAACCATTAATCGCCGATTCTGCCACAACCAGCATCCCCATTTGATCAGCTACATCGTAATACCAATCGGGAAAAATATTCGCATGAAAGCGAACTGCATTGACATTCAAATTCTTCAAATGCTGCAGATGCTCCACAAGTTGCTGACGACTGAACCCATTATTGCCAATCGAAGCCGTAAACAGATGGATCTTCTTCCCATTCAGCCAGAGTTCATGTCCCTTAACGATAATCTGCCGATAACCAAAGGGGATTACTTTTCTATAACAAAGTCCACCACCCAAATTAATTCTCAAATTATAAAGAACCGGACTTTTCGGCTCCCAGGGTGTCAACCCCTTCGCGTCCAGAATAACCTGAAATGTCTTACTCTGTCCCGCCGCAACGTCGCGAACGTCGGTGACGTCAACGACGGTGATTCCTTTGCTGTCATTCCCGACGACGATTTCCTTGCCATCACCTCCCTCAACGATGGCAATGGTCATTATCCCCTGCCACGCCCGCGCCCCCTGGTTGTGAATCTGTCCGGACACCCGAATCTTGCCGTCGGCAACCAGCGCATCCACTGCCACATCGTCCACGCGCACACCCGGCAATACCTCAAACCGGACATCATCCCAAATACCATACAGACGATGATTGCCGCCTACCGGAGCAATCGTTTTATACCAGATGGATTTATCAAAGGGACTCCCTGGTGAAAATTGAAGGATCACACCATTCTTGTTGCTTCCTTGACCGGCTGCATCCGCTGATATCTCCTGCCCCTGTGCCTTCTCAAGCACTGAAGTCCAGTCCTGAACAAGGATAATCAATTCATTATCATTTTCTCCTTTATCCTTCACTGCTAAAGGAGAAGCAGGACGGAGTTCAGGAAATTGGGCGCTTCCCCTGTTTTTCAGGAAAGGCGTAAGATCATGTTCAAACGGCTCTAACGTCGGCCCATGCCCACCCACGAACCTGCCATTGAGATAAACCTGCGACGCGAAGGCAACACCATTGAAATGGATGATGATTCGATCGTCGATGTTTCCGGCAGGTAATGCAAAGGTTTTACGGTAGGCAGCAAAATGGGTTGGGGATGAACCTTCACGGGAAGGAATCTCTACAGGCGCCCACTTGTCCGGCTTCAGCGCGCTCAAGGAAAATTGATCGATGAATTGCCGCTGCCAAGGGCCATTCATGGAAATTATTTTGGGGTAAAAAACAGTTCCAACAGTTTCAACGGTTCCAGCAGTTCCAGCAGTTTCAACGGCATAAGCGCTTAAAACACCAATATGCAGGCATAAAAAAAGCGTCATGATTAAGCACCATGCCGCCCCTTTTTGTCGATGTTTCATTTTAGATCGACCTGCAATTTTACAATTCAACGGAATTGAGCCAGTCTTCCAGATTGACTTTCAAAGCCATGTTCCTCTTTTTCAGCAAAAGGAGAAAGTCCCACATGTTCAAATCCAGCATGCGGCAGGCTTCTTCCACGGAAAGATCGCCGGTCTGATATTTCTCCAAAAGCCTCACCTGCCGGTCTTCATCAAACCCTTTTTGCAAGATTTCCCGCAGATACGCCGATTTATCGAGGTGCATATTTTTGACAAACGAAGTTATCTCCTTCAGAAATTCTTCAGGTATCCTCACTGTTGCCGGTTTCAACATTTCCAATCTCCTCCAGTCTCAATAGTGCTTCAGCAATGATATCGGGTGCATAACGTCCCTCAATGCGCATCTTTTCAATGGCTACTTTTGCCAAAGGTCTTTCGATGCGTCCACGCCGGTACAACTCCGTGGCGATCTTCGGGGATATGATAAAAGGCAGGTTCAGAAATCTGCATGTCTTAATGTTTCGTCCCCCTACAAGTTAAGAACGAGTTTTATCGCCTGGTCTATATCGGCCATCCGATGGGTGGGCACCTGTCCGGCAAGATTGGGCAGATGTGTCTCGGGGTGATAGAAACGGGAAGGGTCAATTGAGCGTAACTGGAAACAAAGGAAAACAGTGTCTATCGGGAGCCCCGTTTCTTTAGCAGTGACACGAACATTGGTTGGATAGTCGCGGGGGACATTTCTGGCGTCTGTGCCTACAACCACGGTTACGACGAGTGGTTGCAGATTGATAGCATCGCTCGAAACGACCAGAACAGGTCTGTATCCGGCTTGCTCCCGGCCTTGAGTCGGATTCAGATTTGCAAAATAGATCTGACCGCGGTTAATCATTCTTTAAACCGTCCGCTTCCGCAATGGCAAATTCTTTTGATAGAACGGCACATTCCTTACGGATGGCGGGATCAGCCGCCATCCGTGCCATTGACTCTTCAAAGGACCGCTTCTTTCGTTGGGTAACGAAATCCTGCAACGCCACCGTTACGAGACGGTTTAAATTTTCACGCAACTCAGGAGGAGCAACGGTGAGTACTTCTTCAATGAGTTTGTAAGGCAGCGCCACGCTGCGGCGAACGGTCTTGGGTGATGGTTCTGATTTCATGTCACACATCCTTTCACACAAAATTTAACCCATAAAATGTTACTTGTCAAGCATAAAATGTATCCGGCCAATACCGGAAAGGCGGTACAATTTATAAGCGATCCAAATCGAAACAGTGACGATCGCAAAATCAATCAACTGGCATATAAAATAGTAAGCCTTCTGGTAAATCATTGTTTTCATACGCTAAGATGGTTGATTTAGAAAATAACGGATATGCCCTGAACGATCTTTCTTCTCATGATTGTTTTATCGATGACGGGATTTAATATTGCAAAGCACTTAGTCTCTCTACCGTTCAGAAGTGGGAGATCGGAGATAAGCATCCTGCCGGCCCTTCTCTCAAATTATTGAGCATTCTGGACCGTAAGGGACTGGAAGCACTGAGGTAAATTGAAAAATATAAGGAGGCATCGCCCCTATTTCCCCAAGGAGAGACGTGCCTTTTCGCACACCAATTACAAATCAATGCTGACCGTTACAGATTCACTCCCCCCTTTAGTAAAGGGGGGAAAGGGGGGATTTTATACAAACTACTTCCATATCATGCCGAGGATGATGCCCAGAATCAACCAGATGGGGATGGAGGCGATCAGGGCCCAGAAAAGACCGGTCATCGTCTTCAATGATTTTTTCGTCTTCCTGGTGCTGAGAATCCTCTCCACTTTTATGCGGATGTCTTCCATGTGAAAAGGCTTGGTCACATAGTCATAGGCCCCTTCCTTGATCGCATTGACAGCGGTGTTTGTATCCGGGAAGCCTGTAATCATCAGAAAATATACTAGACTGTCCTGCATTTTTATCCTTTTCAGCAGTTCAAGGCCGTCGATCTTCGGCATCATAAGGTCGGAGATGACGCAGTCGAATCTGCCCGGGACAAACTTCATCAGCGCATCCGCCCCATCGATAGCGGTGACCACTTCATGGCCGCAACTCGTAAAGTATTCACCTAAAGCCGAGCGGATGGCTTCATCATCATCGACTATCAGGATACGTCCAGCATTCATTGCCTACCTCCAATATTAACTGGGAACAGTTCGGTATTTTTGAATTGGTACTTCCCAGGAAGGATTTGCGGCTTTATCCGAATTATACCTTCCATTAGTCGTCGTAATAAATCGTATACTATTCCTAATTTAGCGTTAAAGCATTTATAGTTTTACCGCATCATCCAGAAACATTCTTACCGTTTCCTTGGAATAAGGATGGACCAGCATCCCTTCCAACAGGTTCGGCAGCACGGTTACGATATGGGCACCCGCTTCCAGCCATTCGATAACATTCAAGATTTCTCGCGTCGAGGCAACGATGATTTTTGCATCCAAATCCTGTAAATCGAGAACTTGACGGAGTTTGACAATCTCATCACAGACATTATAGCCCATATTATTGACCCTGCCTCCAAATAGGGAAATATAGGAAGCCCCCGCCATTGCTGCCAACAGGCATTGTTGGGCGCTCATCATGGCCGTCACATTCACCCGTACGTCATATTTAGTTTCCAGATCATGGATCACACCCATGTTGTCCAGTTCTCCGTTTGGACCATGAATCGTAATCTTCACTACCACATTTTCCGCCCACTTTGCAAATTCGCGGGCCTGTTTGACCATATCCTGGGGATCGTTTGTGGTAACCTCCACCGAAACCGGATAAGGGGCGATCAATTGAGCAATTTTTATCGTTTGCTTCTTAATCCCCCCCAAACCGCCGGTGATTCCGTCTTTAAACATTATCGTTGGATTGGTTGTGACGCCTCTGATAATGCCCATCTTATGGTACTTTTGAATCTCCTTGATTTTGCTGGTATCCAGAAATATAGCCACCTTGTTTTCCCCCTCCCTTTAAGTGTCTTTATTCTTTATGATGATCTCTAAAGCGCTTTTGAGATTCTCGATCCGGTAATCGCCTCCGACATCCTGATTATACAGCGCATCAATCAAAATGCATGTGCAGCCTGCCTTTTTGCCTGCTTCCATGTCTTTCCATCCATCGCCGACCATGAATGATTGTGCCAGGTCGATGCCCCATTTCCCAGCGCCTTCCAGCAGCATCCCCGGCAGGGGTTTTCTGCATGTGCAGGCATGCTGATCGTCATGCGGGCAAACGAGCAGATCATCCACATGGGTTTCCGACAGCACCCGCTCTGTCATCCAATCAAAGTCAGCCGTAGAAAGCAACCCCCTCGCAATGTCAGGCTGGTTGGTCACCACCAGCACTTTGAAGCCTGCCGCCTGCAGCTCCCGAATCGCCGCCGACGCACCTTCTATAACCCTGAATTCCTCCCGCGTCCGGGGAGAAAACGCTTTACCATCGCGAATAATGGCATGATTGATAACCCCGTCGCGATCGAGAAAAACTGCACGGTTCACTTCACGCTTTCCCATTTCATCTCCGAAATTTTCATGTCCGGATGGGAAACAATCATATGCCAAACCACGGCCTGAAAGGCCTCCGTATGGGGCGTCACCGTCTCTGGATTGACAGTGGGAATGATCACACAGACGTCTGCGACCTGTGCCGTATAGCCGCCATCACGGCCAACCACACCGAATACCTTTGCCCCGACTTCTTTGGCATATTCCAAGGCGCGGACCAGATTCATACTGATGTTCTTTTCAGCATTGCCCCCGCCTACGGAAAACACGAAAACGCCATCTTCTTTTCGTAATCGGCTTCCTTTCAACCAGTTCACAAAAGAGGTGTCCCAGCCGTCGTCATTTACACGTGCCGTTAATTCCGAGACATTATCCGTGGGCGCATAGCTTTCAATCCCGCAGATCTTCCGGAAGTCGTTCACTGCATGGGAGGCATTGCCCGCCCCTCCGCCGACGCCCAGAAAGAAAAGCCGTCCATTCGTCCCGCGCAGATCCACTAATAATTGAACCATCTTTTCTATGACAGCTTTATCCATTTCCCCAATGATTTTATATAATTCATCAATATAAACATCTACGTATGGCATTTTTATATATTTCCCTTCTCAATTTCGCTTTTAATATAGGCAATGGCGTTTCTGAGGCCCGTCTCGATATCGGTCTTCGGCACCCACCCCAGCTTCCGTGCCGCAGTTATATCGGCCAGCGTCGTCTCTGCTTCGCCCGGCAGATCCGGATTCCGAACCGGCGGGATATGAATGCCGAGCATCTCGGTAAGCATCGCGTAAATATCATTGACGGAATAGTTTACACCGGCGCCGAGATTAAAAACCTGATTATCCGTACGCTCATCCGTCAAACACTGGACATGAAAATCATTGACGTCATCCACATAGACAAAATCCCTGCGCTTTTCCCCTGTTCCATAGATGATGGGCGTTTCTCCCCTGAGGAGCTTGATAATGAAGGCACTCATGACCGGCGGGATCGTCCGCCGGTAATCCTGAACGGGGCCATAGACGCAGAAATAACGCAAGGCCGTCGAATTCAGACCATAAAAGCGTTGGTAGGCGTCGGCAAAATATTTCGTGGCCATTTTGCTGACGGCATAAAAGCTTTCGGGCGCCTCATCCCATTCCGGGGTCGGGTACGTCTTTGCCCCTTCATACAGCGCCGAGCTTTCCGCGTAGATCACTTTACGAACACCGGCCAGACGGGTGGCTTCAAAGACGTTGACCGTCCCCCGGACGTTGATATCCGCCGTTTCTACGGGGTCCTGCTGGCAATCGGCGATGCAATTCTTTGCCGCAAGGTGAAATACCGCATCGATTCCGCCGAAAAATGGATACATGGCTTTATCCCGAATGTCCTGCTGATGGAATGCGATGCCGGCCGGAATATTCTCCCGCAACCCATAGGCAAGGTTATCAATACCAACGACCTCATGGCCTTCCTTCAAAAGCCTTACACCAAGATTAGATCCAATGAATCCGGCAACCCCAGTAATTAATACTTTCATCTACTGTCCTTTATTGTTTTTTCCCCGACAAGATCTTCGCAGCCAACTGATTCGCCCTCTCATACGCATCCAGATCATCGATCCCGATAATCGGTTCATCCATCTTTACGGCGTACATGCAGTCGCCACGCCGCAGCAACGCGGGGAAGACATCATAACTAAAATCACAATATTTTCCAGGCGGGATGTCTTTAAGAATCCGGGGATGCATGTAGAAAAACCCGGCGTTGACATAATGACTCGTGACCTCTTCCACCTGGGGCTTTTCGACGATTCGCAGGATGCTGCCATCTTCCGCCATCTCGATCATACCGCTATGCGTTACATCATCCCGCCAGTGGACGGCCATAACAGCCATCGGTGTAGCTACGCTCCGATCATCGAAGCAGGCCTTCAAAAGACCCAGATCCCACCTGCTGAAATTATCCCCATAAATCATGTAAAAAGGATCATCAAAGAAATCAGCCACTTTTTTGACAGCGCCTGCCGTCCCCAGCAAAACAGGCTCGAAAGAATAATGGACCGTCATTCCAAATCGCGATCCATCGCCAACAAAATCCTTGACCTGATCCTGAAGATAATGAAGATTGATGGCACATTCCGTAACACCATGTTCTTTCAACCAGTTCAATGTCCATTCAATCAACGGCCGCCCCGCCAACGGCATCAGACACTTCGGCCTGTCATCCGTCAGGGGCTTCAGTCTGTTTCCCATTCCGGCTGCCAGAACCATGGCTTTCAAGAGTCAACCTCGCTAATTTTTACCGGACGATTTTCCTTTGCGGACAGATACACCGCCGCGAGCATCCGGTTCGCCTCCAGACCGTCGCACCCGCTTCCCAAGGGTTCCCGCCCTTCTCGAATCGCCGCCGTAAATTCCTGCCATTCCATCTCCCAGGAGACATCCGGTCCGTCAAAGATGATCGTCTCTTCCTCCGGCGCCCCCCCAAGATACTGATTCTTATTTCCCCCTTTTTTCACAGGCCGTTTCCCAATGATCAATTTCTCAACACCATAACTCCCCCCAAGGCCTTCAATAATCAAGTAACCGGCCTCGCCGAATATCTCGAAGGTGAAACGATTCTTCCACTGGGTCCAACTGGTGTGCATCATGGCCGTCTGTCCGTCTGAAGTGCGGAAAATGGCGAAGGCGTTGTCCTCCACTTCCACCGGCCAATAGCAGGTTTGGGTGTAACCCATAGCTTCCTCAAAATCACCCAGGAACCAGCGAAAAAGGTCCACCACGTGGACACCCTGATCCAAAAGTTCCCCGCCGCCGCAGATCTCTTTGCTGGCCCGCCATTCCTTTTCATAACCGGGCCTGCCGCCGTGACCGTAGATGCAACGGGCATAATAGATCTGCCCGATAGCCCCTTTACTTACAAGATCATGCGCTTCGAAGATCGCCGGATGGTGCCTGTGATTGAATCCCGTCTTGAGGATCGCACCGTTCTCCCGGGCTACCTTGACCAGCCGCTCGGACTCCCAGGGATTCCGGCCCAATGGCTTTTCGCACAACACGTTAATCCCCCGTTGCAATGCCCAGAGGCTGATTTTCTTCAGATATTTATTCGGCGTCGCTACGATTACGGCATCTAACTTTTCCTCGCTCAACATATCCCGCCAGTCCTGACAAGCGCGGCCACCCGCGCCCGCACCGAATTGCTGCAATAAACCGGCGGCGTTGATGACATTGACGTCAGAGGCGGCGCGCAGCACGGACGCTGGATCATTTTTAATGACCGCAGCCCGTTTGTTGCCGATCAAACCGCAGCCGATGATGCCAACTTTCAAGATGTCGTTGTTTATGATAGTCATAAGCGTTCCACAAAACCTAATAAATACGAGGGACAGAGCCCTATTTATTATTTATATGGCTGCCGTCTAAGCATACCAGCCGCGCCAGGATCTTTCCCTTCAAAATGTATCACGTATTCTTTATAGGGTTCGTTGACGTGAATCAGGCGGCCCGAAAGGCATTCAGGACGCTGCTCCGCCAGATAAAGGCATAATTCCGACACCTTTCCCGGCGGGGTCCCACCCTCAGCATCGGTCTGTACTGCTTCCGCATAGGCCCGTTCCCCTGCCGCTTCCTGACAGGCAAGCACTTCTTCAGTCATGCGTGTCCGCACGGCCCCCGGCGCTATGGCATAGATCTTAATTCCCTCTGAGCAGTCAATTCTCAATTCTTCATGAATCGACTCCACCAGCCTCAGCATACCGGTTTTACTTGCCCCGTAAGCAGAAAAATTGGGGCGTGCATAGGCCGCCCCGCCTCCGGAAAAAATAATGATCACACCCCGCTGCGCCTTGAGCATCCGGCTAAGACCGGCTTGGCATACATGGAAGACCCCGTTCAGATTGGCGGCGACGGCTTCGCACCATTTGTTAGGTTCGTTTTTCCAAAGAGGTCCGATCGGGCCTTGCAGGGCTGCAGCGTTGACGATAACATCGAAGCCACCGAAGCATTGAACATGCTCTTCGATCACCCCCGCCACGCTTTCAAAGGAAGTCACATCGGCAACCTGCCCACGGATTTTCATGCTTCGTTGTGCCCGCGCCTGGGCATGGGTGTTAGACAGCACCGCGCCCCCCGATGCATGTCCTGCACCATCCTGTTCTATCGAAGTAGGAATCACTCGGCGCAACTCCTGCACTGAATTCTCATCCTGCTCAACCGCCACAAATGTAACGCATCTCAACTCCTGAACCGTGCGATCTACCGGCCCCAGTGACCTGGCGGCAATAGTCACGCCGTAGCCGGCAGAAACAAAGGAATCGGCCACGACCCGGCCAATCCCCCCGGAACCTCCAAAAATGATGGCTGACTTATGCACTACCTCACCCCATCCACAATGTTCATCAGGACTTTTGAACCCTCGAAGTCAAACCGATAACGCATTTCCCGGAGGCCCAGTTCCTTCATTTTCTCCCGGAACCGGGCCTGATGCTTTTCCACATAAAACAAAAAGAACCCACCGCCGCCCGCCCCGGAAATCTTCCCGCCCAGGGCGCCGTTCTCCTTGGCAAGGTCGTAAATCTCATCAAACCGCTTGTTGGACATCTTCGTAGATATTCTTTTCTTATACTGCCAATGCTGATCGAACAGCAGGCCCACATCGGTGATATTGCCGCTCTCCACGGCCTCCAGGATCTTGTAACCCAATTCCTTGATGTAGTGCATGCTTTCCACCACGCTCTTCTTTTCCTCTTTGGCCCCCCGGCTCTGCTCGGAAAGAATGGTATCCGCACTCCGGGAGGACCCCGTGTAAAACATGAGGATGTTGCAACTCAACTCATCCAGGGCGTTGTCTGTCACATTAGCAGCACGAACCTTCACCGTCCCGTCTTTGCCGATCTCCAGCACCGTCAGCCCCCCGAATGCGGCCATGTATTGATCCTGTTTGCCGATCGGCTTGCCCAAGCGGTTGATCTCAAGATCGCAGGCCATCTCGGCCAGATCCTGGAGGGATAAATACTGCCGCTTCATGGACTGCAAAGCCCGTAGGAGCCCCACAGCATAGCAACTCGATGAGCCCAAGCCGGTGCCGGCTGGTACGTCGGCCATGGAAATGATCTCTACGGCCTTTTCCACCCCCATCATGCGCAGGGCCTCTTTAGCGATGTCATGCTGGAGATCTTCCCGGTGCTCTACCGTTTCAGATATCGAGTATTTGACCCGCACCATATCGTCAACGATGGGACGATTAAGATTGATGTACATGTATTTATTGATGGCTGCGGCAAATATAAAACCGCCGTATTTTGAATAATAAGACGTAAGGTCTGTCCCGCCACCGCCCAGAGTAAAGCGGAATGGTGTTCTTGTGATAATCATTTAAGCGCCTTCCTGCATCAATTTACATTCTGTCTCAGAAATAGAATACATGCGCCTGCATGTACAGGACACTACACTAACTGAACCATCACTACTCGGCAACTTCAACCCGCAGACACACATCCATCCTTTTGACCGTGCAGGATTGCCGTGAACCAGCGCATGGGCCGTCACCATTCTTGTCACCACCGCGCCTGCGCCGACCGAGGCATATCGCCCGATTTTCACGCCGGGGGCGATGATCGCCCCCGCACCAATACTGACGCCATCTTCAATAATAATGGGTTCATAGGTCTTGGGATAACCGCTCCGCGGGTACCGCTCATTCGAGAACACCGCATGCGGCCCCAAAAAAACATCATTGCCGATCATGGTTCCTTCCCAAAGGGAGATACCGTTTTTCACCACCACCCGGTCACCGATCTTCACCCCGTTTTCGATGAAGCAGTGCTCGCCGACATTGCACGACGCACCGATGGAAACCTGTTCTTGGACATGGCTCCAGCCCCAAATCCTGGTACCCTCGCCAATACTGCGTGTCTCAACAATAGCCAAGGGGTGGACAAAAAAGGGGTTCTCTGTCATCAAGAAACACCCCCACCCTCCCCCTGCAATGGGGAGGGAAATGGAAGGACATTCTCCCTTGCTGGGAGTGAATTTAAAAGAGTTGTCATTGTTTGAACTGCAACACTGATTCAAATAGTTCCATGACTTTCAGCATGAAGCCGCCATCCGTCAATGGCCGCTGCCTTTCGCGGATACACATGATAAAATGATCCACCACATTGGCCAAGGGCTCGCCCGCACCATGCGGCAAGGCAGTTTCTGTCTTCTCTTCAAACTTGAAAAGGGTCAACTTTTTCTCCGGATCAAGGTCATCGAAGATGAGCTGCTGCCGGCCATCGGCAATCAACAATTCACGACGGCGCTCCGGTAGTGTCCAACTCAAACCAACATGGATCGGAAAGCGCTGCGATTCCAATCTGATCATGGCCGTATCGCAACACGTCCCGGATATGCCATACAAGCGATGCACGGCAACCGGCGCAAAAACCTCATTAGGGAACAGGTATGTCAGGATGGCCGCATCATGGAAGAACAGATCCCGGATCACATCCGTTCCCTGATCCAACATGGTCGTCCTGAGTCTGGCGATATTATGCATCCGCAGGTCATTACCGTAACGCAGGGATTGGATAAACCCAATCTCCGGAAAAAGTTCCTTATCCAATAAATGCCTGATCTCACGGACAGGATCGCTATAGACAAATGTTGAATCCATCATAAATACAAAATGATCCCGATCTGCCATCTCCACAAGTATTTCCAGCTCTGTCAAAGTCTGCGTCGGCGGCTTGGTCATAAGGACGTGTTTGCCTGCCGCAAATGCCGCCTTCGCCAACTCAAAATGGGTCGGCGGCGGCGTGGCGATTACTACACCCACCACATCTGGCATCTCCAGAACGCGCGAGGGATCTTCATACAAGACCACATTTGGGTAGCTCTTCATCTCTTCCCGCCGCGCCGCCCAGGGATCACAACCAGAAATCTTTGATACTTGAGGATTTGCCGATAAATTGCGCAACAGCTTCGATCCCCACCAGCCAAGGCCTAAAACCGCAATATGCAGCATATCTCCCCTCATGAAATTCTGCTCCCATCGCCAAAGATGACCACAGGAATGGTTCGCAACATGATTTCCAGATCAAGCAACAGAGACCAGTTCTGAATGTAATAAAGATCCAGGGCGACCATGTCGTCATAAGAAACGTCGCTTCTCGCCCGAACCTGCCACAAACCCGTTATCCCCGGCTTCATTTGAAAACGTCTTTTTTGCCAGGGTTTATAGAAACTTAATTCCGTCACGGAACAGAAACGGGGACCCACCAAACTCATTTCGCCCCTGAATACGTTGATCAACTGAGGCAACTCATCCAATGAATACTTGCGCAAAAAACGGCCCACTTTGGTAATCCTGCATTCGTTTTCCACGAAGTATGCGTCCTTTACCCGCCCCTGGATAAAATCCTGCATAAACTCAAGATGCCTCTTTTTACCTTCTTCATACGCTTGCTTCTCTTCCGGCGAGGGACTATTTTCAGGAATCATGCTGCGGAATTTGTAAGTGAGAAAAACCTTTTCCCCTTTGCCGACAACCGTCGGCCGATAAAAAACAGGACCTCGAGATTCGCTTTTGATAGCCCAGATAATGGCGCAAAAAACCGGGCTTACCAATAAGAGGGCCAAGGCAGAACACAAGAGGTCTATCATTCGTTTTATGCCAGCGCGGACAATGCCGTGCTGGCGGGATTCGATGCGATATGTGATCAGCCCGCCAAAGGCCTCTGCTTCCAGTTTCTCAGTCACGTGCGAAAAAAGGTTCGATATGACATGAATCACCAAATCGGCTTCCTTGCACCGTTCGATCAACGCGACCAGATCCCCCCGGTTAATATTGCTGATGGCAATGATCACCTCCTGGATTTTTGCTTGCACCTTCAATTGGGGTATATCGGAGCTAGAACCCAGTACCGGAAACCCGAAGGCATATGTACCCAGTAAATTGGGGTTGTCATCGCAAAACCCGACAATCTCAAAGTAATTCTCATGGCTTTGCCGCAGATGATCCAGCACCTGTTGGCCATGCTCACCGGCGCCCATGATGAGTGCCCGCTTCTTGATGATCCCCTTGTCAACAAAATAATAGAAAACCAGAGGAACCGTCAGGACACGCGCAAGGATCATGAATGTGAAACTGAAAAGGAAACCAAGGCCGATGGTCAGGCGGCTGTCGGCAATGTACGCAGTCTTCATAAAGAAAACGAGCAGGATAAATGCCGCCAAAACCCGGAAATAACATTTCAACAGCGACTGCACCTGATGGACAGGATTTGCAATGGCCTGATACTTGTACAGCCCGTTCAACTGAAACACGACCAGAAAGATCACCGTGAGCACGATGATGGAGGGGATGAAATAAGGCGGATATGCACGCGCAGATCCATAGAGACCGGAGTCAAAAACGTACCAGAAGGACAGGGAAAAACCGGCCACCAGCAGGGTGATGTCCAAAAGGGCTAATGAGATTTTATGTTTAGAAATCATGATAAGACGAAGCGAACGGCAGGGTCTTGACGGCGATCATCCCGCCGCGGCATAGAAGTCCTTGATTTGATCCGCAACATACCGGATCTGTCTTTCATCAAGTTCCGGGTACATGGGCAGGGAGAGAATCCTTTTCGCCCCGGCTTCCGCAATCGGAAAATCACCGGTTTTATATCCCAGGTGCTGATAGGCAAGTTGGAGATGCAAAGGCGTCGGATAGTGCAGCCCCGTCGCGATGCCCTTTTCCAGAAGGTATTTCTGCAAAGCCTCACGCCTGACTGCCTGAATTACAAACAGGTGATAGACGCTGTAAACATTTTCTCTTTCCGTCGGGACCTGCACCTCCTCAACATCTTTCAGGAATTCGCGATATAAAGCGGCATTGACCCGGCGTTTCTCCGTCCATTCCGCCAGATATTTCGCCTTCACGGAAAGCACCGCTCCCTGGAAGGCCTCCATCCGGTAATTATGACCGATCACCTGATGCTGATAACGCTGTATTTCCCCGTGCTGTCGGATCATCCTGGCCTTTTCATATAGTCCATCATCATTGGTGATCAATGCCCCCGCCTCGCCATAAGCCCCCAAGTTCTTACCGGGGAAAAAACTGAAGGCGCCAAAAGCCCCAAAGTTCCCAACCGGTTTCTCTTGATATCGCGCCAAATGCGCCTGGCAGCAGTCTTCCACAATCGTTAAACCATACTGATCAGCCAATGCGCCGACGGCCTCCATATTAGCCGGCTGCCCGTAGAGATGCACAGGAATAATCGCCTTAATTTGAATATTCCCGCCCCCTTGACGGGGGAGGTCTGGGTGGGGGTGAAAATGGGGATGCCCTTCCATTAATTCCCTCACCTTCTCAACATCAACATTATAGTATTCATCGCAATCCACAAAAACCGGCGTAGCTCCGCAAAGCGACACCGCCTCGGCAGTAGCGATAAACGTATTCACCGGCAGGATCACCCCATCGCCAGGTCCAATCCCCGAAGCCAGCAGGGCGATATGCAAGGCGTCCGTCCCGCTGGAGAGACCGATGCAATGCTTCGCCCCCTGCATCGCGGCGAATGCACCTTCAAATTCCTCCACATACTTCCCCAGGATAAAGGCCGTATTGGCAATAACATCCGTGAGTTTGTCATCAATTTCGTTATATGTTCGATGATGCTGCGCCTTCAGGTCGACAAATGGAACAGATGAAACCAAAGGATTGTTATTCGTCTCCTTGAAAAGCGAGACAAATTCGGCAGGTGTGAAAGCCGGCACAGGAGAACCCTGAAAATGCCTTGTGTTGCGGGTGATGATGTAATCCAGATTGAACTGGCTGGCCGCTGCCATCTTCATGTTGTCTTCAAAATCCGGAGATAACGACGCATTGGCCTCCGTGAGGGTAGATTTCCGGACCGGTAGGACGGAAAGTGAGCGCAGGTTCGTGAATATCTTGTTCCGCGCGACAAGTTCATCAAATTCCTTTTTCAGGTAGTAGTGCACCGTCGAATAAGAATCCGCGCTCAACCACCCTTCCACCTTATTCAAGGCGCAGAGATTCAGGACTGCAAAGCTGTCGAGATAAAACTCACGCCGGGGAAGCAGAATATCCAGAACCACATTGATATCGAGAAGTATCCTGATCATCGATGCTTCCTCCACAGGTGCTCCCGGTAGGCCTCCCTGTCGTATTTTCCCGGTGGCTGTCTCAGAATGCCCACCAATTCCAAAATATCCTTGCTGACTTCCATCCCCGGAAAATTCTTCTGAAAATAGCTTCTGGCCTCCCCCTGATAAAGATTCACATGCTCCTCGGATGTGTGGGGTTTTTCATCACTGATCACAACAACGGCATCGGAATCCCCGTCCAGTTGCAATGGCTCGACAGGAACGAATACGCCATCTTTGTATTTTACTGAAATAACCTGCATTGTTAAAAACCTCCTTTACTAATTATGCTAATTCCCCAAGAACATTTCCGCTACTTCTTCGACGAGATCTTTTGATTTCATCAAAGAGGTACCACCCCGGTACTTCTTCTTTAAGCGAATCAGGGGAATTTTCTCCATTTCATCCAAACGAACCATCCGGCCCCTTTCGATCAGGTGGCGATCAACGGCGGCCAATTTACCTTTGAACAGGGAATAAGTGGGGGTTCCCAGCACCGCCGCTTCCCGGTTCATGCTCCCAACAAAGCAATCCGGATTCGATACGACGTGTTCAAGGGCGGCTTCAAACAGGGGGTTCTCAAAATGATGATACAAAGCCCGTGTGGCAGGAAGCCTCATAACAGCAAGAATTTTCCCCGGCGATATCTTGAGCCTGGAAAGGTAATCTTCAACGGGCGCAAAGTCCGCCAGATAAATCTCTTCATTCGTTCCCTAATTTCTTACCGCCATGCTCACCGGTCGGCACATGCTTCGTGCGAAAAAGATTGATGAACTTCATTCGCCCAATCCTTTCAGCAGCATGCGAACAAATCCCACTACATCCGCTTGGATATCATCATCGGGAGCTCCATGTATAAACTCAGAAACTCTTCGGGGGCCAAGGCCATCCTGGTTTAGAAAGTCACGCTTAAGAATATCAATGGTTTTTCTGGTTTCAGAGTCCTTAAGCAGGGGCCGAAGCCTGTCAACAACGTCCCCTATCCCGGCCCCATAATTGCGAAGCACATAAAAAAGATCATAGGCATCCTTGTTTTCCCCGCGGCCATCGAACGCAAGGGTTTTCAGGACAGTATAAGCCCCGGGACCACAAACCCATATCCTACGTGAGGCCTCCTCACCGATAATGGTTTTGCCTGAGAGCGTGATCTGTTGCCGGTCAATGAAAGCCAGTCGAAGACCGGGGGTGACAATGGCCGCAAAATCGGACTGAATGTGTTTCAACCTGCCGCCCTGATCTCTGTCGTCCGACGGAGGGATGAGAAAGTCCACCGTAACATGTCCGAAGTCCTTGATCTTCCATCGTTGATTCGTCAAACGCCCTTCTTCATTTGTATCCGGGACGAACCCGGCCCGCCGGAGGCGTTCCGCAAGGGCTTCGTACCGTTTCTCATCAAAGATCGCCAGGCTCAAGCCGACATCCAGATCCATCGTACCCACATGAGTATCGGTCTCCGGAGAAAGGGTTGACTGGTCGATGATGAGTGAAGGAACAAGCCCGCCCACCACCACAAGCTCATCCATCAGGTCGCCCAGCTTCGTTGCTATAAAAAGACAAACAGCCCGAACAAGAGCCACCTGTTTCGGAACATAATCGGATGCCCGTGTCGGTTTAGCGATCACTCGTCCTCCAGTTCAGGAAATCTTTACGGAGTTTTTCGGCAGCCTCTGCGGACCTTTCCGGATGATCCTTGAGATCGAGGTAAACCTGAACCGGATGAACGCAACGGATGCCTGCGACTTCACCGGCGCCATGAAATACCCCCTCGTCCTTGGGTTCAATCAGCCATACGTTGCCACCCCGAGGTTCCTCTTGAAAGCCGATCTCTGCCAACCAGGACGGCGACGGAGCCTCATTCAGGTAAATGCTTGCAGTGCGATATGCCGCAAAATGGGTGTAGAGCCAGGCCGCACCAAGGCCGGTGGCGGCATATGCGATCCCTCGATTTTGACAGTCGGCCGCCAACCGCTGTAACGCCTCTTCGCCGGTTCGCGCCGCTATATGACCTCGTATCCATGCATGCGCCTGTATTCGGTACATCTCCCTCCATGATTCCATGAGCGCTGCGGGATCCTGCACCAGCAAATTTCCCGACTTATCGCGCCGGATCAAACCTTCATTTACCATTCGGGAGACGATCCGGCTTACAAAGCCCTCGTCCATGCCGACGGTCCGGGCCAATTCCCGCTGGGGGAAAGACTTTCCCGGATGGATGAGGAGCCAGCGGGCGATCCGCGAGCTTTTAGGTGCAAATATATCGGCCGGCCGGCCTCTGACATTGAAGCGGTTGGGACGTCCTTCGACACGGACATGAAGTCCCGAACCCATGATCCGTCCGTTGCCGGAAAGGTCGAACCAGCCGATGCCGGCCTCTTCACAGACGGTGCGTCCGGCTGAACCCATAAAAGGGACGCAAATGACAGGCACGGCTTGTACGTCTATAGGAAGCGACAGCTTCCGGTGTTGCTCGATCGCCGTTTTCATAGGGATAATCGAACTGGACGACTTGTACACCACGACAAATAGTTTACCCAACGCCTGAAGAGCCAGATCCACGCCGGGAATCGGTTGGGCAGCAAGGACGGCATCAGGCTCGATGCCCAAAAGCTCGGAAAATACCTGGGTTGCGCCGGCTAACCAATTATTATGTTTACTTTTGTCACTCATGCTTGACTAAATAAGGCAACTTGATCGATCAGTCAAGTGAAATAATTTACTCATATCTCTCCGTTTATTCCTCCAAAAACATTCCCGCTACCTCTTCGACAAGATCTTTTGATTTCATCAGCGAGGAGTCACCCCGGTCCTTCTTCTTCAGGCGAATCAAGGGAATTTTCTCCATTTCATCCAAATGAACCATCCGGCCCTTTTCGATCAGGTGGCGATCAACGGCGGCTAATTTACCTTTAAACAGGGAATAAGTCGGCGTTCCCAGGACCGCCGCCTCCAGTTCAGGAAATCTTTACGGAGTTGTTCGGCAGCCTCCGCAGACCTTTCCGGATGATCCTTGAGATCGAGGTAAATCTGAACCGTGCATTAAGTTTTGTGTCCCCATATTCCCCCCCCATATTCCCCCGGCCTTCGCTGGGATGACAGGAAAGTGTAGATTTTCAAAGGTCCCTCTGGCGGAAGGCGGCGGCGGTCATGATGGGGATATTACGGAAACTGCCGAGAGTGAGGAGATCTTTGTCTCCGCTTATGATGCAATCGGCGCTTGCGGCCACGGCGCAGGACAGGAATGGATCATCCGCCGGATCCCGGCACACGCTAAGGATCGCTTCCCCAATCTCGACTACTTCGCAAAAAGGCAGTACCTCGTCTTCGATGAGGGCGGCGATTTCCTGAATCGTCAGAGAAAATTTCGGATATGAGAGGACCCTCCTAAACTCGTCAAAGGTTTCGCGCGAAAAAACCGGAACAAATGCGCCGGATTTCCAACCTTCGACGATCCATCCCAGCTCTCCGGAAAAAAGCAGCGCGGAAACAAGGACATTCGTGTCCAGAACGACCCGGATCACGTCTCTTTCTTTCTCGCCCAACGGATTGCGTCGGTCACCTCGTCCGGCGTTATCCCGAGTTTCTCCATCTTCTTACGGATCCCATCCAGATTGGCGCCCAAGGGCTGCATTCTTACGGGCGCCAGGAGGATACGCCCATCTGCCACGGCGACATCGAAATACGTGATCCCCTGGAACTCTTTAACAATGTCCCGTGGTAGCGTAAGCTGATTTTTTGTGGTGAGTTTGGCAAGCATTCCTTACCTCCTTACAACAAGGATACATTCCATTCGAACATCCGTCAAGAAAAAACACGCAAGCTGTCAAGAACAAGCGAGGAAGTGTCTCATTTACATTGGTACATGAGGGAGGGTGAATAAAGAGGTTTCTGTCCCTATTTTCTCCAATTTTATCGCCAGTCTTCCAGATGCAGGTCAACAACTCTTTCAAATTCTTTGGTGTTGTTAGTCACCAATATCATGTCTCGTGATCGGGCAAGACCTGCTATTAGAAGATCATAAGGTCCAATTGATATTCCTTTCTTTTCAAGTTGTGCACGAATGGCTGCGGCTTCAATCGCAGCGGAACGATCCAGGTCAATAATGTTCAATGGCAGAAGGAATTTGTCAAGAGCATCCTCGGAACGTTGCCTGAATTGACTTTTTTCAACCCCGTATTGAAGCTCAAAGAGGGTGATTGTGGAAATTGCAACATCCTGTGGTGAATGTTCCCGGAATCGCTCAAGAATCTCTGGTGAGTGTTTTTTGATGAGATAGATGCAAATATTGGTATCAAACAGATAGCGCATCAGAAGGATTCTCTTTTCTGCATGTCTGGTTGATTACGCCCGTCTTTCATGAAATCTTCCGGAAATTCACTGAGCGATTCAAACAACGGGTCCCATGTCGTTTCTATGGGCTCCAGAATAACATGATTGCCTTTCCTAAATATTTTTACCTCATTTCCGGGAATTCTGAATTCCTTGGGCAGCCTTACTGCTTGAGAACTCCCATTCTGAAACAACTTTGCTGTATCCATTTTATCACCTCTCTATTTCGTATATATTTTTAGTATATACACCAATGATCGTAAAATCAAGGAACATTTCCGCGACTTCTTCGACAAGATCTTTTGATTTCATCAATGAGGAACCATTCTGATCCTTCTTCTTCAGGAGAACCAGGGGAATTTTCTCCATTTCATCCAAATGAACCATCCGGCCCTTTTCGATCAGGTGGCGATCAACGGCGGCCAATTTTCCTTTGAACAGGGAATAAGTGGGGGTTCCCAGCACCACTGCTTCCCTGTTCATGCTCCCGCCACCGCTGATTAAGAGCCCCGCGTGGTACATGGGATTGGGTCTGTCCAAGGCGTGATCGGTGTATCGCTATGCAAACGAATGATAGAGTTCATCATACTGCTGTGCTAAATTATCCCATGAAAACTTGCCACGCACCCAATTTTGTGCTTTTAATCCCATCGCTTTAACTATCTCAGGATTTTGCATAGCCCATTCAATTTTTGACTTTAAATCATTCGAGTCGTCAACTTTAAAAAATAAAGCATGATCATTATCTAATACAGCCTTATTCGCATGAATATTGCTACATATTATTGGAACACCGAGCGCTGCCGCTTCCAACAAAGCCATTGACATTCCTTCGCTGATTGATGGCATTATAAATAAACTACACATCTTGATTATCCCAAACAAGGCGTATTCATTAGAAATAAACGGTATGTAGATTACATTCTCATTTGACATGGATTTTAGCATTCGAGAATATGCGGGATGTGCTTGTGATAGATCTCCAATGATAATTAATTTTTTTGTACTGCCTAATTGCTGAAAAGCACCCAGCAGAACATGCGCACCTTTTAGAGGAATAATCCTCCCTGCAACAAAAACGAAATATTCATCCGTATCAATATTTAAGCCGGAATTTTTTAAAATCTTTTTTGACTCAGCAAGATCCACCTTTTCTTCATCATCAATTCCATTAGGAATATAATGGACGATACGATGGCATTTCATACTCAAATACCGTGCATCAATCGCGGAAACACTTGTGCTGGCGCTGGCCAGTTGAGCAAATAAATATTCGATCGAGTTTAATAAAAGAACAGCAAAAGAATTCCACTTATTTCCTTTGGTAAATCTTCCATGGGCCGTTGCTATCACAGGATATTTAAAGCGAAGAATTGGTAGGACGATACTTGCTTCTATATTATGCAGATGTATTAAATCATATTTTCTGAATAATATTGCATGGAATGCTGCAATCAGATCAACGGTTAGCATTCTAAATACTTTTCCAGGTAAACCTTTAATCCTTATAAGTTCAACATTTTGTAATTTGAAATTTGGGGGTGTATAATGACTGCTGCAGTAGACTGTCACTTGATGGTTTACAGAAATTCTTTTTACGAGGGCTTCAACGACACGTTCCGCGCCGCCTTTTGATGGTAAACCCTTTATGCCAATATAGGCTATTTTCAATTTCTGGACCGGTATAGCGTTGTCAAGGCTGTTTAAACATTGATAGAACAAATTCAAGATTCGTTGATAAAGCACGTGAAGATCCATACAATAAGGGATTAGACACCCAATCAGGTGAACCTGCAAATTTATCGACGGCAATTTTCGTTTTCATCATTTCTTGTGTTATATTCTCAATCTGACGGACATTTTGCTGTGAACCAAGTTTTTTCATAAGAGCCGCTAGTGACAATTTCGTTTCTTCTTTTCCGACAACCTTTGCGGCAGCGTTCAGGTCGCGCAAGACTGTCTCAATACTTGTTACGGTTCTTTCAATATGCTCTTTAATAATTGCATCCAAAGATCCTATTTGTATAATTGTCACATCGCCTGCTGATAAAAATACGTCTTTTAACTGAATCTGTGTTTCTGAGACCGATAATTTCAGAAATGTGTGTCCCAGAACATCAACAGCGTAGACAGGCCGAGAACCGACTCTTATTTTTCTTGCATCAACAAATAAGTCAAAATTAGTTCTGTCCTTCCCACTATTTAAACAAGTAAACCGTAAGGTATTATTCTCTCCATAGCCAAATCGCTCAACGAAAACGTCAGGTTTCGAGGAAACAGCATAAGTCAAAGGCTCCCAGCCTGCCCGGGAGGTTTGAACAATTGGCTGTAAATAGTCCCGAAAGAGCTGTTGATCTCTCTTCTGCATATCAGACTTGTAAAATTCATAACGTTGCCAATCGTCACCTTTCTTCTCGGCGCCGCCATTCATCGCAGGATAAAAACCGTAAAAAAGCGAGCGCCCTAAGTATTGCTTAACCATGTCGTGGTTGAATTTCTGAATTCCCGTCATGAGAAGCAAATATGGTTTCTTATACGAAAAAGCCCGCCGAAAAGAGAGCCGTGAATCTGGCTCCGGTGTCATCTGATTTGGCGCTGTCGCCCACCAGACCTCGGTTCCGGGTATATCAATCAAGTGATTATAAAATCCAAAACTTGCCCGCATGGCGCCATTACACATTGTTAGCAAACCAGCATGAGAAATTGAGGTGTTTAGCCAAGAAAGATATTCATAGTTAGTTAATAAATTGAAAATCGCCACTTTCTTGTTCTTGCTCGAGAAGGTAAGCGGAAAATCAGTGAACTTGAAATGGTCGCGCCGAAAATTTAGGTAATTACCCGTATATTCAGGAGAACCATCGATATAAATACCGTCGTATTTGGCAACATTTTTTAAATATTCATTCGCAGAATACCTGGCCGCGTTAATCCCCTTAGAATTTACCGTCGGCAATTCCGGGGCACAATTCAGTGGGAACCAGCCACCGTAACTCCAAGATTCGTCCTTAAAAGAGCCTATCACGCGCCCACTCTCATCATGTAATGCGCTTGAAAGGGTGGCGCCATTTTTATGAGGCCCTGGTTTATTGCCCGTCTCTTTTAAATAGGACAATACATCATCGTAACTATATTTCTTTCCCTTTGGCATATGCAGCCAGAAATCCCATGGTTCATCATAATAAAAGCTTTTGATGTCGTTCTGCCTATCGAATTCCAATGCCTTCGCGTCAACCGGCTGTTCGTGAAAACCAATTTGAAAATCTTCCCAGTTAGGAATATCCTCTATTCTGCCAAAATTCTTCCAGATGCCTTCTTTCTTGACACGTTTTTCAAACCATTGAGGGTACATTTCATAGTATTTTTTCAAAGCCGAACGCATACCCCAAGCAGGTTCATCAATTTTATAAAGTATGAATCTGATTTTTACCGTAGATGGAATCTTGGAATCTTTCGTGAGACCAATATCATAACGAATGATCAACTGCTTTGATTGGCTATCATAGATCAAACGATACACAGCGGGGCTATCCATTGGTAGGCCAAGCGCTAATCCTACTTGATCGTTTGAAATCGCTGACCAGCAGTATCGTGCCATTTTTCCAGACTCGCCTGCAGGAACAGTGACGCTCTCTTCATAAATCTTTCCAGCTTCAATCTTACGCTTTTCCCTAAGATGGTCATACCAATACCATCCGAGCGCATCGATGGGCAAGGCAAACCCAACTGCCAGCGACCGATCCAATTTTGACAGGGATGTTAACGTCAAATCGAACATAATTTTCTTGGCATCGGTTCGGATTTGGGCAAGAAGGTTAAGTTGAAGCGCTGGGCTACTGGCTACAAAGACCGCATCTGTTTTTGAACCTTCCATTTTGCCTCTGAACCATTTTGTTTCACTGCCACTTGCTATATCCTTGGCATAGAACCCACCGATACCTTTGACCTGCGAGCCCTTGTCATCAAAGTCAGTGCGACTTACGTTTCCATTTTCATCAAATTGGATCGATAGACCGTCACCGGTTTGTATCTTAATCGCGGCGAAACAAACACCCGCACAAAAAAAGAATATGAAGACACTAAAAAGAAGAATACGAAGTTCTTTGTGATTTTTAAAAACGCGATAAATAGAAATAGTATGCATATTTATCCACCTAAGCCCCATAGTCGCCTCAGTTTCTTGCGCAGTGGGATCAGTTTTTCATCCCAGAGAAAAGATTCTGGCAAAGAGTGTATTAAACGGTCGATGATATACCTTGTGTATAGCCCTGCATATATTTTATGGCTGTGTTTATAACTTATAGTTAATGTTTCATGCCACATTTTCCAGCGGCTGTTTTGGCTTTTAGAATTCTGATGCACCCTGAAGGCGGCCAAGAATTGGTCTATGAAACGCAATGGATAGCACTTGGCAACCTTAATACAAAAGTCGTAATCAGCAGCGTATTTATATGCTGTGTCAAAAAAACCAATGTTCTTCAAGGCAGATCTCCGTACAAGCATGGCCCCGGTAAAAATATTGTTTCCATGTCTAATTAGCCGATCATAGTCAGTTAGCCCAGCCCGCAAATGATCAACGGGAATACCTTGTTCGGAGAGCCTAACACTACCCCCGTAGGCGAGAGCGCTCTCAGGATGTGCGTTTAATTCACCTACAAGCGTTGAGATTGCACCAGGATATAACACATCATCTGCATTAAGGTATCCCAGATAATCACCCTTGGCGTTATGCCACCCTTTGTTGACAGCATCATAAAGGCCTTGATCTGGTTCGCAAATCCAACCAATTCTTCCTGAATAATCACGCAATATATCCAACGTATCATCGGTGGAGCCACCATCCAGGACAGTATATTCTACCATAGGATAGTCCTGGGCTAACACACTATCAATGGCTGCGCGGATATATGCACCATGGTTTAGAGATGGTGTTACTATCGAAACCGTGCAAGATGCCGTTGTGGTCGCTTTACTAAGTAGAGTCATTTCGGTAGTTTGACATATAGATTATGTAAAGTTTGTATTTCTAAGTTGACTATATGCGCAAAATTAAAGGTTCGGGCACTCAGATGGGCATTACTTGAAAGTCTTTTTCGCAAATTTGAATCTTTAAGCAAACAATTCAGTGAACCAGCCAAAGCGTCAACATCACCAGGCGGAAATAGAAGCCCTGTTTCTCCGTCGATAATAGCATCACTATTCCCAGGCACATTGCTTACTATACATGCTGCTCCACAAACCATGGCCTCAATTAGAGACTTTGGGTGTCCTTCCATTGTCAGCGTGGGCAAGACAAAAATTGCGGCAGACTGCATTAGTTCCAAAACATCGGCATTAGATACACGCCCCTTGAATTGGACATCGGTCAGCCCTAACGCTTCTGCTTGGGCGCATAGTTTCTCTTCTTCCTCACCGGCACCACAAATGACTAACCGCGCATCAGGGTGGAGAAGCTTCACGCGAGCAAAGGCATCTATAAGGACATTTATGCCTTTAATCCAGTTTAGTCGCCCAGCATATAAAATTAAATGATTATTTCGCACAACTTCTTTAGAGGCTAAAGCCACAGAGCTTAAATCAACCCAATTAGGCAATAAGATTGTCTTTTTTGCATAAACTGTTTGGATTTTCTCCTCAAGCCATTTAGCGGTTACAAGGACAAGATCAGCGGGCCACAATGCAAGTCTCTCCAAGAGAGGAGCCAACAAGTATTTCAACCCTTTCTTATCATTCATGCGAGTTCCCTCAGCATAATCAAACTGATAGGTCACCATCATCGGTCTGCGAGAGAGTATCTTTACGAGAGGTAAAGTCGGGATATTGCTGCCAAATACCTTAATTACACCTTTCATGCGTGGAGCTTTCCATACAAGCCAGAGGTAAAAAACCAGATGTCGCCAACCAAATGTTTTCGGTAGCCAAGGAACCGGATTATGCGAGACACCTAATTCCTTGGCGTATGCGTCCTCGTCACATGTATATAAGACCACATCAAATGTTTTGGCATACTCCTGCAATAACCTTCTGTGTCTCTCAAGCAGTCCAACTTCTTTGATGCCACGTAATGATGCATGGGTTGACTGAATAATCGTTAAAATTGGCTTCGTTATATTCCTCCTGCTTAAAACCTAATGAGGTCAAAGGGGCTTCGTTTCATCAATGACAAGTTTAAACTTACCGGCCTTAGTCAAGGCAATTTTCTCCACTTGCTCAATATCATACTCGATTTTCCCTTCAAGATGCGGGGCTATTTGTCTACGAATTAGGTCAAGTTCCACTTGAGATAAGTGCGGTGACGCCTGAATCCGGATCGTAATGCGGTTAGGGGTTACTTTGGCGATTTGATATTGTTGAATCTTGGGTAACTGGCTGATTAGACTGGAGCCAAAAAAGCTGGGAACTAAAAGAGCGCCACCCGTTGGTGTCGTGATCAAATCGGCGGTTCTTCCGGCGATTTTCTTTAATGTTGCCCAGTGACGACCACAACTGCAAGTTTCATTAGCCAGCACTGCCAGGTCGCCAACTTTATAACGAATGAATGGCATACCATAGTTATCGAGGTTGGTAAGTACCAACTCCTTGAACTCATCCCCGCCACAATCGGCGTACTCAACGATTACATGTGGTTCCACAATGTGATAAAACCCGCCCGCTTTGCATTGATAGGCTACGCCCGAGATTTCCCCTGATCCATAACCATCATAAACTGGTCCGAAAACTTCACCAATCATTGCGCGTTGAAAATCGTAGACGGTTTCAGCGGTTGTCAGCACACCCTTACACGCCAGCCCGCCCACACCAAACTCCTTTGCCTTAAGCGCTAAAAAGTAGATAGCGTTCGGATAGCCATTCAGATAATCAGGCCGCCAGTCATGGATGGTTTTGAGGGCATCTCTGACGTGCCGGTCGTCAGTGAGCAGATACGCCCCAATCCGCTTGTTCCTATAAGCCCATTGCTTTAGCCGGCTATGCCATGTCGTCCATTGTTCCTCGACCGTAATACGATTGCCCCATACGGTGACATTACGCGCCCCGAAGCGATAACCAGCCATCTCCCAACCAATACGTTCAGCACCAAAAGCTGCGCCAATGGCCGTTCTCGTACGATAGCTAACCACGACCTGCCCTGTTGAGCCGCTGGATGCGCCTTTTTTTAAAGTCTCTATACTGTGGTCGGTTGATATCAAGTCTTGAAGATTTTCAAGGACATCTTTTCTTGTCAAAAATGGCAGCTTTGAAAGATCGCCCGGTTCCCGAATATCATCTGGAACGATTCCAGCTTTTTTCATCGTACGGTGATAGTAAGGCACTGTCTGATAAGCATGTTGAATTAGTCGCTTTAACGCCGCTTGCTTATATCTATCGTTTTCTTCTCGTGACCACCATTGAGCCTTACGATAAAAGCGGAAGAATTTATTGATGGGAACGCGGCGAAGCAAATCCTCACCGGGGAACAAGATGTTATATGCAATCAGACTACGCAGCGAAGAAGGCAACATGTATGAACGCCTCAATATAATAGTTTCTTGAGAATCGGTGTGGCGCCCACTTGCCTCAACAGTCGTCGCAACTGAGCGTATGGCCAGACTTCCCGGTGCGCATTTAATGCATACGTTACGAATAAACGGCTTATTGTTTTTGATTCCCCTACCTGATGTAGGCCCATCCGCAAAAGACGCGTGGGGTCAGGGCTATCAAACACATTACTGCTACCTTTAGCAGTAGTGGCAACGTAACCAACGTGCAAGGCCATCGCATGTGTATCTTCATTCCACCCACCGTTAGGCCAACAAAGGTAAGAAACAGGTTTTGAGAGGTGGTTTTCTATGATTTGCTTTGATTCAGCCAATTCATACTTAAGGCGTAAGAAGTAATCAGTCTCTGTTTCTCGCTTATATACCACTGAATGCTGCTTCGTGTATTGCTGTGAAACTGAAAACAATTCCTGTCTCCAGTCGAATCGGGAAAAGAATGCAGCCCCCCCGTGAAGCCTGACATAGTTAACAATATAGTTTGTCAAAGTGCCGTCTTCATCAACACGGCGGGCCACAATAGCTTGCGATGATTCGTAAACAGGCGTGCCGAAAGACACCAAACCCTCCTGATCTTGCGTCATGTAAAATGGTTTAACCATTTTATCTGCATTCCATTTTAGCCAGATCCAGAAATCGTCCGGATAGTGAAAATCTACGATCTGATCGGTTATCGGATAAAAGGTGTGAGTCATCGTATGAGACTCAACATCAATAATTCCGCTCTTTTGCATTTCCTGCAATTCCGCCCATGAAAGGAATCCATCACTAACCAAAGCGGCTGTATCAGAATGGCCTGACCAACAGTCTTCTAAGTTTGGTCGTACATCTGTCTCTCCCAGGATAAATTCCGGACTGACAAAGATCGTAGCCCGAAACCCATGCTTCCGGAGTAGTGGAAAGGCAAAAACCCAATTGTCCAAATAGCCGTCGTCAAAGGTCAGACAGACGCTTCGTGCGGGCAAACTTTTGATTCCTTTCTTATGCGCTATTATTTCATCTAACGAAGCCACATAATAATCATTTTTCTTAAAATATTCTAACTGACGGATGAAATAAGGCAGTTCCAATGTTAAATGGGAATATACCCATTTTGGATTCCTTGCCGGCCGTACAGAATGATACATAATAATTGGTACCGGATGGGATTTCATCAACTCCACTCTTTTACTGTTTCCCGGTACATTCCATCAAGTACCTTCAGGCGGGCTGTCTGGGAAAAATTATTTTCCGTTCTTTGTTTGGCTTCAGATCCCATTTTTTTTCTCAGGGCATCATCGGCCAATAAAGCTGTGAGACGGTCCGCAAATTGCTCGCAATCTGCAAACGGAACCACGTACCCTGTCTCCCCATGAACCACTATCTCTTTGTTTCCCCCCACATCGAATACAACGGCAGGTAAACCAGAAGCATTCGCTTCTAACAGGGCCACAGAGAAGGCTTCCCGCTCGGAAGTTAACACAAACACATCCATCATTTCGTAGAATTGCGCAATATCCGTTTGCGGACCCACTATGCGAAATATATTAGCCAATCCTCTTTTTTTCACTTGATTCCTCAACTCTGGAATGTCTGGGCCATCGCCAACGATTAAGAAAATTACATTTGGGATCTTTTCCATAATAATTTCAGCTACAGCCAGCAGCAGATCCAACCTCTTAACCGGAATCAATCTGCCGACAAAGCCTACTACTATCGCACTTTCGCGTATTTGATGCCTGCAACGCGCTGCGAGAGATATCTGTGTTTTAGCTACGGCAAAGGAACTATAACAATTGTAAATTATGGTTGTTTTTGTCGGGTCTGCATTCTCCCTCTCAATTTTTACCGTCTGGGTTGCGATACAAACACATGCAATTGTATGCGCAAGCTTGAAAGTGACTGAAACAACGATGCGAAATTTTAGTTCATTAAGCCGCCAAAGCCCTAGGCCATGCTCCGTGATGATAACTGGAATATTAAGTAATCTACCCACAACAGAAGCCAATAGGTTGGCACCAGTGAGATGCGCATGGATGAGATCGAAACGGCCTTTGCGGCAAAAAAAGTACAGAGAAACTAAACGGCCAAGCCAGTTTCTGGATGTGATTAAAAATTGAGCAACTGCTGGATTTATCGTGTTAACAAGCCTACCAGTTGCCCAATAAGCCAAGGTTACATTCCAGTTGTTCGCAGCTAGCAGATTCGCATCCGTTACAACCTGCCGTTCAGCACCCCCGGGGTCAAGAGTTTCACAAAGCAGCAATATTTTCTTCATTTTGAAATCACTGAGCACGCATTTGGCGCTTTCACATGCTACGATAGAATAATCCTAACCACCTGAATCTAAATTGCTTCTTCGATCAAGCGAACAATCTTGTCATGATACTCTTTAAAAATATATTTGCGGAACATTTTTATACAATTCTGCTTGTAGCCATTTTCATGTGACAATATCTTTGTAATAGACTCCGTAATGTCATCAAATTTATCTATACATATCCCGACCTCGTTCCCTTCGATTAATTCTTCGAATCCCATCAATTTTTGAGTAATTATCGGGACACCAAACTTAAGATAATGAAACATCTTGCCAGATGATAAATCTGGGCACGATAAATTCGTGTTCATGGCTGTATGTGTTCCATCAAAAAATACCAAACCAATATCGCAGGACGAATATATATCGTCAAGCCGCTCAAATGGCACTGGTTCATTACTTAAGAAAACATTTTTTCTTCTCTTAAGGAGTTGATACAGCATGTCATTATTAGACAATTTCATTTCTGCTTTTGTGTGGATTACCAACACACAGTCAGATGGCCATGCGGCAATTTGGTTTATCAGTGAGTTTATGCAATAAGCTTCGCCATAACCACCTGCATGAAGAACAATTTTCTTGTCTTTCTCTATATTGAACATTTCATTGAAATAATAATTTCTCTTTATTTCTGCAGCACCGAGGGGCGAGTTGGGGATTGATAACATAGAGGATAATGGTATTTTGTTTTCCACACTCAGTAAGTTACAGCGCGACTGCCCGAACTCAATCGTATACAAAGAAAATTTGTTGCAGTATCTTTCAATTTTCTTCACTAATATTTGACCAAAATTTTGAAGGTCCTTCTCTATCCATAGTTCTAATGACCAATAAATTAGCACATTATTCGTCCTACGTTGAAGCAAATAAACCGCCGCCAAACTTACCGGATCGCCAGCAATGAAAACATGCCGTTTTTTTTTGTTAGTTTTTAAATAAACAGTTGAGACAAAAATTAATGATCTACATAATAGGTCTATTGCATCGCCAAACCCGGATAAGCCTTTCAAGTTAAAGTACCGAAAGACTCTGAAAATACGTTTTATTATGGCCAATAATAATTTCAGAAAATATGGTATCTTAACTTCGACTAGCCTGAAGTTATCTGAGAAATTAGCCTTATATTTATGATTTCTGTAATCCCATATTTGATATACATTTACATCGTACCCTCTTTCAGTCCATAATCGGATAGAATTTCGCCACGGGCTACATTGAAAAATTGATTCATAAAATATTACAAAATTTACAGAGGGTTTTTGTTCCATAGCGAGAAAACTTACATTGACAAATGGTTTTTCAATTTCATACGTATAGGCACCGAACGAAACATAGAGATAATGCTGCTACAATCATTGAGGCGTAATCAATATTATCGTTATTGGTCACACTCTAAATAGTTTTTCTTAAGAACGTAGGACAGTAGCTCTGGATCGTTCCGGACCTCATTCCGGTGAAATTCATAGCCATCTAAATATGCCGTTCTAACTTGTCTGCTAATTTTTGCATCTCGGGAAAACCAACATAGTGTCGATGCAATTCTTCTCCAAAATGCGCCCAACATTTCCATAAACGATTTCTGTTGTACTTTAAGGCACACCCTGGTAAATTGCTTATACAGATTTTCTGTTGTTTCAGGCGACGGTTGCAACATCAATCCACCATTATGGCGAATATCCGAAAACGATCTTGAAATACCTTGATTGTAGGCACGGTTGCAAATATATTCAATAGTTAATCTGCTCGCGGGAATTATATGATACGCAGTGGCACAGGGATCATAATAGGCTCTATAGCCAGCCTTTTTGAATCTGGACATAAGTGCGGTTTCTCCGTCACCGCGCCATCGCAAGTGCTCCGTCGGCACCCCATCGGGATGAAACCCTCCCAGGCTGAACACTATCTTTTTGGGAAGAAAGCAATTGCCGCCAAATACAAGCATTGGATCAATAGGCTTTTTTTCGCCCCCCAAATCAAGTAATCCTAAGTAACCAAAGACTCCATTGCTCGCCATTTTCAATAGCCATTCAGGCGGTTTTGCCTCCCATTTAGGCAAAATACGGCCAACCACGGCGACCGCTTTGTCGCTTGCGACCATATCAACCCCTTGAATCCAAGTTGGCGCCAAAACCATATCATCATCCAAATACCCCACGAAGGAACCTTCTGCCTCGTTTGCGCCGCGGTGCCGCCCATGGTGAAGGCCAAGCCGAGGTTCATGTATATAGCGAATTTTAATTGGTAGCTCACTCATTTTTTGGTGAACAATTTGCGAGGTTTGATCCGTAGACCCATTATCTATTACAAGTACTTCCCAACGGAACGGTACCGGGTTTTGCACAGCAAGTGAGTCTAAAAGGTCTCCGATCCGTTGCGCACGATTTCGCGTTGGAATAATAACAGACAAAAGCAAACTCATGCGCGTTTAATCGACCCCTTACGTGGACATAACATCATTTCATAAAGTCTTCGACGATCTTACTCTTAGGTCCGTGGTTTTTTAAAGTTCAAAGAAACTGATGGCCAGGAGCGCGCCTGAAATTCCACGGATATTGCAGTTCCAGTGGTGGATGCTGCAACCCGCTAAGACAATAGGCCAATCCTAGTGTCCTGAACCATGTGTAGAACAAATTGCTTTCATTTACTGCACTGAACATCTCGCGATGTCCGATGGTCATTGACTCGTGTCTTCGGAATACCCACCCGCCATTACCATTGAAGTTATGTAAAAGTGCCGGTAAGGCCCGCTGAAGTGATAATTGAATATCCGCATTTCTATAGCTACTCTGCCGACCCAGTCGCACTAAAGGATCGATGCTATCAATGTCCTCACATGCGCTAGAGTTCCATTTAACGCCATAACCGCCAAGCCGATTCTGCGTCTTTAGGACATTATCTATGATACTCTCCACGTGGTTAATAGCAAGGTCATCATAGAAATACAAAAGCCAAAAATGATAACCTGCTTGAACACCTATCGAAATTTCTGTTGGTGTATTAAATTTACAACCATAAAGCCCCGTATGACTGTCTTGCTTAGCACTAAGCATCTCGTATAATACATCAATAAGCTTACCGGCAGTTGTTGAGTTATGATAATCCCTTGAATATTGAAGCATTACTCCGATATTCTGTATCGCGTTAGATGAATCATGAACCTTGTTTTCCCAATCGAGAGAATTAAGAAACTTCCTAAACTTGTCAGGATTGGCAAATTGAACTACATAGCTAATCTCACGACGCGCCGGTCTATCATAAAGAGCGAGGGTCATTAATGCATGGAGCGTCAGGTGTCGCCATCCCCACCAATCCTCGGTTTCCGCTTCCCTACATTCAATTACGGGGTCACGCCAAAGACCATCTTCGCTTTGAGCTTTCAATACTAATTCCAACGCCTCTTCGGCGTGATTAACGTCTTCATCATAAAGATTCTTAATAAGTAGCACTGCAAGGGTCGAATATAGTGTGGGCTTAGTACAGCTTTTTGAGTGTCGATAGCCTATAAACTTCCCCCTTTTCGTAACGCGCAGGGAGGATAAATAATTAAGCGTTCTACTTTTGATTTCATAAATATTCACCGGTGAAGTAAGTAAATATTCCTCGCGCCTGCCGAGAAAATTATTCCACCTTCGTAAACCTTTTTCGGCGAACACAGTTAGCGGATAAAGAGCGGATTTCGTTTGCGATAGAAGAGACTTCATAACCTTATGTTTTGTAATCCTTCATAAAAAATAATATTCCATTCTTAGTATTGAGCATATTTTTTTACGATGCGCTTTATGAGTTGTTTTGCTAAAGACATATCTAATCGCCGCAGCGGTGAATTCCAAAATGTTTTTATTTCCTTGAGGCCGGGTTCACTACTATTTAGACAAATAGAACTCCATGTTTTAGATATAGTGCCAAAGAAAATATCTTCAGGATATATTTTTTTTACTTTATTCATTTCGTTCAGTTTAAGCAAAATCTTTTCCACCCTGATTGCAAAATCCTTACCCTGAACTTTTCCTCCCCAAAATATACTAATAAGCAAACTGACTTCTTCCTCCGAAGCCTCAATTCCAATGAGGCGCATGTTGTTTCTGTAAATATTTCCTAGATTGAGAGCCCTGACCTCGTTAACTGAATGGCTAAAACTTGTAGAAGAAACTCGATAATTTAACAGAATTTCCGGTACATTAGATAACGGGAAAAAAAAACTACACCTGTGCCATAATTCAAAATCCTCCAATATGTGAATATACTTAGGATCGTAATATAAATTATGTTCCTTCATCTGTGACTTACGCATCATCACAGAAGGATGGGCTAGCGCATTTGTAAAAAAGGAGGTGCATTTTATTTCATTTGCATCGGTAGGTGGACACCATAGTCTATCATTCTCTTCTCCAAAAAATCTGACCCATGTGCCGCAGATGCCAACTTCACGATGCGTATCCATAAACCGCACTTGCTTGCTTAACCTCTCCGGCAGGCTTATGTCATCACAATCCATGCGTGCAATGTATTCTCCTTCTGCCAAATCAATTCCTCTGTTAAGCGTCGCTACAAGTTTAAGATTCTTATTATTGTGAACAAGTCTTATCCTTGAGTCGTTATATGACGCAATAATGTTCGCACTTTCATCTGTAGATCCATCATTGATTATCAGGAATTCAAAATCCGTGAATGTTTGCCCACGTATGCTTTCTATAGCCTCACGAAGGTATTTTTCACCATTATACACCGGCATCAACACGGTTACCTTAGGCAGGCTTGCTCTCATTTAGATTGCCTCCACTATTGTTCATAGAATGCTTCAGAAAGGGGTTTACCATCAAACCGAGCAAAACAAAAAATAATATTTCATTCTGTACCACCACCCAAGTTATCCAATTAACAACAGCCAAATATAGAAAAGAATAGAAAAGTATTTTCCCAACCAATGTATCCTTACTTAATTGATAGGAACCTTTAATTGCTTTGAACCAGACATAAGTATATACAATCCCGCAAAAGATACCTTTCAGCAAGAATTTATTCAGGTACCCATTCAGTAGGTCAGTGTTACTCAAGAACCAATAATAATCGAATTTTGTAACTATCTTCTCTCCCAACCAATTTGGGTAGGAAAAAATCATATAAAATGAGTCTGCAATATTTCTTGATCTTCCAATTAAACCACCAGGTGCGTCAGGAGAAAATATGCTGTAAAAAATAAGATCATCAAAAGCCTGACCTAACAGAAAATATATGAGCCAAACAGAGGCAAACACGGGTACGGTAAATACAAATAATCTCGCTATCCCAATTTTTTGTCTTCGATCAAACCAATATGTAATAGATGTTAATATTAAACATATCGCCGCTGTTCGAGACTGTGAGACTACTACGCCTATGACAGCAAAGATAATTACACAATAAATAATGGCTTTCTGATTTTTACTAATCATTAATCTTTCCTGAATAATTATAAAATTCATTAATACAACGAGACTCAAAAACACACCTAAAAAAATTGGTTGAGCAAAACTTGCTGCAACTCTTACACTACCAAACCTCTCATACAGCATTTGACTATTCATCCACAAATTGTCCGGGTCCATCATTAAATAACTAAACCTCTGAAAAAAAGGGTTTCCAGTACGCATTTCATACAACGCCATAATAGACACAACGAGCGCGGCGCAATTCAAGACAATAACGTAGGACAAAAATGATTTTTCACTTTTGATGAGATATTTTCCTGCAAAATAAGGAACTATAAAATACATAGATTTGGCTATAAAGTCAGCAACAGCGGCCCTCATGTTCTGATTAAAGAATGTAGCAAAAACATCTAACGCTACGAGAGCCAAGATCACTAAATCAAATGTCTCAATATTAAAATAGTTTCCTTTAACTTCTTTGAGAAGTGGGGGGATAATAAGAAGTATTGCCAAAATCATCCATAAATAAAAATCAAGTAAAGATCGAAACCCGATACCGTTTGGAAGAATAATCATAAGAAACGTATAAACAAAGAATGAATTAATCGTCTTCATAAAATAAATGTCAACAGATCACGCAGCAAGGTATATATGATCAAAAAAATCCTTAAATCTCCGCGTCCATGTATGCTCCTGGATAGCCCGTTTATAACCAGCGTTCGCTATGTTTTCTCTGGAAGTCTCATGCTTTATGTAGTAACCAAGTTTCTCTGCTAAATCGTGTTCATTATGATAACAGCAAATCTCTTTGTTAATATCAAACAAAGATGCAATTTCATCGGAATACTGGGTGCAAAGAAAAGTACCGCTCATAGTTGTTTCAAAATCCCTGAGATTTGAGCCATACAAAACATGATGATCAAGAAAATCATGATTAAATCGCGATTCTGCAACATTTATGACTCCACTTGCTTGAGCCAAACACTGTGTGTATTCATCATCATTAAGTGCCGAGTGAACATGTCTTGGATAGTCCATATTAACTTTTAAAATTATACGGTCTCGCAGGTCGGAATCCAAATGCTGTAACGTTTTATCAATTGAATCACCATAATACTTTGTTATATTAAGACCAAGACTGTTCATAGTTTTCTTTATGGTATTCTTAAGCAACGATGGGTTATATCTCCGGGAAGGGACTTGCCATCCATTCCCATGGAGATGCAAATTTACACCATACTGCAACACCCGCCAGAACAAATAAGGTCGAATCCCATATGGTTGCCCAACAAATACTATATCCTGAGTTTTCAATTTAGAAGGCTTATAGAAGGCAGGATTCGCTGCAAAGGGCATCCAGTAACTTTGTACACCCGTCTTATCGAACGCTCCCTTAGCCACCGTTGACACATAAATATTTATGTCAACATTCCGTGCAATATCTTCGTACAATGAAAACTGATGGAAATTAGTTGTGTAATTTACGGTGAGCACCTTTTTTTTTATTTCTTTGAAAACATCTGGTTCAATCTGACCACTGTGGAGATACGACAAAAAGATATCAAAACCTTTTTTTTCGTGTTCTTGTCCGAATATAATAGGCAGCTCGTTCGAGAGCAGTTCTTTTGCTTTTTGACTCATTGATACTTCATTATGGCTTAACAGAAAAGCGTCAATATCGTATAATCTTACGTCATGCCCCATCGAGACGAGGGGATCATAAAAATTCCGCAACCATATCTCACTGCCGGCAATCGAAGTTGCACGAGCACCCATAACCAGGAATATTCTTAGTTTTTTCATGGCAATATTCTGAATACAAACAAGCGTATCAACGATAGAACTCTTTGATCACCAGCGAAACCATTTCTATCTCATCATCGGTGAGGCGCGAGGCGGATGGTAACCAGAGTCCTTTTTGGCCGATGAGGTTTGAGACTTTATGTTCTCCGGCTACACTGTACGCCTTCTGTTTATTAATCGGTGGATACATAATTCGTGTCCCTATGCCTCTTCCTTTTAAGTGATTCTGTAGGTCCTCTCTTTTCTCAACCAAAACATCAATAAACCAAGGGACAGTGCGCTCCAGGTCTTGATTGAAAAACGACACTTGGACTACATCTTCGAGCAAACGTTTGTATAACCTGTATATTTCTTTTTTTCTCGCTACACGCCAGGGCAGTTTTTTCATTTGCTCTATACCTATACAGGCTTGGAGGTCTGTAAATTTGAAGTTATATCCGATCGTATCGTGTATGTCTGTTCCGCCCTCTGCTCTCCCAAAATCTTTCAATCTCTGTAGTTTGCGTGCAATTTGCTCATCGTTTGTTACTATGCAGCCGCCCTGTCCTGTGGAGATGACTTTTGGCGCTGAAAAAGAAAAACTCCCAACCAATCCGGCAGTACCCATATGCCGGCCATCAGGATAAAAGGAGCCAAGGCTCTGTGCCGCATCTTCTATAAGGACCAGGGAATGTCGATTGCACAAATCTTGAAACGCTTGAATGCCTGCCTGTGGATACCTTCCATTGGCCGTAACCAACATTATAGCCTTCGTTTTCCGGGTTATGGCATTTTCCACTTTGTTGATATCCAAACAGAGAGTCTCGCGTTCGACATCCACAAACACAGGTATTGCACCAAATATCTTGACCGAATTCGGGGTGGCAATCATAGTATAGTTAGGTATGATTACCTCATCCACCGCTTTCACACCGCAGGCTAATGCCGCCAAGGTAAGGCTTATTGTTCCGTTATTGACAACGACGCAATGCTTCGCCCCGGTATATTCGGCAATCATATTCTCGAACTTCTCAGTCTGTTTGAACTCTGTGATCCAGCCACCTTCGTTCATATAATCGACAAGCGCCTGTTTTTCTTCGTCGCCGAACCATGGTTCCATTTGAGGAATACTCATAATCATTTCTCCTGTTCAATAAACTCCCTGAATCTTAGCTCGTAGCCAGCTATGTGGGTTTTATTTACATCTCTTATAACTCGGGCAGGGATGCCCCCGTAAAGCGTGTAGCTTTCTAAATCCGTCGTAGCCAAAGAAAGGGCAGCTAATCGTGCGCCCTCAAAAAAAGTTACATTAGGCAGCACTACTGAATTGGCTCCGATTAATGCATGTTTCTCCATGATTATCTTCCCTTTTGTAACGCCTCCTTTGAACTCTTCGGGAATTATGGGTGTAGCAATGCCGTTGACGTAATCATCGGAGCCTGCAGACAAAACAACATTCGGTGACAAACTCGTGAATTCCTGCATCTCTACAGAGCATTCGCGTCCACCAATAAGTTTGCATCCAGAAGCTATGTGAACATAAGAACATACTTTTAATGACGTTGAGATATAAGTAAAATCATCTATGATGACATTGTCTTCGATTTCGACCAACTCTGGATATCGAATACGAACTGTTTTACCAATGATTACATTTTTCCCGCAGCTTTTGAGTTCTGAAAGATCGAAAAAAAGATTGTCCATTTAAGCTAAATTCTCCTTCTGTCTTTTTCAGCGCCTGGGTATGGTCCATTCTTTATTTCAAATACAATCGTATCGTTATCGAGAATTTCATATCCGTGGCCGCCTGAGAATAGAACCATAGCTTCTCCAGAATTTACACGAACCTCTTCCAGAAACTCACCACCTTCATCATACATGATTACCTTAATGGATCCTGCCATGACAACAATACATTCCTGAGTTCGATTAATTTCGCGCTTCACGTAATTGTGAATATGTGCAGAGAGCTTTCTGCCCTTGTCGTATCTCCAGCTACCAAGCTGAAGATAATCGCTTTCCTCTGTAAAGAACGACAAGCCACTCTTCAGATCAGCGCCTTTTATATGCCTTCCTATTATCACACCGTCACTCACAAAGTCCTTCACGGACCACCCCCCTATATTACTCGGTAATGGGTAAAATAATCATAATAGTTGAATATCTTTATCATCTGTGAAATGCCGTCATCTAATGTTTTTTCCGGAATATAGCCCAAGCTCCGTATCTTATTATATGAAATCAAAAAATTTCTCAGGTCTTTATCCTTAACGTCTGACTCTATGATCTGAAAATTAGCATATTTTTGAACTGCCTGTGCAATTTCTAACTTTGAATAATTCAGATGTTCGCCACCCGCATTAAAGACATCCCCTTTCATTTTTTCGAAGTTCTCCAGTGCGAAAATGTAACACCCGACTGCATCATCAATATGGATAAAGGTTCTTTTTGCGTAACTATCAAACAACACAACAACCCCTTCCTTGAGGGCCTTATAGGTAAAATCGTTCACCATCAAATCCATGCGCATTTTTGGGCTGAAGCCGAACACTGTTGCGAAGCGTAGGCTAATTGAATTCTCTCTTTCCATCATAATCTGTTCAGCCGCGTACTTTGTTTTGCCATATTGGCTTACCGGATCCACCGGAGTATGCTCGGTGTACTCTTCGCCGGACTTTCCATAAAAAGACGTTGTGGAGGCATATATTAACCTTTGCCCTTTCCCCAACGATCTTACCAACTGATTCGTTGCCTCGACATTAATCAATTGCGCCGACGATGGATTTGCCGCACACGCTGGCAAACCGCTCAGACCTGCCAAGTGAAAAATAACATCATACTCCGCTATATCATCAATATTGTTTCTAATATCCTGTTTCTTAACGGTAAGATCATCGTTTTCCACCAAATGTAAGATTGGTTCGAAACCATACATAAAATTGTCCAGGATCGTCACTTTGTAGCCTTTTTCCAAGAGCCTTGCCACCAGCTTAACCCCTTTATATCCAGCACCACCCGTTACAAGTATTTTCAAAGTATCCTCCTATTTAGATTCGTTGATTAAATTTTATAAACGCTTTTAATATTTTCTTTATTCTACTTTTTGTGGCCATCTTAAATCCAAAAAAGGCAGAGATTAAGATTAGCCGCTTAAAATAATTCTGTGGTTCGGGTCGATCTATCCCAAGGCAATCGAGGTCTTTAATTGATCTTATATTATATTTTATGAATAGCTTTCTCAGAACGGGGGCATATAAATCTAAATTTTCATTTTTCCCATGTATTTTCTTAAATAAATGCAAGTATTCTGATAATTCTATTTGTTTGTTATTTGAGCAAAGATTGGTCACTCGATTTTTGTTTGCATCTGTCTCACCGATAAGTGGCTTTGAGCAAAAAACAAAGTCTCTATTATTTCGTAGCACCCTTATATAGAAATCAAAATCAACTAGCCATTGAAGCTTTATATCAAAACCTTCTTTAACTGAGTGCCTATATATTACAGCGCTTGGGCTCCCTATAAAATTTCCAGTAAAGAGGACGTCTGGATTGTCAAAAAGCAGCGTCCGTTGGTTCTCGTCCGCAGCATGTATTTTTGTCTCATTAATTGAAGAGAACTCATTTAAAGTTGCGGAAAAAGCAAAATCACAGTGCGGATTTTGGTCAAGCATATTGACATACTCGCCAAGACTTTTGTCATCTATAAACCAAGTGTCATGGTGCATAATCTTTATGTATTCGCCTTTTGCATGACGCACCGCTTCGTTCCAGTTTTCAGGGGAACCTAAGCGCGTTTCATTCTTGATATATCTTAACTTTTTGTTCCCATATTGATTGGCAATGTTTTTGATACTATCGTCTTGCGTGTCATCGGTAATAACTATCTCGTAATCCGGAAACTTTTGCACAAATACAGTTTCTAATAATTTTCCCAGATATTTTGGTTCGTTGTACGTTGGAATGCAGATTGATACCTTGGGAGGCATACAATGGACCATATTAATTCGCCAGAAGAAGTTTTTTCAGCACTTTACGGCCGGTATTGAGAACCATTTTTGCTTTCCATTGCATATAATGGATCGGAAGTTCTTCGCGAATTTTCCGCATTACCTGTCTTCGCTGTGTTTTATCATTGTGGATTGTTTGAATTAAATTCATATATTGTGAAAACATGACGTCCTTGATTTCTTCCTTGTATTGATGGTCCGTATATATGTCGAAATTTTTCAATGCTTCTATACCTTCACAGATGTATTTATCTAAGTCATTTTTAAACTGCATTGACCAGATGCCACCGGGATGAATACGATAGGCACCCATCGTTTCTTCAATACATTTTATTTCCCCATAATGGGCGTTCAACAAATGGAGAATATGATCCCCAAGCGTAATGTCGTAGAACCATTTTGGGAACTCATCGAATAATTTATTGCGAAACATTACCGAACATGTCTGCATAAAGTTCCCCTTCAGCAGGTCGTACACAGTAAATACATCTTTCCCGTCATAGTTAGGAAAAACATATGGCTTTGAGTCATTATTTTCATAGAAACACCACGTAGGATGGAAACATATTGCAAAATCAGGATGATTCTCCAAGAAATCAAACTGTTTTTGCAGCTTAAGTGTAGAGGTCCAATAGTCGTCACCTTCTAACAAAGCAACGTATTTACCCCGACAAGCTTTAAGTGTTGCAACAAAATTATTCTTCCCTTTTAGACCAAGATTCCTATCGTGAAGAAGTAACTTGACTCTGTCCGGATATTGAGCTTGGAAAGTCAAAAGAATGTTCCGAGTATTGTCAGTTGAACAATCGTCTCCGATCACGACTTCATATTCGAAATTTACACACTGCTCCACTGCGCTTTTTACAGCTTGGGATATGTATTTGTCCTGATTATAGGTTATAATACAGACGCTTACTTTCAAACATCACTCCTGATTGCGTATTCTTTCGCGAATCAAATCCGCATTGTCTATTATTAATTTTATAATTTCGCAAATGACTGATATTTCGTTCGTGCCGACTGCAGTTCCAGTGGGAAGGCAGAGTGTGCTACTTGCTTTGGACTCAGTCTCAGGAAGTAGCATACCTGCATGCGGGAAAAAGGATTTATATGGTTCCATGCCATGGCAACCCGGGTAGAAGTAACGCCGGGCCAGGATATTTTCCGCCCAGAGCACTTGTTGTAGCCCGTCTCGACTCAGGCCAGCCTCGGCTTCGTCTATTTCAATGGTGATATATTGGTAATTGTGCTTCTCACGTCCAGCATATCGGAGGAGATTGATTCCAGGAATCCCTGTCAGGTGCTTGCGGTAACATTCATAATTCCTCTGATTGATGGTGATAATCTCCTCGATGCTCTCGATGTTTGTTAAACCCATGGCTGCCGACGCTTCATTCATCTTGCCATTGGTCCCGATATAGATAACGTTGTCATAGCCCGCAAAACCAAAATTTTTCATGAGACGCATTTTCCTAGCAAGATCATCGTCATTCGTTACTACTGCCCCACCCTCCATCGTGTTGAAGAACTTGGTCGCATGGAAACTGAACACTTCGGCACTACCAAAATTGCCGATCATTCTGCCATTGTACGAACATCCGAAGGCATGTGCAGCGTCAAATAGGAGCTTTAATTTGTGTTTCTGGGCCAAATCAGACAGAGCTTCAACATCGCAGGGCCGTCCCCATATATGGACCCCGAGAATCCCCGTAGTTCTCGGAGTGATCATCTTTTCCACCATCTTGGGGTCGATATGATGAGTTCCAGGATCAATATCGCAAAAAACAGGGGTGATCTCCTGCCATTGCAATGCGTGGGCGGTAGCAATAAATGTAAAAGATGGAACAATAACCTCTCCTTTCAGTTCCAAAGCACGAATGACAATCTCCAGAGCTATGGTCCCATTGCACATGGCAATGCAATGTTTGACGCCAAGGTATTCAGCAATTTTCTTTTCGAATTCCTTTACATAAGGACCATCATTAGAAAACCATCGCCTGTCAAGCATGTCATTCATCAGTTCAAGGAAACGCTGACGGTTGCCGATGTTGGGATGTCCAACGTGCAACATAGAACTGAATGCAGGATTTCCACTAAAAATACTCAAGTCTTTGTATTTCATTTTAATCTTTCCAAAGGTGTGCTTCTTTTCATATTGAGGCTATCCTCAGTTCATTTCTCTATTTCATTGTGATGCTCTGGTTAAAAATATTCTTTCGTAATTGTTTCTCGAGATTCAAGATATTTTCACTCGGTCTTGTTTTAAGTTCTCTCGCCGGAGAACCTCTATACATCGTCCATGGTTTGCAATCTGTTGTGACCATGGAATTTGCACCAACTACTGCACCATCACCAATTACTACACCTGGGAGGATAACTGCATTTGCTCCAATAATTGCGTGCTTTTTTATGTGTACAAATGATCGAACTGGTACACGATACGGATACGGCACTGTCGGATTTGTCATACACGCACCAGAATAGTCTTCATTCCCAGTATATACTCTGACACCTCCAGAAAGTCCTGAAAAGTCCTCCATAATAAATTCTCCCCCACCCGTGATAGACGTGAAGGAAGCGATATGAACAAAACTTCCAATAATTGTCTTTTCCCCACCCATAATGAAAACAAAATCATCAATGATGACTGAATCGCCAATACATATCGATTCAGGAGATACAATCTTTGCTTGCGGCCAGATAGTCACTTCCTTGCCGATTCGTTCAAACTTAAGATTATAAGCCTGGTTAGTCATATCACATTCAAATGCGCGCCGGGTTGATCATTCTATATCTAATCATCTCTTCAATAGTCTCTGAGAGGGAATTTTAGATCCCACATATTCTGTTTTCCATTCAAGATATGGCTGAACGACACCTGGTTCCTTACCAAACCAGCCGCCCGATCTGTCTCTATTATCTACAATGTCAAACACCAAGGCATCCTCATACATGTATATTATATTGGCAAGATCCCTGACAACCAATATTGTTATACTATGCCGGCCACTGTTTAAAAGATTCTTTGGCATGTGGCAAATACTTCTGTATATACCTTTTTCCAAAGATTGGCCATTCCATCCTGGTTCCTGGCAACTGCCTGTTGTGAAAGCCACAATTCCTTGCTCATTGCGAATGTGCAGAGTAATATGCAGGCATGCTGCGGGTATTTCATTCCAATATTCGACAATAACTAAGAATGGCGTTTCCATTGTAATCATATTGTTGTCTTGATCATTTATTTGAATAGAAATCCTGCGAAAGCGTACCTCCTCACATCCCGGCGCTTCGTCTTGATTTTTCCATACCTGATCCATTTGCGTGGATGTTAGGCAATATCTTAGATAATTAGAAACAATTTGATTGGCAGGCCCATTTTGGACCATTTCACCTTTATCAAGGAGCATGACTTTTTGACATAAACTCTGTACAGCCACCATATTATGGCTAACAAATAGCACTGTTCTCCCTTCTTTTGATACATCTCCCATCTTCCAAAGGCATTTCTTCTGAAACTGCGCATCACCTACTGCCAGCACTTCATCAATCACCAATATCTCCGGCTCTAGGTGGGCCGCTACTGCAAAAGCCAAACGAACATACATGCCACTGGAATAGCGCTTCACGGGAGTGTCAATGAACTTTTCCACCTCAGCGAAGGCGACAATTTCATCGAATTTCTGCTTGATTTCTTCCTTGGTCATGCCAAGGATGGCGCCGTTGAGAAAGATGTTTTCCCGGCCGGTAAGTTCCGGATGGAAGCCGGTACCCACCTCCAGGAGGCTGGCGATGCGGCCCTTGACGCGGCATTCCCCGGAGGTGGGGGCGGTGACGCGGGAAAGGATCTTAAGGAGGGTGCTCTTCCCGGCGCCATTGCGGCCGATGATCCCCAGTATCTCGCCCTGCTTGACCTCGAAGGAGATGTCTCGGAGCGCCCAGATGTAGTCATCAGAGGCTTTGCCTGTTGAATTGTTGAATTGTTGAATTGTTTGGTCAATACGGAGTGTGGGATCAGGTTTGCCTCGGAGTTTGGCCCAGGCGCGGTTGAGGTCATGGGACAGGGTCCCCGTGCCCACTACGCCAAGGTTGTAGTATTTGGAGAGGTTTTCAACCTGAATGACGATATCGCTCATTTCTCAGACCGTGTCCATGAAGGTTTTCTCCACCCGGTTGAACAGTATAACACCAAACAGAAGAAGGATCAGCGTTGTTCCAGTGCTATAGAGAAGATAGATTCCGTTGAATGAACCTGAACCAAGAAAGGCATAACGAAATGTCTCAACGATAGGTGCCATGGGATTGGCAAGGGCCAGCCATTTGTATTTCTCGGGTACTACGGAAAGGGGGTAAACAATCGGTGTTGCATACATCAGGAGCTGTACACCAAACGTTACCAACTGCTGGAGGTCTCTATATTTTGTTGTGAGGGCGGATATAATTATTCCTGCCCCAAGACCTAATCCCGCCAACAACAATAAAAGATAGGGCATGAGAAATATCCAATAATTAGGCTTTATGTGCGCGCCTTTTATCATGAAATATGCAAGAAATCCAATGAAGAAAAGGAATTGTATGCCAAACTTCAGGATATTAGAAATAACTATTGAAAGGGGCACGGTCAGGCGGGGGAAATAGACTTTCCCAAACAAGCCTGCATTGGTAATAAATGTGCCGGAAGTCTTGGTAAGACAATCGGCAAAATAAGTCCAGCAGGTGACCCCCGCCATATAAAAGAGAAACGGGGGCAGCCCGTCTGTAGGGATTTTTGCTACTCTTCCGAACACAACTGTGAATACGATTGTCGAAAATAAAGGTTGAATCAGATACCACAGCGGACCGAGGATGGTTTGCTTGTACTGGGCCACAAAATCGCGCCAGACAAAAAGCATGGTCAAATCGCGATAGCGCCAGAGGTCACTCAGGTGCAGGTCAAACCAGCCGGACTTAGTGCGTATAATTAAATCCCAGTAGGTGTTCGAATTATGATTCATGGTTCATGGGCTAAGGGGTTAAGATTTTCGCTATAAATAAGATTGCCTTCACATCTGATATCCTCAACAAGATGCGCCAATAAAGATTATCCCAATGACAATAAAGATTATTCCAATAATTTTATATTTGTTCAAATATTCTTTAAGAAAAAGCTTAGAATTGATTGTAACCCATATGTAACCAAAAGATACCATCGGATAAAGAACACTTAACTCACCGCCCTTGAGGGCATAAATGAAAAAAAGGGATGATATTACATATAAAAAAATGCCCAATATTATTCTCTTATTAAAAATAATACTTAGTAGGTTTGGCTGTATTCGATCAATGCCTATCTTTAGAAGTAAAGCGCCAAATGACCCGACAACAGTACCAAGAATAACTAATCCGATAGCCCACCATTCAGTATGCACGATTACTTCCCCAGCCAATGAAACTTACCCCGGCGACTATACAAAATACGCCTGTCAATCTCATAATATTGTATGAGTCTGATTCAAATATCAGGGGCGAGAGGATCGACACCCAGACGAATGTCAAAGCGATGAACGGGTATAGAACGGACAACTGCCCCTTTTTTAGCGCAAGAATCAGTAAACAAGTGCTGCACCCGTAACTGACATAACCAAAAAACAAATAGGGATTTGTTAACATGCTATGCCAACCTTCACTGGCCAAACGGTTTGCAGCTCCCTTGAAGAGAAGTTGTGCAATTGTACCAAGGACAGAACAACCTATGACCATGATTATCCCAGACTTCTGAGTTTTCATTTCAGTCTTCAAATCCTATCTTCAATGGGCGTGATTTAGGCCATTTAGCAGTCTGCATGACTTCCGTCTTCTAACTCGGTGTATTTTGATGCTTTTATATAGAATAATTTCTTAATAATTTCCGCTGTTCTTTTTATCCCAATCGGTAGCCTGGTCTCTCCATCGTGCCTCCAACGAACACCAATTTCGCCGATTTGCATTTTATTATGATAGGCAATATAAAGTAATTCGGCATCGAAATAAGCACAATCGAAGGTAATTTTAGGGAAAAGAAATTCAGCCGCTTCTTTTGTGAACAATTTGAATCCGCACTGAGTGTCGATAATTGGTAACCGTAATATCACTCTTTGAATCAAGCCAAATATTTTCGCTGCCGATTCACGTATAAAAGGTTGATGCGCTTCTATCTGTGATTGTTTAAGCCCCCGTGAACCTATTACAATATCGTAATTATAGTTAATCAACGATAAAAATGTGGTCATATATTCAATCGGAACCGCATAATCTGCATCCATGAATAGTCTAAACCTACCCTTAGCGATAGCCATACCTTGCTTTACCGCAAAACCCTTTCCTTTATTTGGAAAATACTCGATAAAAACCAGGTTCTGATATTTATCTTGAAAAGATTGTACAATTAATTTTGTATTATCAACACTTCCATCACTAACAACTATGATTTCAGATGAATATTCTTTTTGGTTTAAATAATCTATTACATTATTTAATGTTTTCCGGATTCTGGTTTCCTCGTTGTATGCCGGAATAATTATAGATATATACATGGTCGTGGCTGTCCGGTTAAAGTTTGCTGAAAACCATTTAATATGTTGATGTTGGATAGCAAATGAGTCATTATTTTTTTTTATAAGCCAAATTTACCGGTTTTAATAAAATTATACAAGTATCCTCGTGGTGGATATGATATTAAATTGTTGTTTTGTTGAAACTTTTTAAACTTTACTTTAGTGTATTCTGGTTCAGCATATATAACCTTGTTTGAATTCAAGCTGTAATAATTGCCAATATTTTCATACGGTAATGTTTGTGATATTATGGCTGAGTTTATTCCGTCACTCTTACGAAAAGCTATTGGAGATGTGTTGTTTAGTATTACAAGTTCACCTATTCTTAGTAAATCTCCTTTTGAATTCATAGAAAACATGATTGTATTTTGTGAATCTAACTCATACCATTTACCCCAGCTTGGTAAACCATTGTGATAGAAATAGATTCTCCCATTTTCCTTTTTCCAAATTATATCTCCCAGTGGTCTATGTGCGGTTGGTTTTTTCACATCCTTTGTGCTGGCAATGTAGTACATATTAAAAGATATTGGCAATGCCCATGATGCGCCTTCTATTATCTTTATCTTTTTACCAAAACTTGACGTTTTAGAATACTCTCTTATCTTATTATCAAATATCAATGTAGTATTCTCATCGATATCAGGCGCCAAAAGTTGCACTTCATTCCAAAACTGTTTTTGTCCTTCCCAATCGGTTGAGTAGCCTTTTTGCAAGTAAATGGCATAAGAACTCCAAAGCATTAGTATAATTCCAAAAATTGAAAGCGCACATATTTTAAAATAGTGTAGATTTTTTTTAGCTAATATTGATTCTAATATACCGGCAAGAAAAACGCCCCATGCAATTGTAGCGGCTAAATGAACGCCCGTTCCCCTGCCGGATATAGCAGTTGGCGGATAATGAGTAAAAGACAGCAAATACGATGATAAAATCATCGTAAATCCAACTAAACAAATATAAGTGGTGCAGTCGGAAGAAAGAATATTTTTACTTATCATAAGATTTAACTTTGCTGGCAAATAATTGCTGAATCTATTTAGAAATAATTGCACTTTTTGAGGAATATTTATGGCGTAGTTTTCTATTGTAATATTGTTTTCATTTTCGAGAAACCATCTATATAACCAATAAATAAAAATTACTCCTAAAAATATGACTGGAATAATCTCAATTACAAAAACATTTTGTATGCCCTTAAATGTTCCATAAGCCATTGCCCTTAAGGAGCCTAAAAAACCTATTAACGGCGCACTTAAAATTTTAAATAGCAAATAAATTTTATTTCCAGTTATTACATCACTAACCCGATCTTCTCCGCCGTGCGACCTCAAAAGTAAGATCAGAAAAATTATCACAACAGTTACAATAATATGGATTAACAATCGTTTCCATAACAACCGCTTTTCCTGCTTTACAAAAAAAGGCGCAAAAATGAAAATTAATATTCCCGATTCGTAAAATAGTAACGTCATAGTTGCAAGAATGTATGCAAAAATATAACACCAGTTTTTTTGTTTTAAATAAAATAAGATGCCCAATAATGCACAAAAAAGGCTTGGTTGAAGAGTTAAATTGGCGTGTGTGAGTATTTTAATAGTATCGGCAGGATTTAGTAAAAACACTAATGCGCCTATGAATGCACTTGGCATACTTAACCATTTTCGTAATATGAGATATAGCAGAAAGGCATTTATTGAACAAAAAAAAGCTCCCGTAGCATAGACGAAAATTAAATTATCTGATAAATTTACACCTAAATATGTAACAATTCCAGGGAAAGCAAACGCTAATGGGCGTCCTTGAGGCATCCCCTTGAAGCACTCTATTGTATGAGAAAATATATCTGAAAAAGATTTGCCTATGTACGAGCCAACATGATAATAATCATCTTCATAAAGCCCAAAAGCAGTTATCTCCAAAAAATACATCATAAATGTCGTTATTATTAGGAGTATCAAAACACATGTGTTTGGGGTAATCGTATTATCGTTGCGTCGTGTAGGCATAATCTGGTTTCTATAATTTATGTTAACTCTGTCTTTGTCCTGGTACAGTAGGTCGTAATAGAGGGTACAAAGTGGGCAAAGACCGTTGAGAGTTGAAGGTTGATGGTTCAGACATGAATATATTCCCAGTCCTTGATCGGCTCGAAGAGTTTCTGCCGCTCTTTGTTGCGCGGGTGCTGAAGAATATTTTCAACGGAGACAGCGGGCAGAATGTCCTCACCGATTCCATCCTTTATGTAAATTGTATTAAAGCCGTAATTATTTGCCCCGACTAGCCGGTATCCTTTTTTGCGGGCCAGCTTTTCCATGGCACCCGGGGAGGCGCTAAAATACTCAGGGTGCTTTCCTGGATGCACGTAGTCTTTGTCATAAGGCACCACGATGCTGTTCATTCCAAACTCGATGTGGGTCTCGATGATAACCACGCGCGGTTCCACGACAGTCAGCGCATCCCATATCCAATAGTCGTTCCCATCGATGTCCATGGACATCAAAT